>NZ_JBITXP010000016.1:148888-152932 GCF_044544765.1 Streptomyces sp. NPDC053513
ACCCCCCCCGCGCGCCGCCCCCCCCCTCGCCCGCCCGGGGCGGGGGGGCGCGCCCGCCGCCCCCCCCCCCCCCCCCGGGCGGGGGGGGGGGGGCGCCCCCCCCCCCCCCCGCTGCTCGAAAAGGTCGCGATCAGGCGTCGACCTTCTCCATGACCTCGTCGCTGACGTCGAAGTTGGCGAAGACGTTCTGCACGTCGTCGCTGTCCTCCAGGGCGTCGATCAGCTTGAACATCTTGCGCGCGCCCTCCTCGTCCAGCTCGACCTGCATGGTCGGGACGAACTGGGACTCGGCCGAGTCGTAGTCGATGCCGGCCTTCTGGAGGGCGGTACGGACCGCGACCAGGTCCGTGGACTCGCTGATGACCTCGAAGTTGTCGCCGAGGTCGTTGACCTCCTCGGCGCCCGCGTCGAGCACGACCTCCAGGACGTCGTCCTCGGACAGCTCGCCCTTGGGGAGCACGACGACGCCCTTGCGGTTGAACAGGTACGAGACGGAGCCCGGGTCGGCCATGGAGCCGCCGTTGCGGGTCATGGCGACGCGCACGTCGGAGGCGGCGCGGTTGCGGTTGTCGGTGAGGCACTCGATGAGCACCGCGACGCCGTTCGGGCCGTAGCCCTCGTACATGATCGTGTCGTAGTCGACGCCGCCGGCCTCGAGGCCGCCGCCGCGCTTGACCGCGGAGTCGATGTTCTTGTTCGGGACCGAGCTCTTCTTCGCCTTCTGGATGGCGTCGAAGAGCGTCGGGTTGCCCTCGGGGTCGGCGCCGCCGGTCCGGGCCGCGACCTCGATGTTCTTGATCAGCTTCGCGAAGAGCTTGCCGCGCTTGGCGTCGATCACGGCCTTCTTGTGCTTCGTCGTAGCCCATTTAGAGTGGCCGGACATCTGCCTGTCTCCTTCGCGTAACCAACTTCTTGGACGAACCCCAGAGATCCTACCGGGATCGCGTCACCGTTCCGCGCGCACCATGTCCACGAACAGCTCGTGGATGCGGTGGTCGCCGGTGAGCTCGGGGTGGAAGGAGGTGGCGAGGGCGCGGCCCTGGCGGACGGCGACGATGTGGCCGTCGTGCTCGGCGAGCACCTCGACCTGGGCGCCGACCGACTCCACCCACGGGGCGCGGATGAAGACGCCCTCGACGGGAGAGTCGATGCCCGTCACGGTGACACCGGCCTCGAAGGACTCGTTCTGCCGGCCGAAGGCGTTGCGGCGGACGATCATGTCGATGCCGCCGAAGGTCTCCTGGCCCGAGCGCGGGTCGAGGATCTTGTCGGCGAGCATGATCAGGCCGGCGCAGGTGCCGTAGACGGGCATGCCGCCCGCGATCCGCTCGCGCAGCGGCTCCATCAGGCCGAAGAGGACGGCCAGCTTGGAGATGGTGGTGGACTCACCGCCGGGGACGACCAGGCCGTCGACCTCGGCGAGCTCCTCGGGGCGCCGGACCGGCCTGGCCACGGCGTCCGCCGCGGCCAGGGCGATCAGGTGCTCCCGTACGTCGCCCTGGAGGGCCAGGACACCGATCACGGGCGTGCTCATGGGTGCTTACCAGCCCCGGTTCGCGTAGCGCTCGGACTCGGGGAGGGTGTCGCAGTTGATGCCGACCATGGCCTCGCCCAGGTTGCGGGAGGCGTCCGCGATGACCTTCGGGTCGTCGTAGAAGGTGGTGGCCTTCACGATGGCGGCGGCGCGCTTGGCCGGGTCGCCCGACTTGAAGATGCCGGAGCCGACGAAGACGCCCTCGGCGCCGAGCTGGCGCATGAGCGCGGCGTCGGCGGGGGTGGCGACACCACCGGCGGAGAACAGCACGACCGGCAGCTTGCCGAGCTCGGCGACCTCCTTGACGAGCTCGTACGGGGCGCGCAGCTCCTTGGCGGCGGCGAACAGTTCGTTGTTGTCGAAGCCGCGCAGCTTGGCGATCTCGTTCTTGATCTGGCGCAGGTGGCGGACGGCCTCGACGACGTTGCCGGTGCCGGCCTCGCCCTTGGAGCGGATCATGGCCGCGCCCTCGGCGATGCGGCGCAGGGCCTCGCCCAGGTTGGTGGCACCACAGACGAAGGGGGTCGTGAAGGCCCACTTGTCGGAGTGGTTGATCTCGTCGGCCGGGGTCAGGACCTCGGACTCGTCGATGTAGTCGACACCGAGGGACTGCAGGACCTGGGCCTCGACGAAGTGGCCGATGCGGGACTTGGCCATGACCGGGATGGAGACCGCGCCGATGATCTCCTCGATCATGTTCGGGTCGGACATGCGGGCGACGCCGCCGTCCTTGCGGATGTCCGCGGGGACCCGCTCCAGGGCCATGACGGCCACGGCGCCGGCGTCCTCGGCGATCTTCGCCTGCTCGGCGTTGACCACGTCCATGATCACGCCGCCCTTGAGCTGCTCGGCCATGCCGCGCTTGACGCGCGCGGTGCCGGTCTCGGGGGACTGGAAGTTGGTGGAAGGCGTGGTGGACACGGATACCTCACTCGTGACAACGGGGGTTGACGACAAGACGAGGAAACAGGCCACCTGCGGTCCACATCAAGGGCCAATGTGGACCCGGTGGATCGTTTTCCCAGGCTACGAGCGTCAGGCCGGACGATCAGCAAGGGCCGCGGGCGGCTCGTCGTCCATTTCGAAGGCCAGCGGGAAGGGGGCGTGGCCCGCGAGCCGGAACCAGCGGACCTTGCGGTGGCGGCGCAGGGCGCGGGCGGCGCGGACGGCGTCGTTGTGGAAGCGGCGGGCCATCGGGACGCGGCGGACGGCCTGCGCGAGCTCGCCCGCGGCCTCCTCGCCACCGGGCGCCTGGCGGACGAGCTCCACCTGCTCGGGCTCGCCGAAGACGGCCCGCAGCGCCTGGCTCAGCTCGCTCTCGGCGACCTCCCGGTGGTCCTCCTCCGCCTGCCGGGCCGCGTGCGCGGCCTCGTACAGCACGATCGAGGCGGCCGGGTCGAGGACGCCGGAGGTGGCGAGCTCCTGGGTGACCGAGGCCCGGCGCAGGAGCTGCGCGTCCAGGGCGGCGCGGGCGGCGTCGATGCGGGTGTGCAGGCGGTCGAGCCGTCCGGCGGTCCAGCTCAGGTAGACGCCGATGAGGATCAGCGCGACGACGGTCCAGATCAGGGTTTCGGTCACGGGCGCACAGGCTACCGGGGCGGCGGCAGCACACCTTCCCAAAGGTCGCGGTCGTGGGCGAACAGGACACGCGCGGGACGGCCGTCGGCGAGCTCGCCGAGCCGGTCGAGCCAGGGGAGGTACGGGCTGCCGAACTCGTGGGCGAAGTCGTACGCCTGGCCGGCCAGGACCGTGATCCGGTCGCCGTGGTCGAGGACGAGCGACTGGTGGCCCTCGGTGTGGCCGGGCGTGGGCACGATCAGCGCACCGGGCGCGATCTCGTGCTCGCCGTCGAGCTCCTCGTACCGGACGCCGGGCAGCAGCGAGTCGATGGTGTACCCGCCGGCACGGGCGGCGGCGAGCTCCTTGCGCTGCACGAGGACGGGCGTCGTGGGGAAGAGCCGGTTGCCGCCGATGTGGTCGAAGTGCAGGTGGCAGTTGACGACGAGGTCGACGTCGTCGGGGCCGACGGGCAGGGGGTGCCGGACGGGCCGGTAGTGCGCGTCGGTCTCCGGGGAGCCGGTCCCCATGCCGGTGTCGAACAGCAGCCTCACGCCCGCGTGGCGCACGAGATAACCGAGAACGGGCTCCACGCGCGCGTGGGGGCCGTCCCATTCTTCGGCGGGGCGGGTGAAGTGCCCGAGGTCGAGCCGGGTGATCGTTTCCATGCGGCGACCTTGCCCACACCGACGGCGGGCAACCACCCCGCGCCCCCGTTGCGGGCGCGCACCCGCCGGGCGGTGCCCCCGCCGTTGCGGCCTGCGCCCGCGGGGCGGTGCCCCTGCCGTGGTGGGCAGCCGTCCCGCCGGGCGGTGCCCACCCCCGCGCCCGCCGTTGTGGGCGCGCCTGCCGGGCGGTGCCCACCCCGTTGTGGGCAGTCGTTCCGCTGGGGCGGAACGGGTGGGCACAACGGACCCGCGCCCTGCCGGCGCCAGAGGCTGTCGCGCCCTGAC
>NZ_JBITXP010000017.1:0-55252 GCF_044544765.1 Streptomyces sp. NPDC053513
TGGAAGATCCTGCACGACTGCCGGCAGCGAGGCGACGGACTTCACCATGCCGTCCAGGCCGTCGCCGCCCTGCACAACCTCGCCATGACCCGGTGCATCAGCAGGTCAAACGCCATTCAGGCCTGCCCGAAGCGGACCTTCTGCAACACCCTTTAGGCCACGGATTGGGACCGAAATTTGTTCAGGTACCGCCCCGCGCCCCCGGCGGCGGCCCAGCCCGAGGGGACCCCCTCCAGGAGGGGGTCCCCTCGGCGTCAGCCCTGGAGCATCACGCACCTCCGGAGCAGCGGTTCCAGGCGCAACTGGTTCCTCTGATGGTCGAACACCTGAAGGGCGTCAAGGCAGGTGACGATCCAGCGGGCCTCGTCTTCGTCCTCGATCCGAACCGCCACGGCAGTCACCGCACTTTCCAGGTCAAACAGGCCCTCTTTGAACTCCTCGGCGAGAGACCGGTAGCCGGTCACGAGCAACGGTTCCGCGTACACGCCGGTCGCCTGGACGAAGGCGCGGGCGTCGGCCCGGTCCTCACACAGGCCGGCCAGGCGGTCCAGCACCGCGTCCGGGTCGCCCAGTTCGCCGTGGAGACGGTGGGCCCGGTCAACCAGGATCGGCCAGCCTCCGGTGAGCTCGTGGAGTCGGTCCAGTCGGTCCTCCGTGTGGAACTTCTCGACCCGCTGGGCCCAGCCGCGCAGGCTGCGGCGGTCGTGCCGACGCAGCACCACGGGAGCGGCCGAGGTGGGTTCGGTACCCGTCAGCAGGGGGCGCCACAGACCCAGCTGGGTGGGATCGGTGACGACGACCACGGCACGGGTCACCCCCGGCGTGGCGGGCAGCAGTGTCTCTGCCAGGTCGACGGCCTGCCGGGGCGCCTCGGGCCGGGCGTCCGGATAGCGGGCGAAGTCGCTGATGACGACCCGCCGTTCCCGGGGGCGGCCGCCCGCAAGCTCCTGCTTGTAGACACTGGGCTTGCCGACGGGTGGCAGTGTCCAGTCGGCGATGCGTCCGGCGATCGTACGAAGGGTGTCGCCGACGTCACCGACACCGGTCGCGGTGGTGCCGAGGACGACCCTCGTCTGGTTGGACCGCTCGCCGAGGAGGTCGTCGAGCTGGGTGATGGTAAGCGGCGCCGGTCGGCCGTCGGGCAGCTCGGGACGGCCCTCCTGAACGATGCTCTCCTGGAGTTCGCAGTCCTGTTCGGCCCTGAGTAGACGGGCGTCCACCTCGTGGGAGGTGCCGATCATGCGCAGGGCGTTCGGGCCCCTCAGGTGCCAGCCCTGACCGTCGTGATTGGGTGCGAGGACACCGAGGCCCACCATCTCGGAGAGATAGGCGCGGAATCCCTCCGTGTCGAGCTGTTCGAAGCCCTTGCGCCAAAACGTCTCGCACTCCTCGCGCAGTTCGGCATCACTCAGCCGTACCTCAAGGCCACGATGGCGGGCGTGGTAGGCCAGGACATTGGCGATCACGTCGTAGCGGTGGTCGAGACTCAGGGTGTCCTTGAAGGCTGCCGAGATGCCGTCCCTGAGACCGGTGTCCGACTCCACGACCTCGATGTCGGCGATCTCCACCGCGTACGGGGGTCCCTCGGCTCCGCGCCGTGCCCGCTTGCGGTGCATCACCTCGACCAGCCGGTGACCGAACATCTGCAGCAGGAAAGGCTGGTAGGAGCAGTAACCGAGCACCCGATTGACGAGATCCATGTCCTGGAACTCGAAGCCGAGCGCCCGCATGGGGTCGACCAACAGTTCGGCGGCAGACTGGGGAGCGAGAGGGCCGATCACCTTCGGGGTCTGCGCGAGATGGCTGAACGGCCCGTTGCTGGCAAGCTTGGTGAAGCGCTGCACGGAGTGCAGGCCGGCGAAGACCACCTTGGCACGGTCCTTGGTGTCGGACCCGAGGCCCTTGAGCTTCTTGGTCTGGTCGAAGCGGGGGGCATCGGCCTCGAAGAACTGGTCGCACTCGTCGAGCAGGATCAGCAGCCGCCGACGGGAGTCCCCGTCGAGCCAAGCACGGATACCGGCGCGCACCCGTTCGGAGATGTCCTTCCCCGACTTGCGGCTCGGCTGTCCGCTCAGCACCTCGGCGGCCCTGAGCTCTCGGTCGAGGACGCTCCACAGCGCCTCCGGCCCCAGCGAGCTGCCCTTGCCGATGTTCTCCTGGTCGAGGTTCACGTACACCGCCAGCTGGTATCCGGGGCGCTGTCCCTCGAACCGCTCCCCGGCGTCACTGAGCAGGGCGGACTTGCCGAGTCCCCGGCCGCCGAAGATAACCTGCGTGCCGTGCCGGTCCAGAACGCTCTTCCGCTCGGCGTCACGGCCGTAGAACATCTCGCCGCCGATCCGACCGCGCTTCTCCCGGATGTACGGGTTGACGCCGGAGAACGGCAACAGTGTCTGCGTGGCCGTGCTGACCTGGCGGTTGCCCCGGGCCGCGAGGTAGGCCAGGGCCGCGTCGTCCACGACCAGCATCGGCTGCAGCCGGCCGGAGCCGACGGCGAGTTCGACGCGGGCCCCACGGCTCAGCGTGCCGAAGTAGGCGACGAGGAGGCTCGCTCCGCTGGTGTCGCTCTCCGCCAGGCTCATGACGACCTCGGCAGGCGGACGGCCCCAGACCATCAGCACACGGAGGCTGCCGCCCTGTTCCCGGATCTGCGAGCCGAACGCGGGCGCCTTCGCCCTACCGTTGATCTCCACCTCGGTCGCTTCGAAGAGGCGGTACTCGCGTCGCCGGTGGGACTTCTCGTCCAGTGGCTTGGCGCTCTTGGCGTCGTAGCCAAGGAGCTTGAGGGCCGGGAGCAGCTGCCTCCGGGCGGACACTTCGAGCCGGTCCTTCGGCTCGGTGACACCCAACTCCCGCCACTCGTCGAGGGCGTCCGCCGCCAGGGCCGCCTCGTCGGTCGAGAGCGCGCTGTAGTCCAGGATGGGGATGTGCGAGTGCGTTCCACCAGACCGGACGAGGTCGACGAGGGCGCGGTCGACGCCCTTGGGCAGCCCATCGGGCACGGCCGGGAAGAACTCGGTCAGGTGGGACTCGCCACCGTCGATCTCCGGGACGTCCTCGCCGATCTCCAGGAAGTAGACGAGGTCGGCGGCCGTGGCCAGGCCACCGGTGTCCAGGTGCCGCAGGACCTGTGCGCGCAGTTCCTCGGTGGGGTCCAGGGCGTCGAGCCGGGCCCGGATCCGGTCGGCCGCCTGCTGCCGGAAGGCGGGCAGGTCGCCGCGTACGGTGTCGAGCGCGCGTCGTACGTCCACCAGGTCGTACGTGTCGGTGCCGTCAAGCCGGCCCCTGGCGTCGGCGAGGAGTTCCTGGAGACGCAGGTCCTGGTCGTCGGTCACGGCACCGTCGGCCTGCGCGCGGTGCAGCTCGGCGACGAGGTCGTCGTGCTTCCCGCGCAGCTCTGCGCGCCGGGCGGCCGCCCGGGCCTCGATCTCGGCCACCGCGGGCGGGGCGAACTCCCCGGCCCCTGCACCGGGCAGCAGCCCTCGTCCCGCCAGCTCGACGAGAGTACGAGCCGCGGTGAAGGCGTCGTGGGCGAGCCGCTCGTCGAGGGCGTCCTGCCAGCTCCGGTCGACCGCGGTGAGCAGCTCGTCGAGCGACGGCTGCTCGTCACGGCGGTCGCACACCTTCAGCAGTTCCGCGTCCAGCACGAGTTCGGGGTCCACCGGGCCGCCGGGACGCGTGGTCGCGGTGTCACCGGCCAGCAGGGCGAACAGCTCCTCCATCGAGGCACGTGCAGCCCAGGCGGTCGCGGCCTTGACGGCGGCCGAGCCCCGCGCCAGCTGCTCCAGTTCGCCCAGTGCCGCCTCCCGGCCGTCCAGTAGGGACCGGCGCAGGGAGGAGATCTCCTTGACCGCCCGGTTGCCGTCGGAGCGGTCACCTCGGCGGATGGTGTCGACCGCCAGACACCATTCCTTGGCCAGGCCGACGGCTCGTTCCACGAGATGCACCAGGTCCTGCCGCCCGGAGCCCTGGAGCGGCTTGCCGCTGGGCGAGCGGTGCTTGCGGTCCATACGGTCGATCTCGTTACTGATCTCGGGCAGCTTCGACAGGCGCTCGGCCTGCTCGCGCACCTGGGCCACCCCGTCACGGTGGTCGCCGGCCACGGTCATGAGCAGCGATCCGAGCAGCCCGTCGTCGGACAGCCAGCGCTTGGCGATCTCCGTCGCCCGCGCGAACCGAAGCCTCGGCGGCACGAGCAGAACACGGCACTGCTCCAGCAACTCCCGCAGCCGTGCCTCCGCCCCGGAGACGTCGGCGCTGACCACCAGCGGCGAGGCCATCATCAGGGCGCCGCTGAGGGCACGGTCGGCGACCGCGGTCGCCGCCTCCGCCAGCCGTTCCGGCAGCCGGGGCGCCAGTGCCTTCAGCTGGGCACCCGCCAGATGGTCCCCGGTGATCAGCGCCGTACGCAGCAGGGCGGGCAGCAGAAGGAGCTCGCTGCCTTCCGCGTCTCGGCCGGCGTATCCCCCGTACCGCTGGAGCAGATCGGCGGTCAGCCGGGCACCTTGGCTGTCACCGGACGTCAGCAGCCCGGCGGCACCGGCCAGGCGGAGCGCCGCCACCTGCGGCTCGGGGTGACCGGCGGCGCTCGCCACGTGGTGGGCGAGTCCGAAGCGCCGCTCCACTACCAGCCTCGTCAGGGCCCGCTCCGTCGCGGCCTCGTCGGGGTTCTCCTCGGTGGTGGCGGGGGCGAGAGCCTTCAGGGCCGGCTCCTCGTCGCGCGACGTGGTGGAAGCGGGCGCCGGGGCAGGCGCGGCCGGGAAGTCCGCTTCCGGGCCCGTGGCAGGTGCCGTCGGCTCGTCGATGGGTGTCACGGCCGGCACGTCGTCGGTGTCGAGCGGACCGGCCGTCGGCGTCGGGGCGGGGGCTTCCGGTTCGGGTACGGCGTGAGGCTGGGGTCCCCCGGTGGCACGGCCGCCGAGCCCCTCCGTCACGCTCTCGTCCGTCTGCTCGACGACCGGCTTGCCGTGCTCGGCGGCCATGTCGTCGGCGGCGTGCTCGTCGGCTCCTCCGACGTCACCTTCGGTGGCCTCCGCCACCGCCACCGCATCGGCCCCAGCCCCAGCCCCAGCCCCAGCCCCAGCCGATTCTGCGGAAGTCTCCTCCGGCCGCGCCAGCGCCAGTTCAGGAGCCATGACCACCGCCATGGCACACGCGGGCAGCACCCGCACCATCTGATCCTGCAGGGCCAGGATCTCCGTCGCCGCGTAGGCCTGTCGTCCCTCCCGGATCAGCCGTGCCAGGTCGGCGAGCGCGGCGCTTTCCTGCCGTTGCGTCTGCTCCCACACCGCTGCGTCCAGCAGACGACGGGTCGCTCCTCGCACGGCCTCGGCCGCAAAGGCGGCGGGGCTGTCCGGCCGGCCTGCGACATCCAGCAGTTCCCGCAGCGTCTCCCGTGCCTGGCGGTCACGATCGCATGCCGCCCGATACTCGCGTGCGGCCTGCGTCATGTCCTCCAGGCGGCGGGGCGTCCCGTTCATCCCCGCCGCGCGGAACACCTCGTCGGCGCTGTCGAAGACGGCACCCAGCACGCCCAGCGCAGCCAGGTCCTCGTCATGCGGAGGGCGACCGTCCGCCACCGCACCGGTCACGTTCTCTGCGGCTCGCCGAGCCCCCGCGAGGGCCGACTCCAGCTGTCGGCAGGCCTCCTCCGGATCCGTCCCCTGCTCGACGCGAGCGTCTTCGGATGCGGTCACGAGCACGTCGTGCGGGGTGCCGGAGTCCGGCACGGCGCCCTCGGAACCGGCGGCTTTCCCGCCCGGCCTGTCAGCGACGGCTGCCGCCTCGCCCTTCCCGTCGCCCGATGGCAGCCGTTCGAAGCCTTCCTGTATGCCGTCGAAGTCCGGGTACGCCGCCACGACGGCCCGGGCTTCGTCGGCCACGACGGCCAGGCGTACGGACTCCTCCTCGTCGGCCGTCTCCGTGAACCAGTCCTGGTCGGCCGCCCAGGCGAGAACGTAGGCGTCGGCGACGGAGGCGTTGCACCAGGCGAACACCGTGGCCCGGAGCAGCGTCGCGTCCCATCGGGAAACGGGGGCGGAGACGGTCTTGTCGTCCTGGGCGAAGGCGACCGCGACAATCTGATCAAGCACGGTGGGCGTGAGGTCTCTGATACCGCAGGTGCAGGTGTGCTGCCGGGCGTCGCGCCGCAGCCGGGAGAGAACGTCCTGGCACAGGGCCCTGCCCGCCCGTCGAGGGGCCGCCATGCGAATGCCCAGGCCGCCGAGCAACTTCTGCCGGTCTCTGGGCGGCAGGGAGTTGAAGGCGAGTTCCACCATGCCGACCGTGAGCTCGTTCAGGGTGGCGCCGACCGGATGTTCCAAGGCGTTGAGCGCGGCGGCTAGACCTCCGAGGTCCTCGGCCGAGACGGTCGGCGGGGACAGCGGCGGCCCCGTGATGACGTGGTAGCGGTCGTGCATGTACGCCTACTCCGTTTCTGCGGCTGGTTCTGCGGGATCGGCTCGCTCGACGCCGAGGAGCCGGAAAAGAGGAACAAGACGGCGGGAAAAGGGGGTGGGGAACGTGGATTCGCGGGTCAGCGGCCGCGTGTGTGCTCGGTGACGAATGTGTAGCCGTGGGGCAGTTCCCAGCCGTCCGCCTTGCCGAGCCTGCGGCAGTGTTCGCGGAAGGCCGCTCGCTGCGCCTCGCTGGGCGAGCAGCCCGGTCGAAGGCGCCTCAGGTGACCGGCGACGAACTGGGGGGTGAGCAGCCCCGAGCCGTCCGGTTCCGTGCCGCCCCATGGGCGTATCACCCGTCGCCGTACAGGGCGGTAGCCGATGAGCGGGATGGTCGGCTGCCCGTCGCGCACCGGGTAGTGGGGTTGGCCCCAGGCGTCCCGGCTGCCGAGGGCCGGCTCCAGAAGTCGTTCCGCGAGCAGTTCCGCGACCGCCGACTCCAGGGCGGCGGCTTGGGACCGTGCCGGCCGGCGCCCGTAGACCGCGCTCGGCAGGACCGAACGGTCCAGTAGGGCATGGCCGTCCAGGGTGAGCAGCCCGCAGCGGCGCACGGTGCGCATCACCAGCTGCCGGGGGCCGAGACCGACCGCGCTGTCGCCATGGCGATCGCTGCCCGGAGCGTCCTCTCGGGTGAGTACGCGGGAGTCGTAGCAGTGGCCGATCACGCGGTCGTCGACATGCACCGGATCCGTGAGCGGGGCCGTGGCCACGCGAATCACCGTTTCGCCGCAGAGCCAGCGCAGCTCGAGCATCAGGCCGGGAAAGAAGTCGCGGGGCCAGTGGATTCCCGTCAAACGACCCGATTCGGCACCGAGTTCTGCGGTGATGTCCTGAGCTGCCTCGCGTTCGGCCAGTGTCTGGCCGACATGGTCAAGTTCGAGGTGTAAGGCGAGGCGTGGGCCGTGGGACCGGCGGAGTTCGTGTGCGACGTACAAATGCAGGGGGAGCCAGCCGTCGATGAGATGGGCAAGCCGCAGGGGCGACCGCCAGGCGATCTCCTTCGCGTCGTTCCGCAGGAGTTCGCCGAGGCCGAGGAAGGCATCGTCGGCGAGGGGTAGATCGACCGGATCGATCTCCGCTTCCGGATCCGCACCTGCTTCCGGCTCCCGCAGCGCGGGGAGCGTCGATGCCCAGCCACGCCCTGCCGGGGCCAGGGGGTCTCCGGGCGCTTCGGCACCACCCGGATGATGAGACCGCCAGACGCCTCCGCTCTCGAAGGTGTCGTCGAGCGTGATCCGGGAGCCGTTCTCGAACAGGCCCTGGTCACTATCCCTTCGGACGACGTCGGCGAGTGTCAGGTTCGCCCGGCAGACCGCCGCGGCGTACCCCACTCCCCTGAGAAGTTCCGTCGCACCGGGAAACTGGCGAAGCCGCGGCCCTACCGCCGTGTACACCGTGACGGGGGCGGTGAGGCCATGGCGCCGCCTCGCCGGGATGGCCGCGTGTTCCACCGTGGCCGCGAGGGACCTGAGGTCGTCGCCGCCCAGCGGTCCGGTATTGCCCCAGCACTCCGCGAGAGAAGCCCGGGTCACGGCGTAGTGGTCCCATGTGCGCAGCGAGGCGCTGGAGCCGAGGACGCCCCGCACCGTGTCGAGCAGACCGATTAGGCCAGCCCGCAGTTCGTCATCGCTCGTGCCGCCCACGAGTTCGGCGAGAGACAAGGGAACGAAGGGGCTGAGCAGCTGCTCCCGCGCCGTGGTCAGGAGATGGTCCGCGTAGGCCGTCAGGTCGTCACACCGGGCCGTTTCCGGGGACGGGTAGGAGACGTCGACGACGACATGCCCATCCTCGTTGATCCAGCGCCGACGCGTGCGTAAGCGGTGGAGCTGGGCCGGTGAAAGGCTCAGGGCCGGGCCGAAAGCATGGAGATCCGGGACCAGGAGCTCCCTTCGGCGGAGAGCCGCGCCGGTCGCCGGCCTGCCCGGGCCCGCGGCGCCGGCAGGCGCCCCGGACACCCAGGCCGGCACGTCCCCGAGCGGCCCCACTTCCGGATGCGCGCCCTCGCGGTGGACGATCTCCGCGTAGAGCGGGTCCGATCCCGTGGCCACGCACACCATGGCACCGACCGGGAGGGCAGGGGTGCGCCTCCCGAGGGTGATCACAGGGAAGTCGTCGAGGCGCAGCGGACTGCCCCCGTATCCGTCGCCTCCAAGGTCGTACCCGAAGTACACGGCATTGAAGGCGACGGCGGTGTGTACCGGTGCCCGGCGAGCGGCGACCACCGCTTCGAGATAGCGCAGTAACAGATACCGTTCCCCGCCAGGTACGGCGTCATAGCCTTTCGTCATGGCGGGAGTCAGCAGAGCCTGGTCACCGTACGGATCGGACACCCCCGTTCGCCCGTGATCGCCGACCGTTGCTGAGACATGCGGGTCCCCACCCATGGCACCTCCGCCGCACTGCAGGCCACCCCGGCCCGCCTGCGGTAATTCCCGCAGACTACGCCGAGGTGTGAGGTTCCTGTGGCACTTTCCGCACTTTGCAATTGTTGATGTACGCCTGCATCCGACTTGCACTGGCCGTCACCCCTGTCACGCTCCGTCCGTACAAGGAGCAGAGCGTTACCGGGATTCAGCGCGGCACCGGCTGGGGGATGGGCCGCAGACCATGCGCGATCTGCCGTCGGCCTCGAACTGGTGGTCGTCACACGGGCCAAGCGCTCGGGTCGAGGGTGATGTGACAGGTCACTCCCATGCAACCTCCGCGTAGATCTCCGTCCATGGTGCTCCATGGCCCGCACGTCCAGCCCAGGACGCCGTGCTGCGCAGAGCCGGCATGAGCGCCGGCGGCGTGTCCGGATCGCGCATCAACGCGTACAGCTCCGGTGCGATGTCTCCCAGACTCTGACCAGCGACCTCCACCAACTGCTTGGCGAAGGGAATGTCGCGGGTAGCAAGGTCGAGGATGGTGCCGGTCAGTCGTTCCCGGTCCTCGAGGCTGACCACACGGAGGTAGCGGCGCCAGTCGTTGGCGAGGGTCTCGCGCCACTGGCCCTTGCCAGAGGGATGGACATGGTTGGCGAAGTCGATGACGCGGTCCAGCAGCCTCCGGGCCTGCTGGTGATGGCCCTCTGCGGCCAGACGGCGGCAAAGGTGCGGTAGATGCTCGAACCGGCGGCGCCACGCATGCAGGGCGATCTCCTGATCTTTCGGCGGAAGAAAGAGAGGGAGCTCCGCGAAGACCAGTGCCTCCAAGGCGCTCAGAAGTTCCTCCACAGGGCATGCCGTGAGATCGTCGAAGTGGGCGTGCAGAGCGATCCGCAGCAGATACGCCTCGTTGGCAGCCAGCATGAACTGCCGGGCGTGGTGATCGTACCGTGGGCCCGCGGTGGCCCGGATCTCCCGTCCTCGGTCCTGCATGACCTCCAACACCGGGGTGAGCTTGCCAAGCGGGTCCTGCTTCTGCCAGTGCGCGGCGTGCCGGTGCAACTGCTCCCCGACGCTGCTGAGGACACCCCTCTGGACCTCCCCGTTTCGGGTGGCCGTCAACAGCTCGACCGTCTCCTCGACGGTGACCGGCAGCAGGCCGCCCTGGGTGGTCGCCAGCGTCTGCAGTTTGACGCCGGTGGCCTTGAGGCCAGTGGGTGAGTCCCGGAGAATCTTGGCGATCGCAAGCAGGGACTCCCGGTGGCCCGGATCGTCCAGGAGGACGGTCATCATGTCGGGGCCCAGGTTGGCCAGCCGTTTCAGACCGCTGAGGTCACCGCTGCGGATGGCGTCCTCCTGGAGCCGGGCGAGGAGCGGGCCGGGATGGTCCGCGGCACGGCGGCCCATCGCCTCCCGCAGCCGTACGGCGTGGGTACCGGTCGCGGGCGGGTCCATGCTGATGTGCAGATCCAGGGCGCGCTCAGCGACGCGGTGGCCTCCGGCCGCGGCGGCCACCGTCAGGGATACGGGCCATGGGTCGTTCAGCCACCGCCGGAGCGTGTCGTCAGTGCAGCGGTCCGGATCTCGCGGCGTCTGCAGGCAGGCGGCCACCGTCACAGCGGGCAGGGGCGCCTTGTTCGCGTCGAGGGCCTTGAGGATGACACCCGTGGCCCCGCGTGCGGGGTCCATGTCCTCTGCCGGAGACAGCCGACGCCGACACCAGTCGCCGGCCGCGGCGACGCCCGACAGGCTCGGCTGCTGGGAGAGGAGAGGCGCCAGCAGGTACTTGGCAATGAGCTCCGCGATTTCGGGGGAGGTGGCGGCGTCGGAGAGGCCGTTCAGGCAGCGTTGGACCAGTCTGCGGGACCCGGTAGCGAGCACCTCGGCCAAGGAGCGCAGCCGCAGGGCTCCGGAAGGGGCCGAGGGACCGGCCTTCAGCTCTTCGGCGAGGGTGCGGACGACGTCCTCGATCTCCGCGGCGGTGGCCGCTCGCAGTGTGGTCGCCCACACAGGAGCCGCCGCATCGATAATCTTGTCGAGATCCGCCTGCCACGCCTGGCGCAGCCCGTCGAGCAGACGGGGCATGCTCGTCGCGTGACCGGCGTACCGGCCGGGCTGCCTGGCGGTCAGGTGGGCCAGCGCGACCAGGGCGTGCAGCAGGACGGCCTTGTTGCGGAAGGTGGCCGCCGCGTTCAGCAGCTTGGTGACGCCGGTCGCGCACTTCTCCGGCGACGCAGTGTGCAAGCCCAGGAGAAAGAGGGTCAGATCTCGGCCGAAGGGCAGACAGTTCAGGTTCTCCCGCTCCGTGAAGTCGAGCAGACGGAGGCCAGCAAGGAAGTTCGCGACCGGTTCGGGCTGCTGGTGCGCAAGATGGGTGACGGCGATCAGCACCCGGCGTCGTTCCTGGCCGTCCTGTCGGTCCCAAATGGCGCGCAGGGTGCGCGGCCAGGCGGTCGGTGCCGGGTTGCTGGTGCCGGTGAGCACCGTCATGTAGGACGCGGCCTGCCACGGGTCGGCGTCGCGCAGGGTTTCCACGGCCAGACTCACCGCGTCCTCCGGCGGGTGGCGCAGACCGGCGTGGATGCGCAGGGCCGTGAGGCGGGTCGCCGCGTGGTCGTGCCGCATCAGTGTGTCCAGCGCGGTGTACCAGCCGGTGGCGCCTTCGCGGTCCGCGATATGGAAGGCGTGCCGGGCGGCTTCGGCGAGGAGGAGGTCATCCGGATGCTCGGTAACCCGGACGGCCGTCGCGGCGAGCCCACGCCTGGCGTGGCGCAGGGCCTGACCGGCCGCGTGCTCGGCGAACGCCTGGTGGTGGAAAGCGATACGGCCGCCCTCGATCTTGCGCAGCACGCCCCGGTTCAGCAGCACTGCCACGGCCTTGTCGACGTCCTGGCGGCGTTTGAGCGCCGTGTGGGCGACGAGAGCCGTCCGCACGTCCGCGCCGTACAGTTCCGGCCTGCCCGCGCGCAGCATCGCCAGTCCCAGGACCCGTACTTCCTGGGACAGGTCCCGCCGGGCCTGCTCGTCGGCCGTTTCGTCGCCGAAGACGGCGTGGCGGACGTCCTCGATCACGCGCTTGTCCCAGTACTCGCGGAAGAGGCCGGTGACGTCGAGATCCCTGTCGCGTGGACCGGCCGGGGCATAGACGTCGAACAGCATGCGCAGGGACAGCGGGTGGCGGATCAACTGCCCGAGCGGCAGCCCACGGGCCGCCGCGTACACGAGCGTCGACCGCATCCGCTGCGCCAGCGGCTCTGCCGGGCCCGTCCCCCCGGGGTCGCTTCCCTGGCGGGGGCTCGGCCGCCCGGGGTCACGGCAGAAGACGCGCAGGTGGGCTGCCACGGCACGGTCGAGTTCGGATCCCGGCTCCCACGGCGCACCGACGTGCTGTGTGACGTCCGCCGCGGCGCGGCCGTCGTCGTAGCCCTCCAGGTGCTCCTTGCTGAGCAGTGCATCGATGCCCGCCCGTTCGCGGTCCTCCAGTCTGCGTGCCTCCGCGGACCTGCAGGCGACGGCGACGGCGACGCCCAGCGCGCGAGCCTCCTGGACCAGCCTCACCAGCAGGTCCTCGCCCGCTCGCGTGGCGTCGTGGAGCAGCAGATCCGCGGTGTCCAGGAGCAGGGCGACGGGGCCGGTCCCCTGCCGTGCCCGCCCTCCCGGCGGCCTGTCGTCACGGGCCGAGGACTTCCCGCCGCGGCCCGGCAGCCGTCCATCGAGGCCGGTCAGCTTCGCCTCCAGCGCTGCGAGCAGTTCCTGGAGCCGCAGATCCGCCGGATGGTCCGGAGTGCCGAGCAGGGCGGACGCGGAGACGGCCACGACCGTCCACCCCGCCGCCCGCAGTTCCTTTCGCACCCCCCACAGCACGCAGCTCTTGCCGGTACCCGGCTCGCCAAGCACGGCGTTGCCCTGCGGGCCGCGGTTGACGATCTGGTTTCTCAAACCTCGGGTGAGCACCTTCTGGGCTCTGCGTGTGACGTACACGTCGCGCAGGCTGACAGCAGCCCGGTCGGGGTCGTCCAACAGGGGCACCACCCCTTCCCAGGCGCTGACCGTCCGCCGGTCGACCTGGTCCACCTTGCGGAGGGCGACTCTCGTCCTCTCGTACTCGTCGTGGTGAGGGGCCGCGAGGGGGAGGGAAGCGGCCGTGCCTCGGGAGGGCCGGGCCCTCACCGGGCCGGCGCCTGCCAGGGCCGGGAGAGCACGCCGCGAAGAGGACGTGCGATGCTCCCGCTCTTCCCGGTCCGCCTCCACGAGCGCCGTGGCCAGCTCGTCCTCGTCCGCGTACGGCGACGCGCACGTGGCCGGGTTGCAGCCGACCTTGGCGCGCACGGTCCCGAACCATGCGGGCCTCCACAAGTCGCCCTTGCGCCACGCCGTCACGGAGGACGGGGCGACACGAAGCCAGTCCCCGACCGCTTTGCTCAGCGGCTGACACCCGGTGTCGGGGTCGCCGTGTTCGGCTGCCCAGTGCGCCAGGGCTCGCCACAGCCAGGCGGTGTACGGACGCGTGTCCGGGCTGGGTACGTCCGCCACTGACGCCCAGTCGGTTCTCTGGCCCTGTCCGGGCAGCAGCGGCCGCGCGTTCATCGTTTTCTTCACCACGTCCCCCGGCGTTCTCCGCTGAAGAATTCCCCACATCCTGCCAGGTCGTGGCAGTCACGAAGGGTGTTTCACACGATGCGGCAACGCCGGGCGGGCGAAGAAATCCGATGCCGAGGTCCGCTGTCGGGGCCGGTCGCCGACCGGCCTCTCTCCAGGGCCGATCGAGGTCCGAGCTGGGGGGAGTCCTCGTAGCAACAAGGAGCCGGACATGGCCCTCGACACAATGCTCGACCTGCTGCAGGCACTGCCCCACCTCTACGGACCGACCGGCGCCGTGACCGCCGCGCTCATGCTCGCGCGGACCGCCGTGCGGCACGCCTCGCTGATCTGGCTGACGCGCGGCACCACACCCCAGGAGCGGGCACTGATCCTCGCCTCGATGCGCGGTGCGCCCCGGTCGTCCTGGCGGGACCGCTGCCGACGCCTGGCACACCGGTTGCGGCGACGCCGCTGAGGTAGGCGCGGGGACCGCAGGCCGGACGGCGGCACCGAGCCGCCGCCCGGCCGCCCGGGCCAGTGACCCGGCGGAGGACCCCTCTGCCGGCCCGTGGGGCCCATCGCCTCTGGGGAACTCTCCGGATGTCTCGGTCACACAGTCCTCTTTGGTGACGGATAGAGCCCCTCGAATACAGGCACGTCTCGCCCCACGGGCGGCCACTGGGGAGAACGCAAGCCCGATGGGGAGCGGTTGGGGAGAATCGACCGCGCAAGACGGCGTCGCCCTGAAATCCCCGGAAATAAGCAAATTCGCAGGTCAGCACTGCTCATGTGGCTATCTGCGCAGGTCAGCGTGTTGAGGGCAACGACTTCAAGAGGATCTCCTCGCTCACCTCGAAGGCCAGGCGTCGCCCTTCCCGCCCTCAAGCTGCCTCCCAGAGGCCGGCGTCCAGGACCCGGGCGGCCTTGGTGATGCTGCCCGGCATCAAGGGCCGGTAGGTCCGGTACGTCTCCTCGATGGACTTGTGCCCCATCCACTCCGCCACATCGGTGATCGAGATGCCGTTCCCGAGGGCGTTGGGGGCGAAGTAGTGCCGGAAGCCGTACATCCCCACCCCTTTCTCTGGCGATCCTTGTCCCGGAACAGGTCGTGGACCTGCTCGGTGGTTCCGTCCCCCTCCCACTTGGCGTGGTAGTCGTAGGCGGGCTTGAACGGCGGGAAGTCGTGTGGCAGGTACTCCCACGGGCCCCGGTGCGGTTGATGTGGAGGAGATCTGCCCGCACTCCCCCAAGCCGCTCCTGCGTAGCGGGGCCTGGAAGACGGAGCACTGGCTGTCGGCGGACGCCCAGCCGGCCTCGGTCGAGGTGACGCCGGCCCAGCCGTGGATGCCGGAGTCGATCGCCGACGTCGAGCAGGCCGGAGGCGGATCGGCTGAAGTGCTGGTACGAGTGACGGGCCGACCGGCGATCGCTGGACCATCAGCCCGCCGGCTCCCCGGAGCAGCACGTCACCGGGTCAATCGCGGGGCCTGTTGGCAGACAGCTCTTCCGCCGGGGCTGCCATGTACTCGGTCTCGAACTTCTCATCGGCCGTCGGGCCGGTGAGAGCACGGTTCGCCTCCCCGCTCTCACTGCCCAACAGTGAGAGCCTCTTTGAGGAAGACACCGCCCTGGCGGATGGCGGCCTTGGTGGGCGGGCTGTCGCGCAGGGCGTTCAGAGACGCGAAGTCGTGGACCGTTCCGAGGTAGCGGACGGCGGTCACGGCCACGCCTGCTTGCTGCAGTCGGCGCGCGTACTGTTCCCCCTCGTCCCGGACGACGTCGGCCTCGGCTGTGACGACCAGTGCGGGGGGCAGGCCCGCAAGCTCGGCGGTCGTCGCCCGTAGCGGGGAGGCCGTGGCTTCGGCGAGTTCTCGGTCGTCGTCCGTGTACTGCTGCCAGTACCAGTCCAGGGCCTTGGTGGTGAGGAGGTAGCCGGACCCGAAGTGTTTCCGCGAGGCGGTGTCGCAGTGCGGGGCGGTCATCGGGTAGTAGAGCAGTTGTGCGCGCAGGCGAGGGCCGCCGCGTTGCTTGGCCATGATGGTGAGCGCTGTGGCCATGGTGGCGCCCGCGCAGTCGCCGGCCACCGCCAGCCTCCGACTGTCCAGTGCGAAGTCCGAGGCGTTGTCGGTCAGCCAGGTCAGTACGGCGTACGACTCTTCGAGCGCTACCGGGTACCGGGCCTCGGGAGTGCGCGTGTATTCGGGAACCACGAACACGGCTTCGCTGGCGGTCACGAGTTCGCAGATCATCCGGGTGTGGGTCTGCGCGTCACCGAGCATCCACCTGCCCCCGTGGACGTAAAGGACCACGGGGAGCGGGCCGCTCCGCGCTGCGGGGCGGAAGGTCCAGAAGCCGACCAGTCCGGAGGGGCCGACAGGCGCCGCCCAGAACGCGGCGTCCACCGGGAAGTCGTCGAAGAGGTGCCCCTGGGCTTCCAGAAGTGCCTCCCGGCCGTCGACCGGGCCGAGCTGATGCAGGTACGGCGGGTCCGCCGAGGCGTCGACCAACCGTTGGACGGCGGGATCGAGGACCACGGCGGGGCGATCGGGACCGCCTTCGCCGGTGACGGGCTTGTGCTCCACACTCCTCACCTCTCGTTCCTCGTAGCGATCGGAACCTTGTCCGCCGGTCGGCTTGCCGTCGTTCACAGGACACCGAAGACGTCGCGGAGTTGGTGGCGGCTGCTGACGCCGAGCTTCGGGTACACCTGGTAGAGGTGCGAGCCGATCGTGCGGGGGGACAGCTTGAGCTTCTCTCCGATCTCCTTGTTGCCCAGGCCCTGCGCCGCCAGCCGTACGATCTGCTGCTGCTGGGCGGTCAGTTCCGACAGCGGATCGGGCCGGTCGGACGGCGCGGCGACGCCGCTGGCCCGAAGCTCGGCCCGCGCCTCGTCCGCCAGGGCGGTGGCACCGAGCCGGGAGAAGGTCTCCATTGCCGAGGCCAGGATCGGGCGGGCTTCCAGCGGGCGTCGCCGTCTGCGCAGCCACTGGGCGTAGTGAAGCCGGGCCTGCGCACGGGCGAGGGGCCACTGGTCACCGGCCGGGTTGACCAGGGCCAGGCGGAAGTGGTGCTCCGCCTGCGTCGGGTCGCCGACCAGTGCGGTGGCGTGGTGCAGGAGCAGCGTCATTCGCGTTGTCGTATGCGGTCCCAGCGCCTTGCGTACCGCCTCGACGAGAGGCTCGACCTCCTCCTGGTGCCCGGTCCGCTGGGCGACGGCGGCGAGGTCTGCGATGGACCGGTGAGAGAGGAAGTAGTGCAGGGGAGTGCCGTCCTGGTGGAACAGCTGCCGGAAGTGGCGCAGCGCCCCGTCGTAGTCGCCCGCGGCTGTCGCGGCGGTGCCTGCCGCGCGCAGCAGTCGTGCGTGGGTGGCGGTGTTCTCCTCCAGGTTGACGACCGTCCATGCGGGATCTGTCAGGATCCCGGCATCGGCGGAGCGGCCGCGCAGGGCTTGCAGCGTCACGCGCAGGGCTTCGATGTCGACTTCGATGTGCTTCATCTTCTGGACGGCGGCCAGGGTCGCCGCCTCGTCCAGCAGTTCGTCGGCCTCTGCCCACCGTCCGACGTCGATCAGGGCCGAGCCCATTGCGGAGAGGGCGATCGCGCCTGTTCCGATGGCTCCGTACGAGCGGAGCATGGCGAACGCCCGCCGGAAGGTGTCCACGCACAGGTCGGACTCGTCGGCCATCCAGGCGACCGCGCCCAGCGTCTGCAGTCGGATCATTTCCGCTATGCCCGTCAGCGGTTCCAGCAAGCTCGGCCGCTGGGTTCGGCTCAACAGGGCGGGGGCGTTCCTGATCGGATCCGCTTCGCAGAGGATGACCGCCCGCAAGGCGTTGACGGCCTCGTCCGCGACCAGTTCGGAGTAGGTCGTGCTGACGGCACTGGTCTCGATCGCTTCGAGGAGGGGAAGCAGCGGGCGCCTGACCTCGGACAGGCCCGACTGGAAGGCGACCGCACCGATCACGGCGGTCACCGCCAGCGTCGTCCTGGCGTCCTGCGGCAGGTCTGGTTCTAGGGCGCCCATCAGGAGCTGGAACGCTTCCCTCTGATGGCCGGACATGGAAAGGGCCAGACCGGCCCCGTTCGCCGCGACGCCGAGCAGGTCGCGGTCCTCGGTCAGTGCGGTGACCTTGGAATGAAGCTCGCGCACCCAGAACGTGTCGCCCGCGTTGTTGGCGGCTCTCAGTGCCTTGGCGTATCGGCGTGCCCGATCCTCCGGAGCGGGACTGCACTCGGCGGATCGTTCCAGGGCCCGTGCGGCCGCGTAGAACCCACCGCGCTGTTCGACGAGTTCGGCGGTGTCCTCCAGGGTCGCCGCCACGGATTCGTCCTGGCCGATGCAGGCCGCGGCCAAGTGCCAGGCCTGGCGGGCCGGATCGTCCTGGTGCACGGCCGCGAGGTCGATGTGCGCTCGCTGGCGCAGGTGCGCCGGGGCGCCCTGGTAGGCGCCCGCGCGCACGAGCGGGTGCCGGAAACCCACCTGGCGGCCCGCGATCGTGATCAGCCCGGCATCCTCCGCGGACGCCCACACCGACAGGTCCGTGCCCGCTCCTGCTGCGGACATAAGGGTTTCCAGGTCCTCTTGGTCCGAGGCAGCCGCTGCGTAGAGCACCATCCGTTGGGTGATGGGCGGCAGCGCGCGCAACTGGGCGGAGAACATCTCCTGGATCCGCTGGGTCCGGGGCAGTGCGCCGTCGGACAGACCAAGCAGGCTGCCCGATCGCATGGAACGGCACAGTTCGATGATGGCCAGAGGATTGCCGTCAGCCTGGTCCAGCACCTCGCTCCGGGCCCTGCCGGTAGGTGAATCGGGTTGCGCGTCCAGCAGGCGGGCCGCCGCCTGGACCGTCAGCGGCCCCAGCGACAGGACTGGCAGGTGCGCGACAGCAGAGTCCGGAGCCGTCAGCCCCCTGGCCGCGAGGAGCACCGTCACCGGCTCGGCCGCGAAACGGCGCAGCACGAACCCCAGGACGTCGAGGGAGTCCCGGTCGAAGAGCTGGACGTCGTCGCCGAGCATCACGACAGGTCGGTGGCGCGAGGCCTCGACCAGCAGGGTGAGGACGGCGACGCGCAGCAGCATCGGATCGGCGGGTCTGGTGATCGGGGCGAGGCCGAACGAGGTCTCCAGAACCTCCCGCAGATGGCCGGGAAGATCAGCGGCACCGGGCATGAGCGGAAGCAGCAACTGGTGCAGGGCCGCGAACGACTGCTCCGACTCCCCGTCGAAGCCCTGAGACCTCAGCACACACGCTCCGGTCACCCGCGCGTGCTCGGCGGCGACCTCCAGCAACGACGTCTTGCCGCTACCCGCCTCGCCGGTGAGGAGCAGTGCTCGCGGGGCGCTGCGGCCGTGCTCGATCGCGTCCAGGACCCGGCCGACCTCCGATTCCCGGCCCGCCAGCCCGGTGACGGGCTCCGGCCGGCCCATCGTGCTGCGCCTAGTGCCCATGCTGGGCCCCGGTCGAAAGCAGTCGGGGAGACGGCGCGCAGGAAGGACCCGTCGGCTCGTTCATGGTGGGGATCCCTTGTTTCGTCAGCTTCCGAGATGCGATGCGCTCCCAGGCCCTGCCAGCCAGAAAATAAAGCATACTGTTGCCTCGTTCGGGGCCGAATGGGGACCCTTTCTGTCGAGCCCGTCATGGAGGCAAGCGGGCCGCTGCTCTCCGGGATCACCGTGCCCTTGGCCACGAACAGGCGCAGGGTGCGTGGGCAGTTCGATGCTCTGTCCGAGACTGAGCCTGGCGGCCTGCAGGGTGGTGAAGCGGTCGGCGCAGGGCTTCGTGTCGCTGTCCTCTCTTCGCTGTCCTCTCTGCGCTGCCCTCTCTACGCTGCCCTCTCTGCGCGACAGCCCGCCGACGCGGGTGGCACGGGGACAGGGCGGCGGCGCCCCGCGAAGGCTGCTCGCCTGAGTTCAGCGCGACCGCCGCGGGGCATGGCGTACGGACCAGTCGACTGACTGATGCGCCTGTCCCGGTCGCCCGGCAGGCTGGGGCGCAGACAGATCCGATCTGCGGTCCGGCCCCCGGCCGGCGGGATTCACTCCGGCAGCGCAGGCGGGCGATTCCCGTACGGATCTTCAACCGAGCGCCCACGACGTCCAGGGAGGAAATCCGTGCCCATTGTTCTCTCCACCGAGCCCCTGTCAGCTGCTGACCGGGCGGAACGCTGGCACGAAGCGGTTTCCGGCACCTTCATGCCGATGGACGTGAATCTGCTGGAGAAGGAACCGTCGCCCGGAACGATCGTCAGCAGCCGGCTCGGCACCCTGCACATCTCCCGTGTCCAGGCGGGACCGCAGGTGGTGAAGCGCGACAAGCGCCACATCTCCCGCGACGACCGCAAGTCACTGATCGTCAGCCTTCAGCAGCAGGGCACCGTGACGAAGGAGCAGGACGGGCGGGAATCCGTGATAGGGCCGGGAGAATTCTCCATCAGTGACTCGTCCCGCCAGTTCAGGATCAAACTCGAAGGGGAATTCGCTTTCACCTCCTTCCATTTCCCCCGCGAAGAACTTCACGTGCGGGACAAGGATCTGCAGGCGTTGACTGCCACCACCTTCACCAGCGAGGAGGGCAGCGCTGCGCTCGTGGCGACCTTTCTCGCGCGCATGGCGCGCGAAGCCGAGGGTTTCGACGACGCCGCCGGCCACCGGGTCGCCGCCACCGCGCTCGATCTGATGGCGCTCCTCATCGACGAGCGCCGCGGACGCTCCACTTCCGGGGCCCCGCATGCCGCCGCCTCTCTTGAGCGCGTGAAGGACCACATCATGCGCAACCTCGGTGATCCAGACCTGTCACCGTCCAGGATCGCCGAAGCGCACTTCATGTCGGTCCGCTACCTGCACAAGCTTTTCCAGCTCGAAGGCACGACCGTGGGCGGCTGGATCCGGACACAGCGACTTGAACGGTGCCGCCGGGAACTCCTCCGCCCCATGGCCAGGGAGGTGGGGGTGGCGGTAATCGCCCAGCGCTGGGGTTTTGTGAGTCCCAGCCATTTCAGCCGGATCTTTCGAGCGGCCTACGGTACGACGCCCCGTGAATGGCGACTCCAGGGTCGAACCGGAGCACACTGCGGCGACACCGACGGTGCACCGACGGAAAAGTGACCACTGGCGGCAGCCCATAGCGTGGTGATCAGGAAACCGTTCCCGTACCACAAGGTGCTGCAGATGTCCGATGCGACGACTCCGGTCGAGCCCGTACTCGAACCCGAGGCCCTGGCGTTCGCCGAGGCGACGACGAACCCGCCGTACCTGTTCGACCTGGATCCGGTCGAGGGCCGCAAGGTCATGGACGAGGTCCAGTCGGGTGAGGTCGAACTGCCGGTGATCGACGAGGAGTGGATCACCGTCACGGGCGGTCCCACCGGCAGCGTCCGGGCGAGGATCGTGCGGCCGACCGGATCCACCGGCCCGCTGCCGGTGATCCTCTACATCCACGGTGCTGGATGGGTCTTCGGCAACGCCCACACCCACGACCGCCTGGTCCGCGAACTGGCCGTCGGCGCCCACGCCGCGGTGGTCTTCCCCGAGTACGGTCTGTCGCCCGAGGTCCGCTATCCGGTGGCCATCGAGCAGAACTACGCCGTCGCCCGGTGGATCGCCGCCCAGGGGGCCGAAAAGGACCTGGACGGCACGCGACTGGCCGTGGCCGGCGACTCCGCCGGCGGCAACATGAGCGCGGCGCTGACCCTGATGGCCAAGGAACGCGGCGACGTGGCTCTGCTCCAGCAGGTCCTGTTCTATCCGGTCACCGACGCGAGCTTCGACACCGACTCCTACCACCGATTCGCCACCGGCTACTTCCTGCGCCGCGACGGCATGCAGTGGTTCTGGGACCAGTACGCACCCGGCGAGGAGGACCGCGCACAGATCACCGCCTCCCCGCTGCGGGCCACCACCGACCAGCTCGTCGGCCTGCCTCCGGCCCTGATCATCACCGCGGAGGCCGACGTCCTGCGCGACGAGGGTGAGGCATACGCCGCCAGCCTCCGCACCGCAGGCGTAGCCGTGACTGCCGTCCGCGTCCAGGGTGTCATCCACGACTTCGTGATGCTCAATGCTCTACGCCCCACCCGCGGGGCCCAGACCGCCATCGCCCTGGCCGTCGACACCCTCCACACCGCGCTCCACCCGGCCTGACCCGCGCGGGAAGCACAGGGCACGCCGGTACGTGGAGGCGGCTTCGGTCTCGGTGTCGGAAATGACGACGGTGACGAGGCCCATGGCGCCGGCGCACACGCCGCTTCGGCCCCGAACGCAGCCCAGACGACTCCACAAGCCTACGCAGCTCTCGCCCACGGCCCCCGTGATCACCGTCACCCCGACGGATCGGCGACACGCCTCCCGATCCCTGCGTCCGCGAGGGCCCCGCCACCGCAGGAACCCGCGAAGCGGCGCGGCAACCTGGCAGCGAATCCCGGGGCGGCGAAGCCGGCGATCCTCACGACCCTGGCCGCGGTCCACCCGGTGACCCTTGGCAGTGACACAGGGCGGCCGCCAAGAATCTCCGGAATCCGGCCAGAGCAGAGCACGACCCGGCACCGCGATCAGCCTCAGAGCAGCCTCGAGGAGCCGTCTCACCCATGGAACCGCAACCGCACCCCTCCGAAAACGACCGACCTCGCAGGCGCCGACCCGTCGAGCCCGTCCTCATGGAGACCTCTGAGGTCGCCGCGATGCTCAGCATGTCCACGAGCCGGGTCCGCAGGGAAGCGTCGAAACCGGGCTTGAAGGGGGACGAACTCGGCTGGGGCAAGAACGCCAAGGTCCTCCACAAGAGGACCGCGGTCTTCACATGGCTGGAGCGACAGAGCCCAGGGGCTTTCCCGGGGCCACTCGGTCGCGTACGGCCCGCTCGACCGCAGTGGGCTCCGGGAAGCCGTGCTCGCGCCGGTCCCAGACCACCTCGTCGCCCACCCGCACGACGAACACCCCGCCCGTGCCGGACTTGAGGGCCGGCTCGTCCGGCTCGGCCTCGAAGGTGGTCAGCAGCTTCTGCGCCGGCTGCCGCGCGCGGCAGCCGGCGGCACTGCGTGAGTACTCGATCCGGACCCGGCGGGTCCCGGACGTCATCCCAGGTGCACCGACCAATCCTGTTCGGCCGCGGGCTTGCCGTGCAGGTCGGGGACCTGCTTGAGCCACGCGGGGCGCCCTCGCCGGTTCCTCGCCGCCCGCCGCGCGTCCTCGGCGGCGAGCTCGTCCCGGTCGGGGAAATCGGTGGGCAGCCACTGCCGCGACGCCCGCACGCGCGCGTGGAGGTGGGCCACGTACGCCTCGCGCGCCTCGTCGGGCGTGGCGAACCCGCCGTCGGCGAGCCAGGCGTCCGGCACCCCGGCGACGATCCCGCGCAGCAGCTCCTCGGTCACCTTCGGCGCGAGTTCGGCGTCGGCCGCGCGCACGTCGGGGCCGTAGAGGCCGAGGGCGTGGTGGCGGAAGTCGTACACCTTGGCGGGGTCCGCGCCGTCCCAGCGGTGGTGGAAGACGAGCGCCGCTCCGTGGTCGATGAGCCACAGCCGCGGCGGTACGGTGCCCAGCGTCGGCCACACCATCAGGTTGGAGCTCTGGACCGTACGGTCGACGTTGACGGTCAGCGCGTCCAGCCAGACGATCCGGCCCGCCTCCAGCGGGTCCACGGGGAGGACCTCGGCGATCTCGGGGGTGAAGTCGCGGGCGCCCGGCAGGTGGTCCATGCCGAGGTTGAGGCCGGCGCTCGCCCCGTGCAGCTCGCGCACCTCCTGGTGCGGCTCGTGCGCGGCGACGGCCGGGTCGAAGTGCACCAGCACCAGTTCGGGGAAGCGCAGCCCGAGGGCCCGGGCCAGCTCGCCGACGATCACCTCGGCGACCAGCGCCTTGCGGCCCTGCGCGGAGCCGGTGAACTTCACGACGTACGTGCCCAGGTCGTCGGCCTCCACGACTGCGGGCACGGAGCCGCCGGACCGCAGCGGGGTCACGTATCGAACAGCAGTCACATCACGCAGCACACCGGCCAGGGTAGTTCAGCACCGCGGGACCGCAGGCGCGGGACGAGGCGCCGGCGGTCCCGCGGCGGGGACGGTCACATGCCGTGCGTCGGCATGTCCTGTGTGCACACGACGTGGACGACCAGGTCGGCCGGCTCGATCCGCGGGTGCGCGCGGTGGGGGTGCGGTGACGGCAGGAGCTGGCCCTTGCGTACGGCGACGATCCAGCCGGTCGCGGTGTCGTTGGGGCGGCTCTCCAGGAGGTCGGCGGGTTCCTCGATGAAGCGGGCGCCCTTGCGGGCCTTGATGGTGAAGCCGCCGCTGTAGGCCTGGAAGGGCGCGGGACAGAACAGCTCGTGGGGGCGGCCGTCGGCGCCGCCGCGGATCACCTTGCCGGTGATGTGGCGCGGCGGCTGGGGCGGGTCCGCCGCGACCGGGGCGGCGCAGAGGCCGAGCAGGGTCACGGCACTCGCGACGGCCGCGAGAGCGGCCCGAGTCGTGCGCATGGTAGTGGTCCTCCTTGGAGCAGGGGAAGGGGAGTCGGCCCATTGCTAGCAGCGCGCCGTTCCACCCCCCTGCGGACACGCAGAGCGGGACACCAACGGGCCATGCTGAATCGTTCCGCTCGGACACCAGCCCCCGAATCGCTACGGTGTGTGATCTACTCGCCTCGTTCAGTCACCCTGCGTGGTCACCCGGCTCTGTCCGGGTGGCTGCCATGCGCTCTTAAGGAGCCTGATGTCCCGCAGAGGGAGATGGGCGCTCGCGGTCGGCTGTGCCGCGATCGCACTGTCCGCCACCGCGCCCGCCGGCGCCTCCGTCCCGTCCGCCCGCTCGAAGCCCTCCCCGGCGCACGAGTCCCCCGTCCGGTCGGGCGGCGTCCGCATCACCGACGAACAGGTCCGCGCGGAGGTGCGCCCCGCCGAGGCGAAGGCCCTCGGCCAGGGCGCCGCCGAACAGCTGGCCCGCGACCGCATCGGCATGCGGGCCATGGACCACGGCTACTCGCAGCCCATGCGGACCCGCAGCCTCAAGCGACTGACCGAGTCCCAGAAAGAGATCAACTCGGCGTTCGACGCGGAGAGTTGGGGCAAGTTCACCGAGTACTTCCCCAGTCCCGACTTCGGTGACCACGTCGCGCTGCTGCCCACGGGCAAGGTCCTGCTGTTCTCCTTCGAGCCCGTCGAGGACAGCCCGAACAAGGAGACCGCGCCCACCGACGTCATCGGCGGCGACAACGCCGGACGCGCCTACGTCTGGGACCCGGAGGAGGGCACGAAGGCCTCCGCCTTCAAGGCCGTACCGCCGCCCGTGGTCGAGGTGGACGACGGCACGGACGAGCCGCGGCCCGCGCCGATCTTCTGCGCCGGGCACTCCTACCTGCCCAACGGCATGGTGGGCGTCTTCGGCGGCAACCTCGGCGGCAACCACGGCTCCGGCGCGCACCTCGCGCTGGTCTTCGACCCGTGGAAGGAGACCTGGCTCCAGCAGCAGGACATGGCGGAGGGCCGCTGGTACCCGACGGTGGTCACCGGCGCCGACGGCCGGCAGTTCATCACCTCCGGCCACGGCGACGTCGGATGGGGCGTGCTGTCCAAGTCGATCGAGCGCTTCCCCGCCAAGGGCACGGCCGTCTCCCTGGACCCGTCGGCCAGGCCCCGGGGCCAGTCGCTCGACAGGTGGTCCGTCAAGGCCGAGTTCACGGTCGACTACCCGCACCTGTTCTCGCTGCGCGACGGCCTGATCTACGGGTTCGGGCGCAACTACGACGAGCAGTACGTCTTCGACCCGAAGCAGGAGACCAGTCGCAAGCTCACCAACCGGCCCGACGGCGGCATGCGCAACTACGGCTCCGCCGTCGCCCTGCCCAACGGCGTCAACGGCCCGGACTCCGTGCTGATCCTCGGCGGCAACCGCAACGACCCCAACACCTACAAGTTCTCCGGCGGCCGCTGGACCAAGGACACTCCGCGTGCCTTCGGCCGCACCCAGGACGACACGCTGATCCTTCCCGACGGCACGCTGTTCACCGTCAACGGCGGCTACGACATCCGCGACTACGGCAACGGTCCGTACAACCCCAACGCGGACGAGAAGTACCGGCAGATCGAGCTGCGCGACAGCAGCGGCCAGTGGCGCCTCGGCCCCGTCCAGCGACTGCCGCGCGCCTATCACTCCAACGCGGTGCTGCTGCCCGACGGCCGCATCATGGTCACCGGCGACGAGCTCCAGCAGATCGCCAACGACCCGGACGTGAAGTCCGACATGAACGGCACGATCGAGATCTACGAGCCGGCCTACCTGCACCAGGGCGACCGGCCGGCCCTGTCCGGCGTCCCCACCACCCCGCAGGGGTACGCCGCCAACCTGCGGGTCAGCACCAGCACCCCGGACCGGGTCAGCCGGGCCGTGCTGATGGCCCCCATCACCTCCACCCACTCGGTGGACACCAGCCAGCGCCGGCTCGAACTGCCCATCACCAGCCGCGCCGGCAACAAGCTCGTGCTGCGCACCCCCGCCTCGGCCGAGGAAGCGCCCCCCGGGTACTACCTGCTGTTCCTGCTCGACGACCGGGGCGTGCCCAGCACCGCCCAGTGGGTGCAGCTGCGCCCGGGCGCCTGACCGCGCCTCTCCCCGTCCGTCCCCGACCCCCTCAGGGAGACTCATGCCCGCTCAGCTCACGCTGCGCGACAGCACCGAGATCCAGGGCGACATCCTGGCCGGTTTCAAGAAGGACAACGTGTCCTTGCTCCTCCTCCAGTTCGGCGACGTCACCGCCGCCCGCTCCTGGCTGGAGGCCCTCGTCCCGCAGATCGCCACCACCCGGCAGGTCGCCGAGTTCAACGCCCGGTTCAGCGAGGCCCGGCGCAACTCGATGGGCGACGACCCCCAGCACCTCAAGGCCACCTGGCTGGGACTCGCGCTCACCCATCCCGGACTCCAGTTCTTCACCAACAAGGAGAAGATCTTCGACTCCGTGCCCGGCGGGAGCACGGTCGAGGCGTTCGTCCAGGGCGCGTCCGACCGGGCGCTGGCCCTGGGAGACACCGACGACAGCGACCCGAAGGGCTGGCTGTTCGGCTACGACCACTCCCGCGTCGTGCACGCCGTCCTGACGATCGCCTGCGACACCGAGGACGACCTCAGGAACGAGCTGGCCCGGCAGCGTGAGGCGGCTTCCCGCGCCGGGGCCGTCGTGGTCTTCCAGCAGGACGGGACCACCCTGCCCGGCGACTCCGCGGGCAAGGAGCACTTCGGCTTCAAGGACGGCGTCAGCGAGCCGGGCGTGTGCGGTTTCGAGGAGGAGGACCCGGCCCGCCCCGGCTATGTGCTGGGCCACCCCGGCACCCGGCTGATCTCGGCCGACAAGTTCGTCGTCGACGCCACCGGCGACGGCAAGCGGCCCACCGGTGTCCCGCCCTGGATGCGCAACGGCTCCTTCCAGGTCCTGCGCCGCCTCCACCAGGACGTGCCCGGCTGGTGGGCGCAGGTCGGCGTCGAGCTCAAGCGGCTCAAGGCCGCCAAGGCGGTCGACGACCGGACCACCCAGGAGTGGCTCGCCGCCCGTCTGGTGGGCCGCTGGCCGTCCGGCGCGTCGGTCGCCAACTGCCCGATGAAGCCGGCCGGGAAGCCGGAGCCCGAGCCGGACAACGACATCACCTTCAAGGACGACCCCGACGGTCTGGTCACCCCGCTCTTCTCCCACCTGCGCAAGACCAACCCGCGCGACGGACTGGTCGACGAGGGCGAGCTCGTCGACGAGAGGTTCATGGACGAGCGGCGCATCATCCGCCGGGGCATCCCCTACGGGCGGCCCTTCAACCCCACCCAGGGCGAGGGAGCCGGCGCCGACGACCCCCGGGGGCTCGTCTTCGTCTGCTACCAGGCCGACCTGGTGCGGCAGTTCGAGTTCATCCAGGCCGACTGGGTCAACGACCCCGACTTCCCGCACGACCGCCCGCACCGGCCGGGCCCCGACCCCATGGTGAGCGGGCAGCTGACCGATGTGAACGACGGCCAGGTCAGCTTCGAGAGCCGTAACGCGGCGGGCGAGCGGCAGACCACGACGCTCGGGTTCCGTCCGTTCGTGAGGACCGAGGGCGCGGTGTACGCCTTCAGCCCCTCCCTGAGCACCCTGCGCGGTCTCGCCCAGGGGCGCCTGGAGAGCGGCGGGTCGGTCACCCCCGTGCCGGATCCCCAGGCGCGGCCGGTCGACGCGGTGGTCCCCCGGCCCGGTCACCCGGGCCGCTACCTCGCCTTCCAGGGCGGCAGGGCCGTCCCGCTCAGCTCCTCGGTCGGCGGTGGCGACGCCACCCTCGCGCTCGAAGACCCGGACGGGCGGCCGCTGTCCTTCTGGGACGACCTGCACGACATCGAGCGGGTCGACGCCGCCTGGCCCGTCCCGGGCCGGCAGGAGGTCGGCGGGGAGTCCGGCCACTGGCTGTTCTTCACGGGCGACGACGGCAGGCAGCGCTACCGGTACGTCCTCGTCGACGGACAGGAGCCCGTCCGGGTCAGGGTGGACGGCAACCGGGCGCGGCCGCTGAGCCAGTGGACCTCGTTCGACGCCGCGCCCGACCCGGTCACCCATGTCGACGCGGTGCTGCCGATCCCCGACAAGCAGCCCGGGGGTGACGGCCGGTACCACTACTGGATGTTCCACACCACACCCGCGGGCCAGCGGTACCGGATCATCTCCCTCCAGGCCGGGGGGTACCGGGACCGCCGCGAGAGCGGCGACAACGAGATCTCCCTGTGGTCGTCCCTCGCGGGGGTGGAGCACGTCGACGCCGTCCAGCCCGTGCCGGGCCGGCAGCCGGGCAACGCCCAGAACTGGTACTGGGTCTTCCACAAGGGCGGCTACCGGGTGACCAGCGTCGCCGACGGCTCGGCGCACACCGACGCCGTCGTCCAGCGGGACCGCCCGCTGCCGGGCTGACCCCACCCCACCGCCGAGGCCCCCGGGAACCCACCCCGGGGGCCTTGCCGTGACCGCTCACCCGCCGGTCGACGGGTTGGGCAGGGGCCGGGCATTTCCCCTGTACGGGCGGGGTGTTGAGGGCTGATTCGTTGTGGGTGGAGACGTTCACGGGGCTGCGGATGCGGCAGTTCGAGCGACTGTCGAAGGCCGTGCGTGAACGGGGCGGAAACGGGCCCGGTGGCGGCCGTTCGTGGTGCCTGCCGCTGGCGGACCGGGTGCTGCTGGTGGCCGTGTACTACCGCACGAACCTCACCATGCGGCAGCTCGCGCCGCTGTTCGGTTGCTCGCCGGCGACGGTCTGCCGGGTCATCCAGCGGCTGCGGCCGCTGCTCGCGATCGAGCCGGCCACCCGCCCCACCGACGCGGTCGAGCGGCTGTGGATCGTGGACGGCACCCTGATCCCGGTCCGCGACCGCAAGACCGGCGCGTCCTCCCGCAACTACCGGTTCTCGGCGAACGTGCAGGTCGTCATCGATGCCGATACCAAGCTGGTGATCGTTGCGGCCCGGCCGGTGGCCGGCAACACCGCGGACGCGAAGGCCTGGCCGGGACTCCGGCCTGGCCCGGCACTGCGAGGGCGTGACCGTGCTGGGAGACGGCGCCTACATCAACACCGGGCTCGTCGTCCCGCACCGCAAACGCCCCGGCCGGGCTTTGCTGCCCGGCGAGGAGGAGGACAACGCCGAGCACCGCAAGGTCCGGGCCCGTGTCGAGCACGCCTTCGCCCGCATGAAGCACTACAAGATCCTCCGCGACTGCCAGCAGCGCGGCAACGGCCTCCACTACGCGGTCCAGGCCGTCGCCCACATGCACGACCTCGTCCTCGCCGCATGACCGGACCGGCCGCAAACCGGCCCTGACCTGCCCGAACGCAACCTTCTGCAACACGCTTCAGGCGGGTCACCTCTTAGCTCACCAGGACTCCGCGGGGTTCAGGGCTTCCGTGCGTGACTCGATGCCTGCCGTAACAAGCTCTCCACGGCTGCTCAGTACGAGGCCACGGAAGGGGCAGGAGAAGGATTCGACGGTCCCTACATCGATGACCCCGCCGGAGTGCTGGCATTCCTCCTTCCACTCCTCACATCGGCATGGTGTGGCCTCGAGTTCGCCGTACACGTTGCCGGCGTAGCCGCAAGACGGGCAGTCCCGCCACCACACGTGTTCCTCGCGTGCCTGGTTATTCCTGAGCCATCTGGTGGCGTCCAGCTCGATCAGGCTGGGGACGATGCAGAGATCCGGGTCGAGGTAATGCACGTCGACGAGCCCCGCCATGACGCCCGACGCGATCATCACCCTGACGGTCACAGCGGTATGGTCTCGCTGCGCTGGATCGGGATCGGTGTCCGACCCGTCCGGCCGGACGGGAAACGAGACCACTTCGTAGTCTCGAAGGAGCTGGGTGGCGGTCTGACGGGCCTGGGCTCCAGCGCTCCGTAGCGCCGTGATCAGTGCCGCGTTCAGGGCGGTGCGGGCGACATCAGGCCCGGCCAGAAGGCCGCAACAACTACCTTTTAGGCTGATCAATACGGGCGCAGGTGTTGTACCGCCAGCAAACGAAAAATTCACTCATGTCGTATTCCCCGAAGAAGCTCGGCTTCTTCTAGGGGCACGAAGAAGTGCGCCTGACCTGAACTTTTCCCGGCAGGCCCCCACTGGCCGCCCCGATCAGCGTGAGAAGCGCTATGCACCTCCCACCAGGCATCCAAATCTGCACGACGACACCGAGTTCACCGTTCGGCATCTTGATCATTCGAAGCATTCACCCCCCGCGACCGCAGTGGGTAAAAGACTGGCGGGCTCAAACGGATCTCCGCCAATACCTCCGCGAGCTTCATAGCGGGCGGGCGCTCCACATCTTCCCCATTTGATCAAGGCCCGGCCTGATCGAAGTCGCACGGATGCACCGCACACAGCCGCCACATGCGGGCGACCGCCAGTCTTCAACCTGCTCGGAGAGTGAGCGTTCTGCTCGCTTCACTCCATCGCAAGGTGCAGCGAAGCGACAGACAGTAATAATCCAGATGATTCAGATTTTCGGAAAACGGGAATCGTCTGTCTGCTGTATATCCGCCATCGGATGGGATTCCCCCAGAGGATCGACCCAGCTATAGCCCCCACTTCTCACGGCAAGACGCTCACGTGGCAACGGACCCACGCAGGCAGACAGGCAACTGTGCGGGCCCCAGGTGAACGGCAAAATATAAAACACAGGGCCCGCCACAGATAAATCCGACCTAAACCAATCCCTCCGCGAAGAGTCGCCGCCGGAGATCGGAAGGCGATGCTTCACAGGCGACGCCTGCTCATCCGTCAGAAACTCGACCGCCACCCCGGCCTTCCGAAGATCGACGACATCAACCCGCGAAGGTTCGGGCCCGCGATCAACCCTGGTCAAGGGCCTCCAGCCGCAGGCCCGGCCTTACGAGCCGGTGCGTGATAGCGGGTGAGGTGTCTGTACTGGTGGGTGGCATGATCCAGCTGTGGTGATCATGGCCAGTCGGGCGGTTCTCGCGCATCAGTTGTTCACCGGCATCTTCCGGCACCACCTGGCTTGCTTGGTTGAGGAGTTGGCCGGCCCGTGGCAGGCCGCTGTGGAGGGACGCCGTCACGAGGCACGCGGCGGGGCCAGAAAACGTGAGGCAGGGGTCGGTGCCAGGCATCGGCTGGTGTTCACCGACCGGCTGGTCGCCACGCTGATCCATCTGCGGCACGATCTCCCGCACTCGGTGCTTGCTCTGCTGTTCGGTGTCGATCGTTCCACTGTCACCCGGGCCATCGGGGAGATACGGGTGCTTTTGGCCGAGCGGGGGTGCACTGTTCCCGACCGTCCTGGCCTGCGGTTGCAGTCCCTGGCCGATGTGTTCGCCTATGCCCAGGCTGAGGGCGTCGAGCTGCGGCTGGACGCCACCGAGATCCAGGTCCGCCGTCCTCTGGCCGGCCGCGGCGGACGCCGCGCGTTCGTCTCGGGGAAGAAGAAGCAGAACACGATGAAGGCCACCGTCATCGCCGACCACCAGGGCCGCACGCTCTGGAGCGATGCCCTGCGACCAGGACGGATGCATGACGCGACCGCCACGCGCAACGAAGGCATCGGTGTCTGTTTCCGGCACTTTCCTGATGTGGAGGTTCTCCTGGACGACGGATATCCGGGCCTCCGCCGCGACCACCCCGGGCGGGCGATCACACCGCCCAGAAAGCCGAACAAGATCGCTTTGTCGCACGTGCACTCAGCCAGAGAGGAAGCCCGGCACCGGCACTCGTCGAAGCGCATCACCGTCGAGCACGCGCTTGCCGACCACAAACGCTGGAAGCAGTCGGCCCGCTGGACCCACCGCCGCGACCGCCTGCCCGACACCTACCGGGCCATCGCCGGCCTTGTCGCCGACCGCACTACCGCCGCGTGATCACGACCCCGATCAGGCGAACACGACTCCGTCACTATCACGCACCAGCTCGTAAGGTCCCCAGAACCTCGGTCCGCACAGATCACCAACCGTGTAGCAGGTTGGCCGAATCAAGGCAAGGCACCCGGCATCGTCTCCACACCCCAGGCGCTCCGCACGCCTCGCCCGCCGCTGCCCGCGGCATTCACCACCACGCGAGCCGCTCCAACCGCCGTAACCCTCGATCGGCCCCGAAGGAATCTCGAGGCCGTATCGGACGATTCCGATACGGCCTCTGGTCTGCGACTCTTTCGATTCGCGACGACAGGAATCGAACCTGCGTCCCTTCACCAGCACCTGAGGCTGCGGCCTGCTACCAGAGCACCCGCGCGCGGCGCTCACTGTTGAACCCAAGACCATGTCGATAGATCTCCGGCACCCAGTAGCGCCCGTCGGCCCCTTTACTGAAGACCCCGGATTCAATCAGCAGGTCCGCATCCGCCACGGTCAACTCGACCTGCTCGAGCTCGAACGGAACCAGGACAGAGTGGCCGAGTCCCTGCATGTGCACCAGTAGCCGGCCGATCTCCTTGTTCTCCTCCCCCACTGAAATAATCTTGTTCCTGCTGCACTCCAGCAAGGCCTTGCGCATGGCAGTGGGGACGAGCACACGGTCGTCCACCGTATCGTTGTACTGCTCAGAGTTCTTGGCTGCTGTTGCGAGGAACATCACCACATCTCGCGCCTGCACCTGGCCGTTGAAGTCACCCAGGGCCGCAGGGACCCATAGGTGGGAGCGCGCCTCACGGGACTTCGCGCTTCCCATCTTCCAACCCCACACCTGAATGAGACTGTCGATCAACTCGTCCGCCGAGAGATCGGTGATCCCGGAAAGCGAAATGGGTTCGGGCAGTGCATCGGCGTGCGCAGTCACCCACAGGGCGAGACGCAGGGCCTCTTCCTTGCTCCAATGCAGGGCGTAGTGATCGTACCGACCCAGGAGCTGGCCGCTGTTCTGCCGAACCGCGCCGGTGACGAGGTCACGCCGGACGAAGACCACAAGACCGAAGGGGCGGCCGCGCAGGGAGCGGAGCCATCCAAGGACGTCGATCAGCAGAACTCGCAGTGCAGTGCGCTTCGTGTCACTGTCCAGGTTCTGCATGAGGTCCTCGAGGCCATCGATCACGAAGACCGCCTTGGCCCGCCGGCCAAGCTCGATCAATGCCTCTTCTGAAGTCCGCTGCTCCGAGACCTCCAGTCCGCAGGCCATGGCCAGGCATTCCAGCCACAGGCTCCGCCACCCAAGCTCATCCTGACCACCTAGCCTGCCCAGACCGGCCTTGAGCCGGTCCGAGATGCTGGAGCTGGTGACATTCCGTTGCGGCATGTGACCGCTCGCCGACGCGAAAGCATCACGCAGGTCTTGCGGCTCGAGATCCCCGTACTCCAGGTTCGCTGACTCCAGAACAGGAACGATGGGCGCTTCGACGGTGACGCCCCTGATCCCGGACTGCTCTGCGAACTTCTGCCACGTCCGCGCGGCACAGGCCTTCGCGTACATGAAGGTCTTACCCGCCCCCTTCGCGCCCACGACGAGAGCCTGCGGCAGCTCGGTCCGGTGGTCAGCGAGCAGACGCCGGAGCGGTTCCGTCACGAGGAAGCCGCCGGCCGAGGACAGGCCGCTCTGCTCCGCATAGACGAGGTTGCCTGCGGTCCGAGCCCGGGAGATGTTCACCTGGTTGCCCCGGCCGACCCCCTCGTTCTCCCTCTCGTCCAGGAACCGCTCCACCACCATCGGCGTGACCGAGTTCAGCTTCCGCGCTCCCAGACGCGGGACGATGTGCACGTTGATCGAGCTGTCGACATGCTCGCCGGTGGAGTAGTCCGTCATCCGGCGCTGCCTCGGCCGCCACTGCTTCGCGTACTCCTCGACCGTCAGCTGACCCAGTTCACGGCGGGCCGCCGCCACCGACGGCGCCGTGGTCTTCTTCTCCACGTACAGCTGGGTGAGCCGTTCGACCGCGTCGTCCTGCGTGGCGTATCCGGACTCCTCGCGCTGCCTGCCGAGGGCGTCGCGGAAACGGATCGAGTACGGGTGAGGGCGCGGGTGGGCTTGGCGCAGCCGCAGTCCTTGAAGAAGGAACCCATGACGCGGGCGAGCTGTCGGGCCATGTCGCGAACCATCCGTTCCAGCCCAAGTATCATGCTCAGGCGCCTGCTGCGGGTCGGTGGTCAGCACGCGGGGACAGCATGCGGACGCATGCTGACCGTTTGCTGACCTGAGGGGGGCACATGATGCCCCTGACCTGCGGCGACGCCACATGGTCAGATCTTATCTTGGACCTGAACATGGCACGACGCACGGAATGACTCCCGATCTGTCTGCTCCCTGCCCGCTTTTTGCAGGCCAAGGGTGGCCTTCGGAGCGTACGACCATTCGCTTGTCCGGTCAGCAGTCCCCAGGGGTCGCAGAGCTCACGCCGACCGATGGCTGACTTTTCCGACGCACCATCAGGCCAGGTCGGACCATCCTGAACATCCGGTGGTGAGTGGTTCCCGTCCGGTTCGACGAACGCCGTGACACATGCTCCGGGCTTCACCGAGGAAGACCTGCGCCGGCTCGCCGAGGCGCGTTCCTTCGAGCGGGGCTCGGCCATCCGTCCACGGTGTCCCGGCTGGAGATCGGGGACGTGGTGATCAACGCGGTCGCGGACGGAAGCGACGCCTACGAGGTCGAGCTGACCGAGGACGAGGACGGCGGGCTCGCCGGCTGGTGCGACTGCCCGTACGGGCGGGAGGGCGATTTCCGCTACGGGCAGCAGGCGGCGGAGGCGGTCACCATCCTGCGGGCGCTGACGGCGAGCGGCCGGGCCGCCGACGCGGTGGAGGTGGCCCGTGAGGCCCTGCGGGCCTCGGAGCGGACGTACGGGGAGATCGACGACTCGGACGGACCGATCGGGGACGTCGCGAACGGCCACGCACACCTCTTGGTCGCCAGGGAGCCGGAGGTGGCGGGACGCACGATCGAGGTCCTGGAGTGGGCCGAACGCGGCCTGCGGGAGGCCGAGTCCGCCTGGGGACCGGACGAGGGACCGGCCGTCTTCGTCTGGGGACGGTACGCGCGGGCCGGCCACCCGGCCGACGTGGTCACCGTCCGCCGCGACCTGCCGCGGGCCCGCCTGCCGCAGGCCGCGCACCAGCGGCTGCCGAGACACACCGGGCTCGACGCCTCCTCAACGGGCGCGGCGGACGCGGGCGAGGACCAGAACCGCGTCGTCGGCCGGCGGGGCGGGCAGCAGGCTCGCGAGGATGCGGTCCGCGGTTGCTTCCAACGGGCCCGGGTCCCCGCCCAGTTCGGCGCGCAACGCCTTCAGACCGACCTCGAGGTCCGCGCCTCGTGTCTCGATGAGGCCGTCGGTGTACAGGGCGAGACTCGCGTTCCCGGGGAGTTCGATCTCGATCGTCCGGAAAGGGCAGCCGCCGACGCCGAGAGGGATTCCCAGGACGTCGTCGATGGTCTCCACTGTGCCGTCCGGCCGGAGCACCAGGGGCGGGGGGTGGCCGGCGCTGGCGATGCGGGCTCTTCCGCTCTTCGGGTCGTAGACGATGTACAGGCACGTCGCCAGCTCGATGCCTGCCTCCTGGGCGCATGCGTCGAGCTCGGTGAGGAGGTCGTCGGGCTCGCTGTCGTGCCTGGCCAGAGCCTTGGTGGTGATACGAAGGCGGCCCATGGCCGCGGCGGCCGACACACCGTGCCCCATCACGTCGCCCACCACCAGACCGACTCGGCCGTCGGACAGGCTGATCACGTCGTACCAGTCTCCGCCGACCTCGGTGATCCGACTGCCGGGTACGTACCGGTGGGCCACGTCCACGTACGGGCTGGTCGCCAACGCGCTGGGCAGCAAAGCCCGTTGCAGGGTGAGGGCGATGTCCTGGACACGGCTGTACAGACGGGCGTTGTCCAGGCAGATCGCAGCCCGTGAGGCGAGCTCACCGGCCAGGCTGACGTCGTCCCGGGTGAAGGCCGGTCGGCCCGTGGACCGGCCGAACATGGCGATTCCCTGGACCGTGCCCCTGGCGATGAGCGGGGCGACGAGGACGCAGGCCAGTCCGCTCTCCGCGAAGAGCCGTGAGCGTGACTCGATGAGGACGGTCCGGGCCAGGAGTTCCTCGTTCACCACGGCGGAGATGGCGCGACCGGTCCTCAGCATGTCGTGGATGACGGAGCCGGGCGGGTACCGCACCGTCTCCACCCCGCTCACGAGTTCGGTGGCCGGAGGGGGCAGGATCGTCCCGGAGGCGATCCTGCGGGTGAACAGCGGTCGCGCCGGGTCGAAGTCCTCCACCTCGTCCATCCACTCCACGACTTCGACCACGGCGCCGTCGCAGAAGTCCGGCATCGAGGCGTCGACCAGTTCCTGGGCGGTGACGTTCACGTCCAGGGTGGTCCCGATGCGAGTGGAGGCCCCGTCCAGCAGGGCCAGCCGTCGACGGCTGGCGGTGGCTTCCAGGATGGCCCGTTCCCGGTCGGTCACGTCCAGCATCAGCCCGCCCACTCCGGGGCGCGAGCCGACCGCCTGGCTCAGGGGGAAGAAACTCACCGACCGCACCTGATCACGGTCCGGATGCCCCCGCGGACGCATGCCCACCAGGGTCCCCACGACCGGTGCTCCGCCCAGGGCGACGCCGCGGAGCATGCGCCGGTACTCGCCGCCGTCGGACATGATCATGATTTCGTCCATGCGCCGCCCGAGGTGGGCCTCGATCGGCAGACCGTCCATGTCGGCGAGCGCCTGGTTGAGGTGGACGTACCGGAGGTCCTGGTCGAGCATGACCAGACCGATGGGGCAGGTCTCGAAGAGGGCGTCGAGGAAGGCGAGGTTGGTCTTGACCCGATCGAGCTCGTCACTGCGGCTCGCCAGGACCATCACCACCGAAGGTCCGCCGGATCCGGTCACGGAGAAGGCCCGGAAGCCGCAGTCGAAGACGGTGCGGTCACGATGCCGGGCCGGCAGCCGCCCCCTCCAGTAACCCTGGGTCCGGCCTCGCTCGGTCAGCAGGGAGCACGGGTCGGGGGCGCCCGGGGGCCCGTCGGCGAAGAGAACGGCGCCGGGCTTCGACAGGACGGCGGTGGCGTCATGTCCGAAGAGGTCCCGCGCGCCGGGCCCCCAGTAACAGACGAGGCCCTCGTCGTCGAGGCCGAAGACGGCCACGGGCACGTGCTCGAGCAGCGTCCCCGGCTCGGACCAGAACGGGCCGTGGGTCTCCTCGCCCCCCGGCCTGGCCGATGGCACGAGATGTCCCCTTCCACTCGCCGTTCCATCCATTATCCGGACACCACGGGCATTCCGCGCCACGCCCTCGCTCTGCGGAGGGGACCCGGCTCGCCGGCTCGGCGACCGTCGCTCCCCGCTGCCGACGGCCCCCAGAGGTTAGAAGATGAGGTATGAGCGACCTGCTTGGACGAGTCCGACGTCGGCTGCTCGGCTCGACCACGAGCTCCTCCCCTCCCTCTCGGCGTCCCCGCTCGGGAAGCCACCAGGAGCGTCAGGAGCACGCCCGGCCCCCCAGGGGGAAGGCACGGCGGCCGCAGCGTCTGTCCTCCCTTCTGAGCGTGCGCAGCGTGGCCGGCGAGGTGTTCCTCCTGCAGCTGGCCGTCGTGGTGCTGCTCGTCGCCGCCGCGGTGGTGGCGCTCGTGGTGCAGGCCCGGAGCGCCGGCATGGTGGACGCCCGGCACCGTACGCTCGCCGCCGCCGGAACGTTCGCGGAATCTCCGGGAATCGTCGCGGCCCTCCGCAGCCCCCATCCGAGCGCGGTGCTGCAGCCGAGCGCCGAGGCGGCCCGGGAGGTCGCCGGGGTCGACGGCATCAACGTGTACACGCTCTCCGGGGTCACCCTCGCCCACAGCGACCCGCGGCAGATCGGGAAGCACGTCGTCGGCCCCTTCTCCAAGGCGGCGGCCGGCCAGTCCTTCACCGACACCTTCGAAGGGTCCCTGGGACAGTCCGTGGTGTCGGTGGTCCCCGTCAAGGACTCCGACGGCCGCGTCCTCGCCATCGTCTCCTCCCCGGTCACGGTCCAGAACGTGCAGAGCATGGTGAACCGGCAGCTGCCGGTCGTCCTCGGCAGCGCGGCCGCTGTGCTCGCCCTGTCCGCGGGCGGAACCGCTCTGGTGAGCCGTCGGCTGCTGCGCCGGACCCATGGCCTGGGACCGGCCGAGATGACGAGGATGTACGAGCACCACGACGCGGTGCTGCACGCGGTGCGGGAGGGCGTGCTGATCATCGGCGGCGGTGGACGGCTGCTGCTGGCCAATGACGAGGCGCGGCGGCTGCTGCGTCTGCCCGTGGACGCGGAAGGCCTCCCCGTCACGGACCTGGGTCTGGAGGAGGGAATCGCCGAGCCGATCGCATCGGGCCGTTCCGCGACCGACGAGCTGCACATGGCTACCGATCGGCTGCTGTCGGTGAACGTCCGGCCCACCGCCCCCTACGGGCAGGCCGGGACCGTCGTCACGCTGCGGGACACCACCGAGCTGCGGGCACTCTCCGGCAGGGCCGAGGCGGCCCGCGAGCGGCTGAAGCTGCTCTACGACGCGGGGGTGCGGGTGGGAACGACGCTGAACGTCGAGCGCACCGCGGAGGAACTGGCGGAGGTGGCGGTCCCGCGGTTCGCCGACGTGGTCACGGTCGACCTGCTGGACCCGGTGCTGCGCGGCGAGGAGCCGACCGAAGCGAGCACCGAGATGCGCCGCACCGCCGCCGTCGGCCTTCAGGGCGACCACCCGCTCTACCCCGTCGGCGAGCTGATCCGGTTCGTTCCCACCAGCCCCATGGCGGCCGGCCTGGCCGACGGCCGCGCGGTCCTGGAGGCGGACCTGCGCACCACCCACCGCTGGCGGGCCCAGGACCCGGCCAACGCCCTGCGGATCCTGGACCGCGGCATCCACTCCTTGATCGCCGTGCCCCTGCGGGCCCGGGGCGTGGTGCTGGGGATGGCCGGCTACTGGCGGGGGCAGGACTCCCCGCCGTTCGACGAGGAGGACGTGTCCTTCGCCGAGGAGCTGACCGCCCGGGCGGCACTGGCCGTCGACAACGCCCGCCGCTACACCCGCGAGCACACCATGGCCGTCACCCTGCAGCGCAGCCTGCTGCCCCGGGGCGTACCGGAGCAGTCCGCCGTCGAGGTCGCGCACCGCTATCTGGCTGCTCAGGCCGGTGTGGGTGGTGACTGGTTCGATGTCATCCCGCTGCCCGGCACCCGGGTGGCCCTGGTGGTCGGCGACGTCGTCGGCCACGGTCTCCACGCAGCCGCCACCATGGGCCGCCTGCGCACCGCCGTGTACAACTTCTCCACCCTCGACCTGCCTCCGGACGAACTCCTGAGCCACCTGGACGAGCTGGTCGCCCACATCGACACCGACGAGCAGGAGTGGCAGGGGATCACCGGAGCCACCTGCCTGTACGCCGTCTACGATCCCGTCTCGGGGCAGGTGACGGCCGCCACCGCCGGGCATCCGGGCCCCGCCCTGGTCCGCCCCGACGGAACCGTGTCCTTGCCCGAGGTGCCGGTCTCCCCGCCGCTGGGCCTGGGCGAGGGCCTGCCCATGGAGACCATGACGGTCACCCTGCCCGAAGGCTCCCGGCTGGCACTCTTCACCGACGGGCTGATCGAGAGCCGCGACCGCGATCCGGACGCGGGCCTGACAGCGCTGCGCGCCGCCCTGGCCGGGCCCGCCCGCACCCCGGAGGAAACCTGCACCGCGGTGATCGACGCGATGCTGCCCAGCAGGCCCAGCGACGACGTCGCGCTGCTGGTGGCCCGCACCCGCCGACTGGACCCCTCGCGGATCGCCGAGTGGGACGTGCGGCCCGACCCTGCGGCGGTGTCCCCGGTGCGCAACGCCTGCGCCCGCCGACTGGCGGACTGGGGCCTGGAGGAGATCGCCTTCACCACGGAACTCATCCTCAGCGAGTTGATGACCAACGCCATCCGCTACGGCACCGAGCCCATCCGGGTGAGGCTGCTGTACGACCGCAGCCTGATCTGCGAGGTCTCCGACGGGTCCAGCACCTCCCCGCACCTGCGCCGGGCCGAGGCCACCGACGAGGGCGGTCGCGGCCTGTTCCTCGTCGCGCAGTTCGCCGAGCGCTGGGGCACCCGCTACACCGCCCGCGGCAAGATCATCTGGAGCGAGCAGTCCCTCCTCGACGGGGCCGCGCCGCCCGCGATGGATCTCGGGGAGGCGCTCCTGGCCGGGTGGGACGACGAGGGGTCCTGAGAACGCGCCGGTACGGCGGCCGCAGGGAAGACAGCGGACACCATCGTCTGGGACTGCGCCGCCGAGGCCGCCGAACGTACGCTGGCCTCGATCAGTACGCGACCGCCCGTTACGGAGCCTTTGTGCCCACACCTCGTCTCCCGACAGCCTTCGTCGCCGCCTGCCTGGTCCTCGCGGCGCCCCTCGGCGCCTGCGGAGACAAGCCCGGCACCACGCCCAGAGCACCCGCGGTGGCCACCTCCGCCGCGGACGCCGGCGGCATGGCAGCACTGACCACGGCGGCGAAGAAAGAGGGCTCGCTCCACACGATCGCGCTCCCGAGCGACTGGGCCGACTACGGCGCGGTGATCGACGGCTTCGAGAAGAAGTACGGGATCAAGGTCATGGTGGAGAACCCGGAGGGCACCAGCCAGGACGAGATCGACGCCCTGAAGGAGCACAGGGGCGGAGGCCGCGCCCCCGATGTGATCGACATGGGGGACTCGTTCGCGCAGTCCGCGGCACGGCAGGGCCTGCTCGCTCCGTACAAGGTCGCCGCGTACGACGAGATCCCCGAGGAACAGAAGGACGGCAGGGCCCGCTGGTACAACAACTACGGCGGTTACATCTCGATCGGCTGTGACGCCAAGCGCGTCAAGACCTGCCCCGCGACCTTCGCCGACCTGCGCAAGCCCGAGTACAAGGGCAAGGTCGCGCTCAACGGCAGCCCCACCAAGTCCGGCTCCGCCTTCGCCGCGGTCTACGCGGCGGCCCTGGCGAACGGGGGCTCCTTCGACGACATCCAGCCCGGCATCGACTTCTTCGCCGAGCTCAGCAAGAACGGCAACTTCATCCCGGTCGAATCCACCCCGGCCACGATCGCGAAGGGCCAGACCCCGATCAGCATCGACTGGGACTTCCTCAACCTCGGATACGCCGACGAGTTCCGCGAGAACGGCACGGACGTCGACTGGCAGACCGCCATCCCCTTCGACGGCAGCTTCGCCCAGTACTACGCGAACGGGGTGAACAAAGACGCTCCGCACCCCGCGGCGGCACGTCTGTGGCAGGAGTACGTCTTCAGCCCGGAGGGCCAGAACCTCCGGCTCGGCGCCTATGCGCGCCCCGTCCTCATGGACGCCATGGAGAAGGACGGCACCCTCGACAAGACCGCCGCGGGGAAACTGCCGACGGTCGAGGGCACGCCGACGTTTCCGACGGAGGCGCAGACGGAGAAGGCAAGAGAGGCCGTCAACCGCGGCTGGGCCGAGGCCGTCTCGAACTGAGGGCCGAGAGCGCTCCTGGCCGGGCATGCACCCGCCCGTCCGGGCCTCACACCGGCGGTCACGGAACTCGCGGCCGCCGTCCGGCCCGACTACAGGCCGTGCTCACCGTTCGACGATCAGATCGAGGAGCTCGGCCAGACGGTCCCCGACCGCCTCACGGTGGTGGAGGGCGTCCGATGTCGACTCGGCGCTCGGGCGGGCGCGGCGAGGTGATCCGCCGGGCGGGTCGCGCGGCGTCGGCCCGCTCGGTCCGGACGGAGGTCGGGGACGGGGCGATGCCTTCGATCCGGCCGAACGATTGTTCGTTTCCGGTGGTGTGGGGTGGCCCGCCGGGATCCGCCGCGTTCTCCGCCGATGAGATGCGGACGCCGTCCCCTCCGGGCAGAGTGGGGAAGGACCTGTTCGTACCGAGGTGGTCCCCTGTGGTCCCGCGTGCTGGAGACGGGGCGGACTGATGCGAGGATTGTCGTGACGTCGGAGTGAGCGATGTTCCGCAGACGGCCGGCCGACAACAGCGAGGACCTTCTGGTCCGGCTCGGGTCGCTGACCGCCAGGGCGCGGGAACTGGCCGAGACGCAGCGTTCCCGTGTCGAGCTCGCCGTGGCCCTGCAGCGCGGCATGCTGCCCTCGGACCTGCCCAGCTTTCCGGGCGCCCGGCTGGCCGTCCGCTACGAGCCCGCCAACCACGGGCTCAACGTCGGCGGTGACTGGTACGACGCCTTCTCCCTGCCCGGCGGGCGGATCGGCATGTCCATCGGTGACGTGCAGGGGCACAACATCGAGGCCGCCGCCTTCATGGGCCAGGTCCGCGTGGCACTGCGCGCGCTGGCCTCCGTCACCGGAGACCCGGGAGAGCTGCTCGGTCGCACCAACGACCTGTTGAGCTCCCTGGGCGCCGACCTCTTCGCCACCTGCACCTTCCTGCGGCTCGACCCCGCTGCCGGCACCCTGGAATGCGCCCGGGCCGGTCACATCCCCCACATCTGGGCCACCACCGACGGCCGCTCCGGCATCGACGACAGCGAGGGCGGGCCTCCGCTCGGTGTGCTCCGCGGCGTCGACTACCCGACCACGCGCCACCGGCTCACCGCCGACGGTGTCTTCGTCCTCCTGACCGACGGGGTGGTGGAGGGGCCCTCGCTCCACATCGACGAGGGTCTGGACCGGGTGACGCGGCTCGCCGGGATCACCGCCGTCGCCGGGCTGGACGTCGACGCGCTCGCCTCCGCCGTCATGAAGCTGGCGGCCACGGTGGGGCACGAGGACGACGCGGCCGTCCTGGTCGTCGGCCATGACGGCGGTCCGGCCCGGTCGGCGGCCGAGGAGTGAAGGGAGGGGCTCGCCTCGGGCTGGGCCGGCCCTCGGCCCAGGCCGGCCCTCGGTCCGGATCGGCTCTCGGACCGGGTCGACTCTCGGCCCGGATCGGCCCTCGGCCCGGATCGACTCTCGGCCCGGGTCGGCTCTCGGACCGGCCCGGGCCCGTGCCGTGCGGCGGCGCCCGACACGCAGGGGTCCTTGCCCGGTCGTGGCGGCCCGGCCGGTGTCTGATGGCTGACGTGTTGGATATTCGGCAGTTCCGGCCCCTTACCGAGACGGCCCTGATGTCGCTGGCCGTGGCGGTTTGCTACTACGCGGCCGGACGACTCGGCCTGATGGGCCGCCTCGTCGTCGAAGGCGTGGTGGTCACCCCCATCTGGCCGCCCACCGGCGTCGCCGTCGCCGCACTCCTGCTGCTCGGCGCGCGGGTCTGGCCGGGGATCGCCCTCGGTTCCTTCCTCGTCATCGCCTCCCTCACCGCTCCGGGGCCCACCACGGTGGTCACCGTGGCGAGCAACACCGTCGCGCCGCTCTGCGCCTTCCTGCTGCTGAGACGGGCCGGCTTCCGGCGCGACATGGCGCGGCTGCGGGACGGACTCTCCCTGGTCTTCCTCGGCGGGTTCGGCGCCATGCTGATCAGCGCGACCGCGGGGGTCGGACTGCAGGTGGCGAAGGGTTCCCTGGACAAGAGCGAGTTCTGGCCCGCCTGGCTGGCCTGGTGGGTGGGCGACACGATGGGGGTGCTGCTCGTCGCCCCGCTCCTGCTCGTCCTCGCGGGGCCGGCCGGACGGTTCCGGGTACGGCGCTGGAAGGAGGCGGCCTTTCTGGGGCTGACGACCCTGGTCCTCGTGCCCGTGGCCGTGCTCAGCCCGATGAGCATCCTCTTCCTCGTCTTCCCCCTGCTGATCTGGGCAGCGCTCCGCTTCCAGCTCGCCGGAAGCATGCTGTGCGCGCTCTTCGCCTCCGTGCTCACCACCTTCGAGGCGACCTCCGGGCGGGGCGCGTTCCTCCACCTGACGGACGTCGAGATCATGGTCAAGCTCCAGGCGTTCAACGGTTCCGCCGCCCTGACCGCCCTGCTTCTCGCCTCCGTCATCACCGAGCAGCGCGCGACCCGCCGGTCGGTGCGCCGCGCCTGCCAGGAACTGGCGGAGGTCCTGGAGCACCTCGCGGCGGGCGATCCCTCGCCGGGTCCACCCGGCACCCTCGAGAGCCGGGCAGCCCCACCCGGCGGGCACCGGGATCCGTGACCCCCGCGCCGGAGTCGGCGCGGGGATCAGGAGCCGTACAACGACCGCAAGGCACGGGAACGGTCCGGCGCTGACAAGCCGGTGCGTGATCGTGTCGGAGAGACACGGTCCTGAGCTGGTGGTTTTTCAGGTGGTGTCGCGGTCGGAGACGAGGCCGGCGATGGCCCGGTACGGGAATCCGGGGATGACGGGCGCCGCCGGAGGATCGCCCACGGGGAGCGCGGTCGTGCTGGTGGCCCCGCCCCTTTCCTGTTCGGAAGGGGCGGGACCACCGGTCGTTCCCACGACGGAAGGATCAGGCGTCTACTTCGGCATCAGGACGGTGTCGATGATGTACACGTGGGCGTTGGCGGTCCTGACGTTGCCGCAGACCACGTTCGCGGTGTCGTTGACCTTGTAGGACTCGCCCGAGCCGGCGGTGGTGATCATGCCCTTCTGGAGGGTCTCGAAGCTGCCGTTCTCCAGCTGCTTCGGGGTGAGCTTCTGGCCGACGACGTGGTACGTGAGGATCTTGGTGAGCATGTCCTTGTCGGCGAGGACCTTGTCGAGGTCGGCCTTCGGAATCTTCGCGAACGCGTCGTTCGTGGGCGCGAAGACCGTGATGTCCTTGGCGTTGTTGAGCGTGTCCACGAGCCCGGCCTTCTTGACCGCGGTGACCAGGGTCGACAGGGCCGGGTTGTTGGAGGCCGCGGTGGCCACGGGGTCCTCGGCCATGCCGTCGAAGGAACCGGCGCCCTCCTTGGGCACGCCGGCACAGGCCGGGCCGAAGGGCTGGTCGCCGGTCGTCGCGTCGTTCGACGGGGTGTTCGTGTCCGTCTTCGCCTCGTCCCCGGCGGCCGCGGTGGGGGCGGCCTTGGTGTCGCTGCCGGAGTCGGAGCACGCGGCCAGAGAGAGGGGCAGCAGGGCTGCCGCGGCGACGGCGATCGCGGTGCGGCGGAACTTCATGCTGTTCATCGTCTTCTACTCCTTGAAGAGCTGTCAGGAAGGTCGGATACGGCGTGGGTTTGTACTGCCAGGGCCGGTCTACGGGCCGGCCCTGGGGATCTGGGGGACGGTCACGAAGACGCTGTGCCGGCCGCTCGCCCCGTCGGGGACGGTGCGGGTGCGCTGTTCGGTCTGCACCGATCCGGTGCCGTCGGTGGCGCGTACGGTGAGCGTGTGACCGCCGGGGGTGGCGTTCCAGCGGTAGGACCACTGGCGCCAGGTGTCGGGGCTGTCCTGGGTGGCGAGGTCGGCTTCCTGCCAGGGGCCGTCGTCGATGCGGATCTCGACGCGGGTGATGCCGCGGTGCTGGGCCCATGCGACGCCCGCGACGACGACGGCACCGGCGGCGGGGCGCGTGAAGGGCTTGGGGGTGTCGATGCGCGCCTGGGTCTTGACCGGCGCCCGGCGGGCCCACCTGCGCTTCACCCAGTACGGGTCGTAGGCGTCGAAGGTGGTGAGCTCGATCGACTCGATCCACTTGCAGGCGGAGACGTATCCGTACAGGCCGGGGACGAGCATGCGGACGGGGAAGCCGTGCTCGAAGGGCAGCGGTTCGCCGTTCATGCCGACGGCGAGCATGGCGTCGCGCCCGTCCATGACGTCGTCGACGGGTGAGCCGAGCGTCATGCCGTCCACCGAACGGGCCACCAGCTGATCCGCCGTGCCGCCGTGGGACGGGGGCCTGACGCCGGCCTCCCGGAGAAGGTCGCGGAGGGGGACGCCGAGCCAGCGGGCATTGCCGACGTAGGGGCCGCCGACCTCGTTCGAGACACAGGTGAGAGTGATGTCGCGCTCGATGAGCGGACGGGCCAGGAGCTGGTCGAGGGTGTACGTGCGGGGGCGGGCGACGCCCCTTCCGTGGATCCGCAACCGCCAGGTCCGGGCGTCGACCTCAGGGACGGTCAAGGCGGTGTCGACGCGGTAGAAGTCGCGGTTGGGGGTGGTGAAGGAGCTGATGCCGGGCACCTTCAACCGGGCTCCGGCGGGGAGGGCAGGGGCTGGTGACGAGGGTTCGGGAAGGACCAGGTTCTCGCGGGAGACGACAGCACCCTGCCCTTGCCGGCCGGAGAGGAAGCGCCCGAGCAGGCCCACCGATGCCGCCGTGGCGGCGGTCACGCCTGCCGCGGTGAGGAATCCGCGTCTGCTCCACACCCCGCCTTCGCCGGCAGCGGGGGCCGCCGAGGGGGGTGCTTGGGAGGCCAGGACGTAGAGAGCGAGGGCGCCGGCAACGGCTCCGGCGATCGAGGGGAATGCGTCACCGACGCCGGTGGAGTCGGGACGGCCGAGGGCCGCGGCGGCGCCGACGATCCCGAACAACAGCACACCGGCGGCGGCGATGCGCCGATGACGCAGGCCGAGCACGCCCAGGCCGATGGCGAGGAACGCAAGGACGGCGAGGATGCCGAACCGCAGGACGGCCTTGTCGTTCTCGCCGAACGTACGGATCGCGAAGTCCTTCACCGCGGCCGGGGTCCGGTCGATCAACGCGCCGCCCACCACGGTCACCGGTCCCGCGGCCGGCCGCAGGAGCCCCGCGACCAGCTCGGCCACGGCGAGCGCGGTGAACGCGGCCAGAAGACCGGCCGACGTGCCCACTGCGGCGCGGGAAGGAGTCCTGCGGAAGCTGCTCACACCCGGCATTCGGCAGCCCCCCGCCCAGCGGATTGGTCCGACCCCCGAAAGAGTGAACCCGCCGGGTGCGGTGACCGAGGGTGAGCGCGAGGGCGGGGGCGGGGGGCGGGGCGGGGAAAAACGTACGAGGAGGGTGTCGATCAGGCGGTCCTCAAGCAGTTCGGTACGGCAGCGAAGCGGGGGTGGAGAGCCCCCGGATCGGCCGCACAACCTTTTCGCGGCGCGCGCAATCCGTCAGGCATTTCGCCCCGAATTACCCATAGGAGGCCCCCGAAGGCGAGGGGCCCGCGGAACGCATCGATCGACGGGTTGAAGGAGGTGAGTGCGATGAGCGCATCCCTGCGCGCGCGGCGGCTGGCCGCCGGGGCGGCCTCGGCCGGACTTCTGGCCGGTGCGTCCGTGCTGGGCGTCTCCGCCACGGCGAACGCCGCGCCGGCGCCGTCCGCGGTGACCTCGGTGGTCACCGGCGACCATGACCACCGGCACGACCGCCATGAGCAGTGCACCTGGGTCAAGGGCCAGTGGGCCAAGAAGTGGGCCAAGGGTCACTGGGAATGGAGGTGGCACCAGGGTTCCTGGCACCAGGGCCACCGGGACCACCACGGGAAGTGGCACGACGGATGGTGGGGCAAGGGCCACTGGAAGCAGCACTGGGTGCCCGGCCACTACGTCAGCCATTGGGTTCCCGCCCACTGGGACTGCCACGACAAGTGGCATTGACCGGCAGACCGCAGTGGGGTTCCGGGACGACCGGGGCCCCGCTCCGTTCCCCTCCGCCCGGCCTCTGCCCCCGGAGGGCCGCTCACTGTGAGGAATGGTCATGGACACCGCCATCGCGTCCTGCGGATGTCCGGCAACGCTGCACATCCGGCTCCCGTCGGCCGCGCGGGCGGCGCGACAGGCCCGGCAGACCGCGGCACTGCTCCTGGCCCGGGAGACGGCAGTCTGTCCCCCTGCCGTGGCAGAGGATCTCGTGCTCATCGTGTCGGAGCTGGTCACCAACGCCGTCCTGCATGCCGACGGGCCCTACGCGCTCACTGTCGGTCTGGAGCCGGGACGGGTGGGCGTCGCCGTCAGCGACGGCTCGACAGACCTGTCCGGGCGTCATGGCCGCGGGCAGCGGATCGATCAGGGCGGCCGCGGTCTGAAGATCGTCCGGGCCCTGGGGGCGGACCTCTTCGTCAGCCCCTCGGACCTCGGCAAGCAGGTCATCGCGGTCCTCACCTGGTAGCCCCGCCGGAGTCCCGGAAGGTTGCTGCGGGTGGCTGTGCCGACGGCCACCCGCAGCCGACCTGCCCGGCATACGGCTCTTTCGCGCAACGCGTCTCCGAGACCGCCTTGCGCCTCCGCGCCGGGTCAGGTCACCGGTCCGCGCCACCCCGTCTTGTCGGCGGCGGACCGGGGCTTCCCTCGGTGGGGCGTCAGGCGTTGACGCAGGTGTTGCCGAAGGACGGGTTCAGCAGGCCGATGACGCTGACGGTGTTGCCACAGGCGTTGACCGGGACGTGGAGGGGCACCTGGACGAGGTTGCCCGAGCCCACCCCGGGGGAGTACGCGGCCACACCCTGCGCACCGGCATCGGCCGAAGCCGCCGCGGCGCCACCCACCACGACGGCACCAGCCGCCATCGCAACCGCAAGACCGCGTCGTACACGAACCATCTCGACTACCTCCTAGGTACCTGAGGCCGGGCGGCGGATCCGCGCGGCCCACAGGGAACCGCAGTACACCCGGCGGTTCCCCCACCCGTGCCTTCGCCGCCACCCGCCCGCCGGCTGGGCCGACAGCTCACACTTCCCTCGAACGGGTCAACCACCGGGGCGCGGGTGACGAAGCGGCCTCCCATCCGCGCGCCCGTCCGCTACGAAGAACCGGTGACACGCCCACCTCCTGTGGTGGCCGGCCCGACCCGTGGGGTGGCCCGTCCACCGCTTGAGCGACTAGTCGAGGACTGACATGCGATGGACACCCCGTCCCCTGACGGCCGCGCCCGGCCGCCGCTTCGCCGGTTCGCCACGGCCGGAGCGGCGCCGGTGAACCAACCGCTCCCTTTCGGCGCCGGACCCGCCACGGGCCGTGCCGACCTGACCGAGGTCATGCAGAAGGTCGCGCACGGCGACAAACAGGCTTTCTCCGTCCTCTACGACGCTCTCGCACCCGTGGTGTTCGGGATCGTGATCAAAGTCGTGCGCGATCGGGCGCAGTCCGAAGAGGTCGCCCAGGAGGTCATGATCGATTTGTGGCGCCAGGCCGCCCGCTACCGGCCGGACGCCGGCGCGGTGACCTCGTGGGCCGCGACCATCGCCCATCGGCGGGCCGTGGACCGGGTCCGCTCCGCCCAGGCCGCCTCCGACCGCGAGCAGGCCCAGGCCGCCCGTGAGCACACCACCGCGTTCGACGAGGTCGCCGAGCAGGTCGAGACCCGGCTGGAGTCCGAGCAGGTCCGCCGCTGCATGCGCGGCCTGACCGAACTGCAGCGACAGGCGGTGACCCTGGCCTACTACCAGGGGCTGACCTACCGTGAAGTCGCCGAAGCCCTGCGCACACCTCTTCCCACCATCAAGACACGCATGCGCGACGGGCTCATCCGGCTCCGCGACTGCATGGGGGTGACCACATGAAACACGACGCGACCGACGCCCACACCCTTGCCGCCGCCTACGCCCTGGGCGCATTGGACTCCGGCGAACGCGGCGTCTTCGAAGACCACCTGCGGACGTGCGAGGCCTGCCGGCAGGAAGTGGCGGAGTTCGAGGCGACCGCGGCGCGCCTGGCAGCGGCGGTCTCCCAGGCACCGCCCGCGGCAGCCAAGGCCCGGGTCATGACCGCCATCGAGAGTGTGCGCCAGCTTCCGCCGCGCATCCCCGCCCCTGTCTCCGCACCCGCCTTCGGTGGCGTGCTGCGCCGCAGGGCCGTGCCGCTGGCTCTGGCCGCCGGCGTGGCCGCGGCCGTACTCGGCGGCGCCACCGTGTGGCAGACGCAGCACTCGCAGGACCTCGAGCGGCAAGCCCGCCAGGCCCAGCAGCAACTCGACGCGGTCAGCACCGTACTGGCCGCGCCCGACGCCCGTACCGTCCACGGCAAGGCCGCCAACGGAGCGTTGACCACCGTCGTCGCCTCCGCGCGGCAGAACGAGGCCTTCTTCACCGCCACCAACCTGCCCGCACCCGGGACGGGCAAGACCTACCAGCTCTGGCTCGACCACGACGGCACGATGCGCCCGGCCGGACTGATCGAGCACGACGGCACCGTCGTGCTCGCCGGCGATCCGGCCGACGCGGGCGCCGTCGGCCTCACCCTCGAACCCGCCGGAGGCTCCCCCCAGCCCACCACCACCCCTCTGCTCCTGATGCCCCTTCCCGCCTGACCGTTTCGCCCGGCGACCCACCCGGCGCCCCGGCGTCCCATGCCGTAGGGGAAGTCGGTCCGCTGGACGCGGCCGACTTCTCCGGGGCCCGGGCCTGAGCCCCCTCCGCAGAGCGGATCGGCGCCGGACGCATGCCCCACTCGCAGAACTCGCACGAACTCGTACAAGTTCGTACGGACCCGTACGGAATCGCACGGACTCGTGAGAAGGGAGGATTTCGCACGTGCCGGTGGTGGTGCCCGCGCAGGTGAACGGAGCGGCACGGTGAAGTTCCGGCCTCCCGGGCGGCGTCCGGCCGCCGGACACCGCCCGGCCGCCGGACACCGCCCGGGAGGCCCCGGTCACGGTCCCCGCGTCGGGCAGAACGACTCCCCTTCGCCGCCGACCGCTCCCTACTTTCAGGTAACTTACGGGTATCCGCACGTGGCGCCACCATCGGCGAGGAGACGAGACATGCCTGGTTCGACTACGTCCGCCCGACTGCTCAGCGGTCTGCTGATCGGTGCCGGCGTGGCCCACTTCGTCGCTCCACGGCAGTTCGACGCGATGGTGCCCCGGAGCCTGCCCGGTTCGCCCCGGACCTGGACGCACCTGAGCGGGCTCGCGGAGATCGCCGTCGGCGCCGCGGTCGCTCACCCGCGCACGCGCGGCGCGGGCGCGCTGGCCGCAGCGGGGTTGTTCACCGCCGTGTTCCCGGCGAACGTGAAGATGGCCTACGACTGGCGCCACCGGCCCGCCCCGCTCAGGGCGGCGGCGCTGGCGAGGCTTCCCCTCCAAGTGCCGTTGGTGCTCTGGGCGGCACGACTCCACGCGGACGGTTCCTCCGCAGGTCCGCGTAGAGCTTCCCTCACCCGGCGCCACTCCGCGCCTTCGGTGAAGTAGCCGCCCGGACCACGCGGCAGGCAGCCGCCCCTCGTGGTGCCGTGTTCGGCCTCCGCCACGAGGAGGCCGAGCGGACGATCGTCAGCGAGCGGCGTACGGCAGCAGGGCCATCTCCCGGGCGTTCTTGACGGCGGTGGCGAGGGCCCGCTGCTGGGCGGTCACGCGGGTGACGCGGCGGCTGCGGATCTTGCCGCGGTCGGAGATGAACTTCCGCAGCAGGTCGGTGTCCTTGTAGTCGATGTACGTGATCCCGGCGGCGTCGAGCGGGTTGGGGCGGGACTTCACGGGCTTGCGGAGGTCGGGGCGTCGGGCCATGTCGCGGCTCCTTCGGTTGAGCGTGTCAGTGGGGTCGTACGAGGTCAGGCGGCGTCGAGGAGGGAGCCGAAGGCGGCGGGCAGGCTCTTCCACGCCTCACGTCCCGCCCGGTACTCGGCGTCCGTCAGCAGGCAGGAGTCGAGGAGTCGTTCGAGCCCGTCCCGGTCGAGGCCGGGCGAGGTGAAGACGAGGTGCTGGCAGCGGTCGCCGTGCTCGGGGTGCCAGTCGAGTGCGGCGGCCGCGCGGCGCATCGGCGGGACCATCTCCCAGGCGGCGTCGGGCAGGGACGCCAGCCAGGGGCCGGCGCTCTCCACGCACAGCGCTCCGCCGGCGGCGTCCCAGGCGAGGAGCGTGTCGGGACGGTCGGCCAGCCAGAAGCGGCCGCGGCTGCGGGCCGCCGCGCAGCACAGGTCTTCGAGGGCCTCGTACAGCCGTTCCGGGTGGAAGGGCCGGTGGCGGTGCCAGACGAAGGTGGTGACGCCGGCCTCGTCGGCGTCCTGGGGCAGCAGCGCGCACGCGGGGTGCTGGGCGGCCGCGGCGGCCTCGACGTCGAAGCCGGCGAACGCGATCTGGGCGAGTTCGCCGGAAGCCGCCGCCACCCGGCGTGCGGTGGGGTGCAGCTGGGCGAGCAGGGCGTGGTCCTCTTCGTCGGCCTGGTCGTTGTCGACGACGGCGAGGACGGGGGCGTACTCCAGCTGCCGGGCCCAGGTGTCGCCGACCGTCCGCTGGTCGGTGGGGGCGGCGGCCAGGCCCGCTTCGGCGAGGTCGTCGCCGTTGCCGAGGTACGGCAGGACGAGGGAGGGGTCCACGGCGGTGATCACGTTCGTCACGGTCAGGCGGTCTCCGGCGTGGGCGGCGATGACCTCGGCCATGGCCTTCGGCTCGACGGAGTCCCACAGCTCGACGACGGCGAGGCGGGTCAGACCGCTGTCCGCCAGACGCTGCAGTTCCGGGACGAGGTCCTCGCGCAGCGCGCAGCACGCGCAGTCGTCGACCAGTGGCGTCTCGCCGGAGGAGACGGTGCCGGAGGCGTCGCGGATCAACCGCAGGACGCCGCCGTCGGACGCCCCCGCCAGGTCGTGGTGCAGGGCCACACTGCCGGGGACGGCCCTCAGGAGACGGTCGACGACCTCCTTCCGCGCATCGGCGTGCAGCCCGGCGACGATCACGACGGGAAGCCGGTGAGCGTGGTCCATCAGCGGGCCCCGTAGCGGCGCTGGAACTTCTCGACGCGGCCGGCGGTGTCGAGGACGCGGGCGGTGCCCGTGTAGAAGGGGTGGCTCGCGGAGGAGATCTCGACGTCGACGACCGGGTAGGTGTTGCCGTCCTCCCAGTCGATCGTCTTGTCGCCGGTCATCGTCGACCGGGTGAGGAAGGCGGTGCCGGAGGCGGTGTCGCGGAAGACGACGGGCTCGTAGGCGGGGTGGATTCCGGGCTTCATGGCAGGACCTTTCGAGGTGGTCGTGGTGGGGGTCAGCGCTCTTCGCGGAAGTCGACGTGTCGGCCGGCGACGGGGTCGTACTTGCGCAGCACGAGGCGGTCGGGGTCGTTGCGGCGGTTCTTGCGCGTGACGTAGGTGAATCCGGTGCCAGCCGTGGAGCGGAGCTTGATGACCGGGCGGATCTCGTTGCGTGCCATGCCGCACAGTATATGGGAACGATTTTCATTTCCGATACCGCTACAGTGGGCATCCCATCCAGCCAGCAGGAAAGGCGGCATCACCCATGTCAGCTCACTGCCAACTGACCGGCGCCAAGCCGGGCTTCGGCAACACGATCTCCCACTCCCACCGGCGCACCTCACGCCGTTTCGGCCCGAACGTCCAGCGCAAGCGCTACTGGCTGCCCAGCGAGGGACGGCACGTCCGGCTCACCCTGAGCGCCAGGGCGATCAAGACGGTGGACGCGATCGGCGTCGAAGCCGCCGTGGCGCGCATCCGCGCACGAGGGGGGAAGGTCTGATGGCGAAGCGCAGCAAGATCGCGAAGAACGAGAAGCGCAAGGAGATCGTCGAGCGGTACGCCGCCCGGCGGGCCGAGCTCAAGGAGATCATCCGGCGCCCGTCCTCCACGGCGGCCGAACGGGACGCCGCTTTCGCGGAGTTGCGCCGACAGCCGCGCGACGCCAGCGCCACGCGCGTGCGCAACCGCGACAGCACGGACGGCCGCCCCCGCGGCTACCTGCGCAAGTTCGGCCTCTCCCGCGTACAGGCACGCCGGCAGGCACACGCCGGCTTCCTTCCGGGAGTGACCAAGTCCTCCTGGTAGAGGCGGACATGACGTCGTTCCCAGCTCCGGCGGCCGGTGGCGAACCGTAGCCCTCCATGGGAAATGGACGCCATGGGCGTTCAGGGGCACCCACGTCCGCGTGTGGACCCGCTGGGCCCCGAGGGGGCCCGGGGCCGCACGCGGACACCCGAGAGGCCGCGGTGTCACACGGAACCGACTCGGCACTCCCCCGCAGGACCTCACTCCACCCCTTCATTGTTGATAATGGGATCCATTTTCATATAGCCTCGGGGTGTCACCCCCGAGACCGAGGAGTTCCCATGGCCGTCCCCAAACGGAAGATGTCCCGCAGCAACACCCGTCACCGCCGCGCCCAGTGGAAGGCGACCACGCCCCAGCTGGTGCCGGTCACCGTGGACGGCGTCGTTCACCGGGTCCCGCAGCGGCTGGTGAAGGCGTACGAGCGCGGCCTCATCCGGCCCGAGGGCTGAGCGCGTGCCCCCGTACGACGACCGGCTCCCCGTCACGGTCCTCTCCGGGTTCCTCGGGGCCGGGAAGACCACCCTCCTCAACCACGTCCTCGGCAACCGCGAAGGGCTGCGGGTCGCGGTCATCGTCAACGACATGAGCGAGGTCAACATCGACGCCACGCTCGTGCGCGGCGGTGAGGCGGCCTTGTCCCGCACCGAGGAGCGTCTGGTCGAGATGACCAACGGGTGCATCTGCTGCACCTTGCGCGACGACCTCCTGGAGGAGGTCGACCGGCTCGCCCGGGAGGGCCGCTTCGACCACCTGCTCATCGAGTCGAGCGGCATCTCCGAGCCGATGCCCGTGGCCGCGACGTTCTCCTTCCCCCGCGACGACGGGGCGACCCTCGGCGACCTCGCCCGGCTCGACACCATGGTGACCGTCGTGGACGCCGCCGGCTTCCTGCCCGAGCTGGGCGGCGGCGACGAACTCGTCGCGCGCGGGCTCGACCAGTACGAGGACGACGAGCGCACCGTGAGCGACCTCCTCATGGACCAGGTCGAGTTCGCGGACGTCATCGTCCTCAACAAGCTCGACCTCGTCGAGCCCGACGAGGCGCGTCGGCTGCGCGCCACGCTGTCCCGGCTCAACCCGGAGGCGCGGATCGTCCCCGCCGTCCGCGGACGCGTGCCCCTCGAACACGTCCTGGGCACCGGCCTGTTCGACGTCGAGAAGGCGCAGCAGGCCCCCGGCTGGGTGAAGGAGCTCAACGGCGACCACGTGCCGGAGACCGAGGAGTACGGCATCTCCTCGCTCGTCTTCCGCTCCGACCTGCCCTTCCACCCCGGGCGCCTGTGGACCTTCGTCACCAAGGGCCTCGACAGCGGTGCCTTCGGGCGGGTCCTGCGCTCCAAGGGCTTCTTCCGGCTCGCCACCCGGCCCCGGGTGACCGGACTGTGGTCCCAGGCCGGCGCCGTCGCCCGGTTCGAACCGTCCGGCGCACGCGGCCCGGACACCACGCAGGGCCAGGAGCTCGTCTTCATCGGCACCGGACTGCGCGTCGACGCCCTGCACGCGGCGCTGGAAGCCTGCCTGCTGGTGCCGGGCGAGACCGTCCCCGCCGACGACGACTTCCCCGCCTGGGAGACGTACGGCATCGAAGACGCCTGCGCGCACGAGCAGGCGGCCTGAAACACCTGCCCGACATACTCCGGGCCGGACGGTGGTCGCAGCCACGGCACCGTCCGGCCCGGCTCTTTTCGTCAGGTCCTTCGGGGCGCCGCCCTGCGGGACGAGCGCGCCGCGGAGATCACGGGCGCGCTCCCCTACTACCGGAAGCTGCTCGCCGGTCTCGCCGAGCAGCGATCGCCCCGGGTGGAGAAGTACCGGCTCGACCTGTTCCCACTGCCGTCACGTCCAAGCACCGTGGGGGGGGGGGGGGGGCGCCCCGGCGGCCGGCCCCCCCCCCCCGCCCCGCCCCCCCCCCCCCCCCCCCCCCCCCCCCCCCCCCCCCCGCCCCCGCCGCCCCGGCCCCC
>NZ_JBITXP010000017.1:55262-151752 GCF_044544765.1 Streptomyces sp. NPDC053513
TGGGGCGCGGCCCCCCGCGGCGCGGGGGGGGGGGGCGGGGGGGCCGCCGCCCCCCCCCCCCCCCCCCGCCCCCCCCCCCCCCCCGGCGCGCGCCCCCCCCCCCCCCCCCCCCCCCCCCACTCTCGTTCCTCCGTCTCCCGTCCGCCGCCTACCCTGCCGCCTCCGGCACGGGCAGCGCCGCGGGCGCCGCCCTGCGGCGGGCGCGGGCCAGGAGGCCGTGCCTGGGGGCCAGGCACCAGGTGAGGGCGAAGAGCCCGGTGAGGACGACGACGATGGAGCCGCCGGCCGCCAGGTCGTACGCGTACGACACGTACAGCCCGCCGAGCGTGCCGGCACAGCCGATGCCCGACGCCAGGACGGTCATGACGCCGAGCCGGTCGGTGAGCATGCGGGCGGTCGCGGCCGGGGTGATGAGCAGCGCGAGGACCAGGACGTTGCCGACGGCCTCCAGCGACATGACGATCGTCGTCGTCACCACGATGTAGAGGAGCAGGTCGAGGCGGAAGACGGGCAGGCCGGCGGCGCGGGCCGTCTCGCGGTCGAGGGTGACGGCGACGAGTTCCTTGCGCAGGAGGAGAACGACGGTGACGAGCACGGCTCCGAGTCCCGCCACGGTCCACACGTCCTCGGGGCCGACGGCGAGGACCTGGCCGAAGAGGAAGGAGGACAGGTCGGTCGTCCAGCTGTCCCGGGTGGACACGAGGACGATGCCGAGGCCGAAGGCGAACGCGAAGAAGACGCCGATGACGGTGTCCTCCTTCAGCCTCCGGTTCTGGGAGACGAAGGCGATGAGGACGGCAGTGGTGATGCCGGCGGCCGCGCCGCCGAGCAGCAGGTTGCCCTCCAGGGCGTAGGCGAGTGCCACGCCGGGGAACGCGGAGTGGGCCACGGCGTCGCCGATGAAGGCCATGCCCCGCAGGACGACGAAGACGCCGACGACCCCGCAGACGAGGCCGACGACCGCGGCGACCGCAAAGGCCCGCTGCATGAAGGGCAGTTCCCACGGGCCGAGCAGGAAGTCGATCACGCCGCCGCCTCCGTCGCTCCCGCGGCGCCCGCCCGGTCCAGCCCGAAGGCCCGGAGCATCCGGTCCGGGTCGGACAGCAGCTCCGGGCCGCCCTCCGCGACCACCGTCCGGTTGAGCAGGACGACGCGGGTGCAGGTGCGGGCGGCGGCCGCCAGGTCATGTGTGGTCATCAGCAGGGCCGTTCCGTCCTCGGCCAGCCGGCCGAACAGGTCGTTCAGGAGCTCCTGCGTGGGGACGTCGACGCCGGTGAACGGCTCGTCCAGAAGCAGGGTTCGGGGCTCGGCGGCCAGGGCACGGGCCACGAGGACCCGCTGCCGCTGGCCGCCCGACAACTCGCCGACGGGTCTGCGCCGCAGGTCCGTGAGGCCGGTGAGTTCCAGCGCCCGGTCCACCGCGGCGTGGTCCGCCGTCGTCGGCCCGCGCAACCAGCCGATGCGCCGCGTTCGGCCGGACAGGACGGCTCCCGCGATGTCGACGGGGAAGTCCCAGGCGAACTCGTGGCGCTGGGGGACGTAGCCGATCAGTCGCCGCGCCTCCGACACGGGCCGCCCGGCCACCAGGACGCGGCCGGCCGACAGGGGGGTGAGGCCGAGGACGGCGCGCAGCAGGGTCGTCTTGCCGGCGCCGTTGGGTCCGATCAGCCCGACCAGCTCGCCCGCGCCGACGGAGAGGCACGCATCCCGGAGGGCGATGCGACCGCCGAGGGCGACGGTGACGCCTTCGGCCCGCAGGAGGGGATCGCCGTCGCTCATGGCCTCGCTCCGTTCCGCTGGTCCCGGCGGCGGTTGAACACGACCAGGGCGGCACCGGCGGCGGCGAGCGCCACGGCGCCGATCCCCATGAGCGCCACGTCTCCGGCACCGGTGCCGGCCATGGATCCCGAGGGGCCCTTGCTGTCCCCCGCGCTGTTCCCGCTTCCACCGGACGCGGTCGTGCCGGCGCCGTTGGAGTCCGGCTCGTCGCCCGTACCCGAGGACGACCCTCCGGTCCCGGATCCGCCGACGGACCCACTGCCGGACCCGCCGCCCGGCGGGCTGACGGACCCCGGGCCCTTCTTGTCGCCGACAACGAACGTGAGCGTCTCCGTGTCGGTCGTGGCCGAGCCGTTCGCCAGGGTGCCGGTCATGGAGACGGTGAGCCGGTGGACGCCTTCGCCGCTGAAGGCCCAACCGCCGTGGGCGTGCGTGTCGGCCGGGACGTCGATGGTGTCCGGCACGCCGTCCTTGCTGTCGAACAGGACGTTCGCGCCCGCCAGTCCGTCGTACGTGTAGAGGGCGAAGCCGCCGGGCCCCTCGGCCTTCGCCAGGGCGAACTTCACGCCGCCCTTGAGGGCGCCCGCCTCGACGTTGTCGGTGGACCAGCCCGGCCACAGCAGGCCCTCCTGCTGGACCTGGTCGAGCAGCCAGACCGGGTCGCCGGCCCGCCCCAGGAAGGAGAAGGCGTTTCCGGCCGGGATCCGCTTCTTCGCGGCCGGCTTGACGTGGAGTTCCACCGAGGACGGCTCGCGCCAGGTGGTCTTCCCGGCGACCGTGCCGTCCTCGACCTGGATCTGCAGTTTCCCGTCGACGACCCGTGCGGCGATGTCGACGTGCCCTTCCTCAAGCACCTTCTTCTCCGTGGCGGCCTTCGTCGTGGCGGGTTCCTCCGCCGTCGTCACGGCGCCGGCCGACTCCCTGCCCGCCTGTGCGGCGGCCGGGGCCGGGGCGTGCCCGGCGGAGGGCGGGACGACGGTCCGGACCCGCCCGGGGGCGGCGCCGGAGTCGCCCTCGACGGGCGGCACGGGTTCGGCCGTGGGCGGGGAGGAGGGGGGTGGCGTGGCGAGGGCGGCGTCGCCGACCCGTACCGTCAGCGTGGTCGTCCGGCGGACCGGGGCCGTCTCCGCCATGGTGGGGGCGAGGGTGAGCAGGTAGGTCCCCGGGGCGGTGAACGCCCAGCGGGCCGCGGGCGGCAGCGCGGTACCGGCGGGGCGGGGCGGGATCGGGTAGCCGTCCACGGGCCAGCCGTCGGCGCCGCCGCTGTGCGCCAGCGGCTCGGGGGCCGCCCCCTCCCCCGTGCGGTGGATGACGAGGGCTCCGGGGCCCTCGACTCCCGTCAGGGTCAGTCCGGCGGTGCCGGCGGGCTCCGCGACGTCCCACACCCGCGCGCCGGGCTCGCCGAGAAACGCGTACGCGGCGTCGTCCGGTACGACCGTCAGGTGGCTGTCGTCGACGTCGACCGACGAACCGGTGACCGGTGCCGCGGGGGCTCCGGGCGTCGCCGTCGCGGCCGTGCCGGGCTCGTCGGGGGCCGCGACGGCGGCCGCGGCGGGGGCCAGCATCAGGGCCGTACCGAGGGCGCAGCCCAGCGCGATCCGGCCGGGTGCCCCTTTCTTCCGTGGGCTCGTCATCGGGTCGTGCTTCCCTTTCCGCCCAGGCAGCGGGCGAGTTCGTCGGCGTTGTGGCGCATCATCCCGACGTAGTCGTGGACCTTGTCGTCGAAGGAGTCGCCGTAGATCGTGCACAGGCCCACGCCCTCGTCCTGGGCCACGCGGCGCAGGATGTCGGCGCGTGCGGCGAGGTTGGGTTCGAGGAAGACGGCCGGGACCTTCTTCTCCCGGATGGTGCGGCGCAGCCGCTCGACCTCGGCCGCGCTCGGTTCCTGGCTCGGTACGGGCACGACGAAGCCGGCGATCTCCATCCCGTACGCCTGGGCGAGGTAACCGAACGCGTCGTGCGTGGTGATGAGCTTGCGGTGGGCGGCGGGGACGGTCGCGAGGGTGGTGGCGACGTTCTGGTGGAGGTCGGCGAGCGTGCGCAGGTACGCCTCGGTGTTGCGCGCGTAGGCGGCCCTGCCCGCGGGGTCGGCCTCGGTGAGTTCGGCCTCGATGCGGCGGACGTAGGCTTCGGCGTTGGAGACGTCGCCCCAGGCGTGCGGGTCCATGTCGCCGTGGACGTGCTTGCCGATGACGGCTTGCGGCAGGACCCAGATGTCCTGGCCGGCGGCGCCGAGGAAGCGGTACTGCTGCTCCTTGGGGACCTTCCGCTTCGCCCGGTCGGGGACGTTCAGCGCGACGGCCGTGCCGGGTATGCGCGCCCGTTCGCCGGTGGCCTTGTCGTCGGTCCGTACGTAGACGGACTTCTGCCGGGCGTCGAGGGTGAGGTCGGCGTGTCCGCCGTCGAGGGTCCTGCGCCCCCGGGCCGCCTTGTTGTGCGCGGCGCCGCCGACGGTGAAGGTGACGGTGCCCTGCCCGGCGTCGGTGGTCGTTCCGTCCAGGGCCTCGACCCGGCCGCGTACGGTCAGTTCGTACGTACCCGGCTTGGTGAAGACCCAGTTGACGTGGGTGTGCGCCTCGGGCGGCAGGGTGAAGGAGTCCTTCGCGTCGAGGCCGTCGGTCGAGTCGATGTAGCTGGTGGGGTTGCCGAGGGTGTCGGTGAGGTAGACGTGCAGGTCGCCCGGGCCGGTGAGCTTCACGGCGGTGGTACGGACGTGGGCGCCGTCGCCGGCGACCTCGCCCTCCACGGCCCAGCCGAGCCACAGGACGTCGAGTCCGAGGTCCTCCTCCAGCTTCATGACGTGGCCGCCGAACCGCTCCAGCTCGTCGGCGATCTCGATCTTCGGCGCGCCTGTGCGGGCGTTGTTGTGGATCATCTTCATGATCCCGGGCTCCTCCAGGAGCAGCCCGTTGGAGAAGACGACGTCGGCCCGCGCGACCTTGGCCGTGTCGCTCGGACTGGGCTCGTAGGAGTGCGGGTCGCCGTGGTGCGGGACGATCGAGGTGACGTCGACGCGCTCGCCGCCGACCTGGCGCACCAGGTCGGCGAGGATGCCCGTGGTCGTCGAGACCGTCAGGGCGGCGTCGGACTCTCCTGGGCCGCGGCCGGAGCAGCCGGCCAGTAGCAGGGCAACGGTCAGTGCGAGAGCGGTTCTACGTGGTGCGGTGGTGCGCACGACGGAAACTCCTTGGTGGGTACGGAGGACCGGCTCCGGGGACGGGAGGGACGGCTGTGAGCCCCCGGAGCCGGTGGTCAGTGGGCGGGGTCGGACGCGTCCTCGCGACGGCGGGCGACCAGGAGGGCCACCGCTCCGGCGCAGATCGCGGCGATCGCCAGGCCGATCGGCAGGAGGGCGGGGACGCCGGTGGAGGCCAGGCTGCCGCCGGTCGGCCCACCGGTCGACCCGCCGGCGGCCTGCCCGCCGTTCCCGGCGTCGCCGTCACCCGCCCGGGAAGTGTCCGTGCCCTGCGGGTGGTTCGTTCCGCCGGAGGCCGGTGCGGACGGGGGGAGGGACGGGCCCGGGGTGGTCGGGGTGGTGGCCGGGGGGACGGTCGGTGTGGCTGTCGGGTGCGTGGTCGGCGTCCCGGTGGGCGGGGCGGTCGTGGGAGCGGTGGGCTCGGTGCCCTTCCCCGGCTTCACCGTGGTGGGGTCGACGGCCCCGACCGCCCAGGCGATCGTCGCCGTGTCGCTGACCTTCGTGCCGTCGGCGAGGGTGGCGGCGACGGTGAACGTCGTACGGTAGACGCCTTCCTCGGTGAAGGCCCACGCGGAGTGGGAGTGGCTGCCGGCGGTGTGCTCGATCGCGTCGGGCAGTCCGTCGCCGCTGTTGACGAGGACGGTGCTGTCCATCGAGTTGTCGTTGACGACGGCGAGCGTGCCCGGGCCCCGGAGCGAGTCGAGCCGGTAGGTGATCCTGCCCCTGACCTGGGAGGCGGGGAAGCCTTCGGTGCTCCAGCCGGGCCAGACGAGTCCGGCGAGCCGGCTGGACGGGAGCCACCAGACGGGCTCTCCGGGGGTGCCGAGGAAGGCGTACGCCTCACTGATACGGCGCTTGGCTGCGGGTCCGACGTGGATGACGACGTCGTCGGGCTCGTGCCACCGCGGGTTCTGGAGGGTTCCGTCCTTGATCTGGAAGGCGAGCTTTCCGCCCTCTCCCGGCCGCGCGGCCAGGTCGATGTGTCCGTCGTCGATGACGTACGCGGCCGGCGCCGTCGGGGTCGGCGTCGGGGCGGACGTGGAAGGGGTGGCGGTGGGCGTGGGCGTGGCTGTCGGGATGCTGCCGTCACCCGGCCGTACCTGCGTGGGGTCGGTGGCCCCGACGGCGACGGCGAGGGTCTCGGTGTCGCTGACCTTGCTCCCGTCTGCCAGGGTGGCGCTGACGGTGAGGGTGAGCCGGTGGACGCCTTCGGCGGCGAAGCCCCACGTGGGAGCGAACCGTTCCGCCCCCTGGGGCAGCACGAAGGAGCGATACGCGGGGTCGTCGCTGTCGAGGTGCTGGACGGGTTCCTGGTCGGACCACTCCATCTCTTCGGTGAAGGTGTAGAGCGCGAAGCGCCCCTCCCCCTGGGTGCGGTCGAGTGTGACCTCGACCGCTTGCGCGCCGGCCGGACCTGTCCAGCCGGGTGTCAGGGCGAAGACGTCCTTCGCGTGACGGCCGTTGAGGAACCATCCGTACAGTCCGTCGCCCAGGACGGGATTGACGGGCGAGAGGATCGACTCCTTCGCCTCGGGCACGACGTGCAGCACCACGTCAGACGGCTCGCGCATCACCGTTCCGCTGCCGGTGCGGTCGGCGATCCGCAGATCCAGCCGCCCGTCGGCGAGCTGCGGTACGAAGTCGATGTCGCCCCGGGCCAGCACGACGGCGCCGCTGCCGGCGTGGGCGGTCCCGCTGCCCGCGGCGACCAGTCCGGCGGCTGCGGCGAGCAGCGCGGCGGCCAGGGTGGCGGCGGTCGCCGCGACGGCGCGTCGGCCGTGTGTCAGGACGCTCATCGGTCCTGCCTCCTTGCCGAGGCGGTGACCCGCCCGCGCGGCGGGCACGGGCGGGTCACCGCGGCCTGGTCGCCGGTCAGTTGGTGACGGTGACGGTGTACGTGTCGGTGGCCGACCTGGTCACGCCGCCGACGGTGCCGGTGACGGTGAAGGTCACCTTGTAGGTGCCGGGCTCCTCGAAGGCCCAGTTGGCGTGGTCGTGGGTGCCGACGGCGAACGTCTTGGTCTTGTACGAGGTGGTGGTGCCGCTGTCGTAGTAGCGGTCGACGGTCGAGCCGTTGACCTTGTAGACGCTGAAGTCGTCGGTGGCGGCGCCGTCGCGGGTCACCGTGCCGAGCTTGTACTGCACGGTGTCGTTGGCGAACACGCCGGTGGCCAGGTGCTCGGTGGAGATGCCGGGCCACAGGACGTTCTTGGCGGTCGCCGCGGCCTGGTCCTGCGGCAGGACCCAGACCTGGGCTCCGGTGCCGAGGAAGGCGTACTGCGTGCCGGTCGGGCGCGCGGTCTTGGCGGCGGCCGGCACGAAGAGGACGGCGTCGGCCGGGTCGTACTCGACCGCGTTCGTCTCGTCGTGCACGTGCAGCGTGAGCGCGGCGCCGTCCCAGTCCGCGTCCATGACGTCGACGTGACCGGTGGAGAGCGTGGTCGCGGCGAAGGCGGAGCTGTTGAGCCCGGCCACCGCAAGCACGGTGGCGGCGACGCCGGTGACGATCATCAGGCGCTTACGGGTATGCAAAGGAACCCCCCATGGGTCATGTCCATGGCCCTCATGGACACCGTGACGATAATCATTTTCATTAGCTGTTCGCAACCCCCGTCCCACCGACGCACGGATCCCACCTCGCCGGTGGAGCACATCGTCGAACTCACCGGCGTCTGCGCCGACCGTCTCCCCCGTACGGCCCGAACGCGCAGGGAGGGCGGCCCCGTCATGAGGCCGCCCTCCCTGTTCTGCGCGCCGATTACGGCTTGCGTCCGCACCACGCCACGAGACGGTCGATGGCCGGCGCGTCCGCGTCGACGTCCACCGCGGCCCCGAACGGCGCACCGTCACGCGGCCCGGCGGGCAGCCCGCGCCTCATGGCGGCGTACGAGACCGCCACGAGTTCGGGGTCCCAGTCCGGGAACTGTCCGGTCGCGGTGGCCACGTCCCAGGTGTGCACGGTGAATTCCGAGGTCCAGACGGCTGCCGCGGCAGCACCCGGAAGGCTGCCGAACGGCAGGGTCAGCGTCCGGCCCAGGACCGCGGGATCCGCCCACGCCTCCTCGACCTCACGCACCGCGGCGTCCCACGCCTCCTGCCATTCGGCGTCCGCGAGGTCGTCGGCGACCGTGGGGAGAGTCGTCACGTCGCCGCCGCGTCCGGCGAGGGCGATCCGGCGCAGGACGGCGACGAGGTGCCCGGCCAGCCGCCGGACGGTGAACTCGGTGCAGGGCGTGGGCTCGTCGAGCTGCTCGGGCCGGACCGCGGCGACGGTGTGTCCGGCCAGCGCGATCGCCTTCAACAGGCCCCGGCGAGGGTCGCCGGTGAGGTCAGGGGTGACAGTGGGGCGCGGGGTGTTCTCGATGTGCGTCATGACCTCATCCTGGAAGCCGAACAGGTCATCTCCTGGCCACTTTCCAGAAGAGAATGATCGGCATGAGAGCCGATCGCCTGGTGGCGACCCTGCTGTTCCTCCAAACGCGCACCCGTGTGACCGTGGCCGAGGTCGCCGCCGAACTCGAAGTGTCGCCGCGGACCGCGCGCCGCGACCTGGAGGCCCTGGCCACTGCGGGCATCCCCGTCTACTCGCAGCGTGGCCGCGGCGGCGGCTGGTCGCTGGTCGGCGGCGCCCGTACGGACCTCACCGGGCTGACCGCCGAGGAGACACGGGCACTGTTCCTGCTCGCGGGCCCTTCGTCGACCACGCCCGAACTCCGCACGGCCTTGCGCAAGTTGGTCCGTGCGCTGCCCGCGCCCCTGCGTGCGGGCGCCGAGGCCGCGTCGCAGGCCGGCCTCAACGACGGCACGAACTGGTCGCGCGCCGACGCCACGGCCACCGGGCCGCACCTCGATGCGCTCCGGCGGGCCGTGGTGGACGGGATCCAGGTGCGGCTCGGGTACGCCGGGCCCGGCAAGCCCGCCGGCGTGCGAACCGTCCACCCGCTCGGGCTCGTGGCCAAGGCCGGTCACGACTACCTCGTCGCCGAGACGGAGCGGGGCTTGCGAACCTTCCGGCTCAGCCGGGTCACCTCGGTCGAGGTGACCGGCGAGCCCGTCGTACGGCCACCCGGCTTCGATCTCCCCACGGTCTGGCGTTCGTTCGCCGCGCGCCTGGAGGAGCGGCTGTACGCGGCGACGGTCCGGGCCCGGGCCGAACCGGGTGCCATGGCGATCCTGGAGCGGCTGTTCGACGGGCGCCTGCGTGTCGGTCCGGTGCTCCCCGACGGGTGGACGGAGATACGGGTCGACGGGCCGACGCCGGAGGTCATCGCGACACAGCTGGCCGGGCTGGGGGCACGCGTCGAGGTGCTGGACCCGCCGGAGGCGAGGGAACGGCTCGCCCGCCTGGCGGTCGAGCTGGCCGGTGTGTACGGGCCGCCGGCCTCTTTCTGAGCAAGAGGTGGCGCACCGGCTCCACGGGTGCCTCCGGCACTTCCACAGGCGGGCTGACCACCACCCGGCCGACGCTGGAAGGCGCGCCTGCCCCGCTTCCCGGGACAAGCGGCGCCGACGCGTGCGGTGTCGAGGCTGACGGTGGCACACGCGGCAGAGCTGCCGAAACAGCCGTCGTCGCTGGAGGCGTCCGTGTGACGGTGGTGTGCGGCCTTCCCCGGCCGGGGAGAACGGACGACGAACGGGGGCGGGATCAGTCGGTGTCGATGCCCCGTGCGGCGAAGGCCTTCGCCGCGTCCGGCACGGCCAGGACGCCGTCCTCCACGAAGGTGACCTCCCGCAGGTTGGGCAGCAGCGCGAGGTCGTCGAGGGAGCGGACGTCGAACAGGTCGTCCTCGCCGTCCCAGGCGGGGGCGCAGTGCCGGAAGACGTCCGCCCCGGCGTCGAAGCACAGCTCTTCCACCCGGGCGAGCAGTTCGGCCGGGATCTCCAGGGCCTCGAAATGGTCCCGGGCCTCCGGAAGCACCTCCGCGTGGAGGCCGTTCTCCAGGACGTAGGACGCGGGGTCGCCGATGCCCCGTTCGGCCAGCTGAGCGGGCAGGTCGTAGACCGGGAGGAGCGGCTCGGGGCCGTACATGAGCTCCTCGATGACGAGCAGCTTGAGGTTGAAGTCGCGGAACTGGCTCATGGGGCATGAGTATCACGGAGGTACGACACGGGTCCGGCGCCCCGTCCCCGGCCGGGCGGCGGCGTACGGGCTCGCGGACGCCACGGCGCCGTCCTTCGCGGCCGTCGACGAACTCGTACCGGCGGACCCCGAGCAGCGTCGGCAACGGCGGCAGGCGGCATGAGGCCCGTGCCCTGTCGCGGCCGGCTTCGTTGAGCACGGCATGACGATCTTCAAGCGCCGCGTTCTCGCCTCCGCCGCTGTCGCCGCCACCGCCGTCCTCGCCTCGGCCGGGGCGGCGTCGGCCGACAGCGTCGGCAACAACCTTCCCGGGCTCGGACTCCTGTCCCAGAGCTTCGGAAACGGCGACCAGCAGGACAACGCCGCCGACACCCTGCCCACCCACAACGCCCTCAACAACGTCACCCTCCCCTGATCGAAGCCGTCCCTGCGCTCCTTCCCTCTGTCGTGGGTCGCGTGCCCACGGAGGTGCACGTGTGCTTCCGGCACGCGCGGCGGTGGTCCCGGATGGAGAGGGGGAGCAGGGGGATGGCGGCGGCGTGTGTGTCGAGGGACCAGCCGCAGGGGCAGACAGCCCGGTAGCGCCAATGCCGGACGCCGCGGTAGCCGTAGACGTGGATCTTCACCGCGCTCCTTTCTTCAGTCCGCCGCCGGCGACGGCGATGGTGACGAAGAACGCCCGGTCGGAGTCCCGACGGGCGTACTGCCGACCGCATGGGCAGGTGGCCACGTACTGCCACCTGCCCTGGAACTCGACGCCGACGACGCGGACCTTCGTACGGATCCTCGGCCCGGAGCATGCGGAGGTCGCAGCCCTCGACGGGGGGGCGGGCCGGCCCGGGCCGGGTGGTCACGGCTCGGGCCGGCCGATCGGTCGGGCAGACGGCGGCGTTCCAGGAGCCTTTGCGGACGGCCACGATCCGCAGAGGCGGTGACCTCAGGACGCGGGCAGGGTCGACACGACCTTGCCGGAGGCGTCGGCAGCGAGATAGCCGCTGGCCTGGTAGTCGTTGCTGAGGTAGAAGCGCAGTGTCGGACGGTCGTCGTTGAAGGTCCAGCGTTCGACGACGACGTAGCGCATCGTGGGGTCGTCCACCTTGAGGTCGCGTTCGCCGCGCTTCATCAGCGCGGGGAGGCTGTCCCAGGGCATCGTGGACACGTCGAAGGGCTGCTCGTCGGCATCGTCGGCGCTGATGGTGCCGCCGGGGCCGGTCTTCCTGGCCACGCCGGCCCGGTACTCGTACGCGTCGTAGGTCTTCGCGCCGGGCCGGGTCGGGATGTTCGCCAGGGCGTACTCCTCATAGACCGTCAGGTCCTTGATCGTCGTGGTGCCGCTCACCCGGCGGAGCTCCGCGATGACGGCACGGACGTTGGCGGTGGTGAGGAGGCTGCCGCGGACCGCGGGCGCGGAGGCGGACGGAACCGTGCCGGTACCCGAGCCCTGGCCGGGGGTGTGCACGGCGCCGGTCGGCGAGGTGCTCCCCTTCGCCCCGGAGGTCCCGCCGCTGCCGTCACCACCGTCGTTGCCGTCGGGGAGCAGATTCACAACGCCGATCACCGCGGCGGTCGCCAGCGCGAGGCCGACGGCGACGCCCGCGGCGCGCTTGCGCGGGTTCGAGGGCGCGGAGGTGGGCAGCGTCGGCGGGCCGAAGCCCGCGCCCGGCGCGGCGGGCGGGCCGTAGGCGGGGTGAGGGTACGGCGCGGGCGTCGGCGCGTACGGGCCGGGGGCGGCAGGGACGGCGACGGGCGCAGAAGGAACGGCGGCAGGAACAGCAGGGGGAGCAGGAGCCGCGGCCGTGCCGCCCTCCGCCTGCGCCGCCGCCTCCGCCTCCGCCAACAGCCGGTCCAGGAGCGCCCCGTCCGGCCGCTGCGCAGGATCGCGGACGAGGAGCCGGGTCAGTACGGGCCCCAGCGCGCCGGACCGCACCGGCGCGGGGATCGGGTCGTCGAGCACCGCGACCACGGTCGCGAGGCCGGTGGCGCGGCGCAGCGGGTGGTGGCCCTCGGCCGCCACGTACAGGAGCATGCCGAGCGACCACAGGTCGGAGGCCGGGTTGCCCTCCTCGCCACGCACCCGCTCGGGGGCGATGAACTCCGGCGAGCCGATCAGGTCGCCGGTGGACGTGAGCCGGGAGGTGGCGCCGTCGAACGCGGCGATGCCGAAGTCGGTGAGCACGGCCCCGCCTCCGTGGCGGAGCAGGACGTTGGCGGGTTTGACGTCGCGGTGCTGGATGCCGGCGGTGTGCGCGGCGCGCAGTGCGGAGAGGACCTGACGGCCGAGGGCGAGCACCTCGGGGACGGGCATCGGGCCCGCGGCGAGCCGGTCGTACACGGAGCTGCCCTCGACGAGCTCCATCACGATCCACGGGTGCGAGCCGTCCTGCGGCTCGACGATGTGGTGGATCGTCACGACGTGCGGGTTCGACAGCCGGGCCAGGGCGCGGGCTTCGCGGACGGCGCGTTCGCGCAGCTGTGCGGCGAATCCGGGGTTCGCGTCCTCGACGGCGGGATCGGGCGGGCGGACCTCCTTGAGGGCGACGTCGCGGTCGAGGGCGATGTCGCGGGCGCGCCAGACGGTGCCCATGCCGCCGCTGCCGAGTCGGGAGATCAGTCGGAAGCGTCCGTCGACCAGGGGTCTTCGGTCGTCATTCGTGCTCATGGGCGGTCATCGTAGGCGGTTTCGGACGACAGGCCGGAACGGGCCCGGCTCGTCACCCGTCCCGGGAGCGGCGAGACGGCCGCCGGGCCGTCTCGTACGCGCCGGACAGCACCTCGACGCACGGCGAGCGCTCCGCGTCGAGGCCGGTCAGGACCGTCTGTTCCAGGACGGGCCGGGCGTGGCCGGCCGGCGCGAAGAGCCGGCCGGCGGCGAACAGCAGGTCCAAGAGCCGGCCCAGGTCGGCTTCCTCGTCGTGCAGCCAGTGCTCGAAGGCCGCTGTGGCGGCGCCGAGGACGCCGTGGGCGAGGGCCTGGGGCATCAGGGCGTCCACCGGCCGGCGCAGCCGCTCCGCCGCGAATTCCTCGAATTCCTCGAATTCCGCGACAAGGGCATGCCAGGCGGCGCAGCGCAGCGTGGAGTTCGCCTGCAGTTCCGGCACGGTGAGGATGAGCTCCCTCGGTTCCGGGCGCCACCGGCACGGGGCGCCCCGGCCGGCCGCCGCGAACTCACGACGCGCGGAACCGGCCTTCCTCCACCTCCGCGACCCGCCCTCCACTCATCAGCCGGTCCAGGTGCCGCACCGCGGTCCTCCGTTCCACCGGCCTCACCTGCGGCCCTTCGACGTGGGGTCGGTACACCAGGACCGCGTCCGCCGGAGGTGCCGCTCCCAGCAGCGACAGCGACGGATCGACGACCGGCGATGCGGTCGAGCCGCGCACGAGCAGCGAGTTGCCGTACGGATAAGCGCCTCCTTATTCGCCGACAAGCACGCTGACTCGGCCGTACTCTGCCGGTGGTGCGAGCATCCAGAGGTGCGAAATTCGATTTGTTTTTCATATTTCGTCGAGAGGCCCTCAAGGGAAAAGGTCGGGAGACCGCCCGAGAGCACCTTGCTAGAGTGTCGACTCATGATCGACTTTGCTTGTCCGGCTGGAGGACCGCGTGGTTGAGGGGAGTGCCGGCGGGTCGAAGCGCGGCCGGTCGGCGGGGGCCGCGCCGGTGGTGCACCAGGCGCCTGCCCGGCCGGAAGCGGCACTGCAGCGCCGTGGAGTGGCCCGGGTCAGAGCGATCCTGGACGCCGCGGAGGAGATCCTGGCCGAGAGCGGCTACGAAGCGGCCACCCTCAAGGCGATCGGCGAGCGGGCGGGGATTCCGACGCCCTCCGTGTACCACTACTTCAGCGACCGCTATCAGGTGGACGCCGCCATCATCAAGCGTCACGGCGAGGCGTTGGCCGGTGTGCTCGACGGCATCGACAGCGAGGAGTTCCGATCGGTTCCGGATCTCGTGACCCTCGTGTTCGATCCGATCGTCGCGTATTTCCGGGCCCATCCGAGTTGTGTCCAACTCTGGTTCTCCGGCCGTAACGAGACTCTGAGCGCCCTGGTCAAGGAGTTCGACGATCGCGTCGCGGAACGGCTGTGGCGTCTGGGAATCGGTCGCGGACTGCTGCGCGTCGACACGCCCATCCTCGTGATGAAGCTGGCGTTCGAAGCCGGCGGGCGTCTCTTCGACGTCGCGTTCCAGCAGGACCGGAACGGGGACGAGGCGACGATGACGGAGGCGAAGCGCCTGGTGACCGCCTACCTCGAGACCTACGCGGAGAAGAGCACGGCCCCTCGGGGCGAGTGACGTCTCCGGCATGAGACCGGTGTTCCCCGGGCACGAAGGGCCGCCGGACGCCGCGGGGCGCCCCACCGCACCTGTTCCCGGATCCGGTTCTTGAGGAGTTTGCCGCCCGCGTTGCGCGGGAGCGCCTCGGCGGAGACGGTGGCGTACCGGGGGACCTCGAAGTCGGCGAGCCGGTCCCGGCAGTGCGCGAGGACGGCCGTGGGCGGCGCCCTGGCCTCCATGTGTTCAAGTGGATCCGCTGCCGCACCCGGTGGACGCCCTGCGCCACGACGTCGTGGACGTCCACCGCCCGCGCCTCACCGTTCCGCAGACCGCTTCCCGCCATCATGACGATCGTCTTTCCGCCACCTGACCGGCTCATCAGGACCTAGAGTGTGCGCGTGACCGAGGAGAACCACGCACTCATCGCCGGCCGCTACCAACTGGTCGAACGCATCGGCCAAGGCGGGATGGGCCGGGTCTGGCGCGGTCTTGACCAGCAGCTCTTCGGACGCGAAGTCGCCGTCAAGGAAATCCTCTTCCCTCCGGGCATGGACGAGACCGACCGTGAGGCGCTGCTCCGGCGGTTCACGGGCGAGGCGCGCGCGGCGGTCACTCTCAGCCATCCGGGGGTCATCACCGTCCATGACGTCGTGGAGCACCGCGGTGCTCCCGTCATCGTCATGGAGCTGGTCCGCGGCCGGTCCCTGGCCGCCGAGATCCGCAGCCACGGCCGGCTGCCCGTACAGCGCGTGGCGGAGATCGGTGCCGCCGTGCTCGACGCGCTGACCGCGGCGCACGCGGCGCGGATCGTCCACCGCGACATCAAGCCGGACAACGTGCTCCTGGCCAAGGACCGTGTCGTCCTGACCGACTTCGGCATCGCCCACCTCGCCGACGCCACGACCAAGCTGAGCCACAGCGGGATCGTCATCGGCACCCCGCAGTACATGCCGCCGGAGCAGCTCGACGGCAAGCGCCCGACCCCGGCCAACGACCTGTGGGCGCTCGGCGCCACCCTGTACCACGCCGTCGAGGGGCACCCCCCGTTCGAGGCGGAGGGTCTCCACGCCCTCGCCGTGGCCGTGTTCACCCGCCCGCACCGGCCGCCGGTCCACGCCGGCCCGCTCGCGCCCGTGCTGGACGCCCTCCTCACCAAGGACCCGGGACGACGCGTGGGCGCCGCGGAAGCGGCCGAAATGCTCAGGGGCGTCCTGATGTCCGCGACGCCGTCCGTGGCGACCCCCACGCTCCCGGACTCCTCCAAGGCCGGGGCGGGCCCCGCGCGTCATCCCGTGCCGGACCGGCCGACCGCCCCGCCGGTCGTCGCGGCCCCGGACGAGCAGCCGCCCACACTCGACGCGACGGCTCCGTCCGAGCAGGGCGACCCGACGTCCAGGGGGCCCAGGGGCCTCACCCGGCGCTCCGCGGTTCTGGGGACGGCGCTCGCCGTGCTCGCCACGGGGTCCTTCCTGACCTGGTCCCTCACCCGTGACGACGACCCGCGGAGCGGCGGCGGGGCGGGAGGCGGCGGGTCGGCGGCGTCCTCCGTCACGGTGCGGATCGGGGTGGACGCGCCCCTCAGCGGCGGGCTCTCCTCGATGGGCGCCGGTATCAGGAACTCCGCCGAACTCGCGGTCAGGACCGCCAACGAGACCGGACACGTCCCCGGCGTGACCTTCGAACTCACGGCCGTGGACGACGGGGCCGACCCCGCCAAGGGCGCGGCCAACGCCACCCGGTTCGTGTCCGACGACGAACTGGTCGGCGTCGTCGGCCCGCTCAACTCCACCGTCGCCCGCACCCTGGTGCCCGTGCTCTCCCGCGCGGGCGTGGTCAACGTGTCGCCGGGCAACACCGACCCGGCCCTGACCCTGGGCCCCGACTGGGCCACGGGCACCCGCGTCCGTCCGTACTCCACCTACTTCCGGACGGTCGGCACGGATGCCGACCAGGGGCCGTTCGCCGCCCGGTACCTGCGCGGCGCCGGGAAGACCAAGCTCTACGTGGTCGACGACGCGAGCCCCCACGGAACCGCCGTCGCCTCCGGCCTCACCGCCGAATGGAAGAAGCTCGGGGGGACCGTCGTCGGCACCGAGCACGTCGATCCCGCGGAACGCGACTTCGCGGGCCTCACCCTCAGGGTACGGGCCTCGGGGGCCGAAGCCGTCTACTTCGGCGGCTACTACGACACCGCGGCACCGCTGTCCCAGCAGCTCAAGCAGGCGGGCGTGACCATCCCCCTCATGGGCGGCGACGGCATCTTCGACCAGGCATACCTCACCGGGAACCCCCGGGCCGACGGGGACCTCGCGACCCAGATCGGCGCACCCGCGACGGAGTCGGCGGCAGGACGCGACTTCCTCGCCCGGTACGAGAAGGCGGGCTACGCGCAGCCGCCCGGCTGGTACGGCCCCTACGCCTACGACGCGACCTGGGCCCTCGTCGAAGCGGTGAAGGCCGTCGTGAAGGCGAACGGCGGCACCCTTGCCGGCGACACCCGCGCGAAACTGCCGCAGGCCGTCGAGCAGCTGGCCTTCGACGGCGTCACCGGCCGCGTCGCCTTCGACGGCGGTGACGCCGTCGACCGCCGACTGACGGTGTACCAGGTGGACGGCGGGAGCTGGCAGGCCAGGACAACCGGGCCTTCCGCTCCATGACGGGGCGTCCCTAGGCCGCCGTCACCGATCCGTCGCAGGCGGCCAGGGTGCGTTCTGGCGGTCCCCCTGCCGTTCACGACGCCCAGCGGGGTCTTGGAACCTGCTCCGGCCGGACCTCCGTGAAGGGCCGGGCGTCGGAACAGAAAGGGCCGGAGCCCGGCCCTGTTCCACAGGTGGCTACCCAGCGGCCAGAACCGGGCCGGCCGTGACCTGGGGACTGTTGGGGAGCAGCGGTGCGAGGTTGTCCCTGACGAAGTCCGCTGCCCGCTTTATGGACTCTTCGGCCCCGGACCGGTCCTCGAAGACGCTGGTGGAGACCATCACTCCGTCACCGGCGTCCACCCAGTAGTACGCCACGAAACCGGGGACCTGGCGGAGGAGGGGCACAAATCCCTCGTCCACCCGGCGCCCTGCCTCGGCGGGGTCGGTGACTCCTTCGTACCGTCGGATCACTGCGTACATGACTGACCTCCTCATGTCGGAGCCGTTCTCGGAGAGCTTCGTCAAGCACGGCCTCAGGGTTTACGGGCGGCTTCGGTCGGGGGCGGCGCGGGGGAGGCGGGCGGCCGCGAGGAGGCCGAGGAGTGCGGCCAGAGCGAGGGTCGCCATGGCGGCGGCGTAGGCGTTCTCGGTGAGGTCGGCGACCAGGATGGTGCCGGCGATGGCGGTGCCGAAGGTGGAGCCGAGGTTGGAGACGCTTCGGGACAGGCCGGAGATCTCGCCCTGTTGAGCCTCGGGGAAGGCGGACTGGACCACGTTCACGGACGGGGTGAGCATGACGCCGAGTCCCAGCCCGATCAGCAGCAGCCCGGGAGCGAAGGCCCAGGGGCTGGGCGTGCCGGCGACCAGGGCGATCAGGACGCCGACGCCGACGACGGCGAGGGCGAAGCCGGTCATGATCAGCGTCCGCTGTGCGAGGCGCTCGGCGAGGCGTTCCGCGGCGAGCGAGGAGACGAGCAGGCCGAGGGTGGCGGCGGTGAAGATGACGCCGGTCTGGATGGCGTCGTAGCCGCGGACGACCTGGAGGTAGGTGGCCACGGTGAAGGACGTGCCCATGAGCAGCAGCCATTGGGCGTTCTGGGTGATCAGGCCGAGGTTGGAGGTGCGCTCGCGGAAGAGGCTCGTGGACAGCAGGGGTTCCCTTCCGGCGCGTTCCTCGCTGCGGATCCAGTGGAGGAACCAGGCCAGCACGAGGACGCCGGCGGCGATCAGGCCGAGCATCAGGCCGAGGTCGTCGTCGGCGGCGAGGATGCCCAGGACGAGCAGGACCAGGCCGCCCGCGGACAGGATCGAGCCCTTGACGTCGAAGTGGCGCTCCGGGGCGGGCGGCAGGGGGTCGTCGACGGCACGGCTCAGGAAGATGATCAGCGCGATCACGAGGGCCTGGAACGCGAACGCGGCGCGCCAGCTGATCGCCGAGGTGATGAGTCCGCCGATCAGCGGTCCCGCGGCCGCGCCGATGCCTCCGGCGGCCATGATCACGCCGAAGGCGCGGGCCCGGGACGTGAGGTCGGTGAAGAGCAGCGTGGTGAGGATGTACACCGGCGGGATGAGGAGGGCCGTACCGACGCCTTCGAGGATCGAGTTGCCGAGGATCAGCACACCGAGTCCGGGTGCCACGGCACTGAGGACGGCGCCGACGCCGTAGACGGCCAGGCCCACGAGGAAGCACCGCTTGCGGCCGAAGCGGTCCGTCGCCTTCCCGCCGGGAATCATGAGGGCGGCCATGACGAGGAGGAACACGGTGATCGCGACCTGGACGCCCTGGACGGTGGTGTCCAGGTCATGGCTGATGTCGTTGATCATCACGTTCATGTTCGAGCCGGCGAAGCTGCAGATGAACTGCGCCAGCGCGAGGGGGGCGAGCATCCGCGACCCGGCACGGGCGGCGCGGGCGCTGCTGTCGAGGGCGGCATCCTCAGGCATGGGACCTGGCCTCTCTTCGCGTCCGGCTGCTCAGGCGTCCTGCCGGTCGGCGCGGTCGAGTTCCTCGTCGAGGGCGAGGGCGGCGGCGACGAGGGCGAGGTGCGTGAACGCCTGCGGGAAGTTCCCGAGCTGCTCGCCGGACGGGCCGATCTCCTCGGCGAACAGGCCGACGTGGTTGGCGTAGGTGAGCATCTTGTCGAAGGCGTAGCGGGCCTGGTGGACCCGGCCGGATCGGGCGAGTGCCTCGACGTACAGGAAGCTGCACAGGCTGAAGGTGCCTTCGGAGCCCCGCAGTCCGTCGGGCGAGGCGGAGGGGTCGTAGCGGTAGACGAGGCTGTCGCTGACGAGCTCCTCGCCCATCGCGTCCAGGGTGCTGAGCCAGTCCGGGTCGGTGGGGGACACGAACCCGACGCGGGGCATCAGCAGCAGCGAGGCGTCGAGGACGTCGGTGTCGTAGTGCTGGACGAAGGCCGAACGCTTCCGGCTCCAGCCCTTTTCGGTGATCTGCTGGAGCACGGCGTCACGGGCCGCGTGCCAGCGGGGCAGGTCGGCCGGGCGGGAGTGGGCGGTGGCGAGCCGGATCGCACGGTCGAAGGCGACCCAGGTCATCAGACGGCTGTAGGTGAAGTTCTGACGGCCGCCGCGGGTCTCCCAGATGCCCTCGTCCGGGCGGTCCCAGTGGTCGCACAGCCAGTCGATGAGCTCCGCGAACACCCGCCAGCCGCGAAGGCCGCCGATGTCGCTCGACTGGGCGAGGGCGTACGCGGCCTCGCCGTAGATGTCCAGTTGGATCTGGTCGGCCGCGGCGTTTCCGGCCCGGACCGGGGCGGAGCGCCGGTAGCCCTCCAGGTGCTCCAGGACCTCTTCGGTGAGACGGGGCTCCCCGTCGATCCGGTACATGATCTGCAAGGGCTCGCCGGAAGCGGTGGCGCCGGCTTCCAGCCGCTCCCGCAGCCAGTGGCGGAAGGCGTCCGCCTCGGCGGTGAAGCCGAGGTCGATCAGGGCGCGCACGGACAGGGAGGCGTCCCGTACCCAGGTGTAGCGGTAGTCCCAGTTGCGCTCGCCGCCGACCTCCTCGGGAAGACCCATCGTGGCCGCCGCGATCGGGGCGCCGGTCGGCGCGTAGGTGAGCAGCTTGAGGGTGATGGCGGAACGGATGACCATCTCGTGCCAGCGGCCCCTGTAGTGACAGGACTTCAACCAGCCGAGCCAGAAGTCACGGCATGCGTCGAGCAGTGCCGTGATCTCCTCGGTGGTCGGCATCGCCCCTCCGGGGCGTCCGCTGCGGGCGGCCGCCGTGCCCGTCTCACTGGTGAGGATCACCGCCGCGTTCTCGCCGGCGTTCAGCGTGAAGCGGCTCGTGACGTCGGCGCCGTCGGCGTGCAGCCGTACCGGGCCGGACACCTGGAGGTGCAGGTCGGTGTCGGGGCCCTGGAAGACGACACTGCCGTCTTCGAGGTGGCTGAGCGTGTGCGAGGCGCGTCCGTAGTCGAAGCGGGGCCGGCACAGCAGCTCGAAGGGCAGACTGCCGCGGACCACCCGGGCCACGCGGATGAGGCGGTGCCTGTCGGCGGGGACCTTGGAGTCGATGGGCTCCATGAAGTCGATGACTTCTCCGACGCCCTGCGGGGCCATGAACCGGGTGATGAGGACGGGCGTGTCCGGCATGTACAGCTGGCGCACCGCGCAGTCCTGACCGAAGTCCACGGCGAGACGGCAGTGGCCGCCCCGATCGTTGTCGAGCAGGGAGGCGAACAGGCTCGGCGAGTCGAACCGCGGCGCGCACCACCAGTCCACCGTCCCGTCGGAGGCGATCAGCGCCGCGGTCTGCAGGTCGCCCACCAGTCCGTGATCCGCGATCGGGGGGTAGTCGCTCATGACCTCTCCCGTCAGGAGCCTGCGGTCGTCGCCGAGGGGGCCCGGGATCGCCGGGCACGACGGGACCGGCCGTCTGCGGCGGGCAGACGGCCACCCCTCCATGCTCACCGCTGTCGCCGGTTCACCGCATCTTGGAGCGGAGCCGCCGGGACTCCGATCCGCTCTGCGGGCCGCGCCCCGCCATGCCCTCCAGGAGGCCGCGGGGCATGCGATCCGGAGGGCGTCAGGAGCGGTCGTGTCTCAACGAGTCCCTGACGCCTTCGGCGCGGCGGCGGATGCTCGTCACCTTCTCCCGGATCCTGGCTCTCACCTCGTCCGTTCTTCCCTCGGCCTCCAGACGCTCGTGCCCGGTGGCCTTTCCGACGATCACTTTGCACCTCGCCTTGGCCTTGTCCAGGGCGCCATACCTTCTCATGGTGGTCCCTTCGTCGGATCGAGGTGTCAGGATCCACGCTAGGTTCGAGCAGGCCGTCGTGCCTGTCGGCGCCCCGTCCGTCCCTCACGAGGCGAGGCGGCGTACGGACGACCGCGGCCGTCAGGCGGCCCGGGCCGAGGGTGCCGGCAGCGGGGTCAGGGAGGCGTACTCCAGCGGCGCCGACGGGTCGATCGACACGTCGAGAGGTGCGGGCTCCGCGCCGGAGCGTACGAGGAGGTCGCCGACGGCCGCGATCATGGCGCCGTTGTCGGTGCACAGGGTCATCGGCGGCACGCGCAGCTCGATGCCGGCCGCGGCGCACCGCTGCTCGGCCAGTCCCCGGACGCGCGAGTTGGCCGCGACGCCTCCGACGACGATCAGCGTCTTCACGTCGTACGCCTTGCAGGCGGCCAGCGCCTTGCGGGTCAGCACGTCGGCGACGGCCTCCTGGAGGGCGGCGGCCCCGTCGGCCACCGGCGGCTCCTCACCACGCAGCCGGTGCTTCTCGACCCAGCGGGCGGCCGCGGTCTTGAGGCCGGAGAAGGAGAAGGCGTACGGGTCGTCGCCGGGGCGGGTCAGCGGGCGCGGGAAGTCCACGGCGCGCGGGTCGCCTTCGCGGGCCGCCCGGTCGATCGCGGGCCCGCCCGGGTACGGGAGCCCGAGGATGCGGGCGACCTTGTCGAAGCACTCGCCGGCCGCGTCGTCGAGCGTGTCGCCGAGGTGCAGGATCGGCTCGCGGACCAGGTCCCGTACGAGGAGCAGGGAGGTGTGGCCGCCGGAGACGATCAGCACCACGCAGGGGGTGGGCAGGGGACCGTGCTCCAGGGTGTCGGCGGCGACGTGTCCGGCGAGGTGGTGCACCCCGTACAGCGGCACCCCTGCGGCGTAGGCGAGGGTCTTGGCTCCGGCGAGGCCGACCTGGAGGGCTCCGGAGAGACCGGGGCCAGTGGTGACGGCGACGGCGTCGAGCTGCCCCGGCCGCAGTCCTGCCCGGTCGAGGGCCTCGCGCACGACCGGGTCGAACGACTGGAGGTGCGCCCTGGCCGCGATCTCCGGCACGACGCCGCCGAAGCGGGCGTGCTCGTCCATGCTCGACGCCACGACGTGCGCGAGCAGCTTCCCGTCCTGGACGATCCCGGCGCCGGTCTCGTCGCACGAGGACTCGATCCCGAGCACCACTGGTCCGCTCATCGACCCGTCTCCTTTTGCCTATAGATAGCACCTGCAATATATGTGCAACAAGGAAGGGGCGTGTACCCGCCGAGTCGCGCGTCGGCCACGGACCCGCTCGGGCGGGTGGGGACGCCTCGGCCGGGTGGGGCACGACGGTGCCGGTGCTCCGGTCGCCCGCCTGGACCTCCTTCCGGCACACGGCCCGCCGGCCCCAAGATCGGCCTGTGGTAATTTGCCCGGGCCAGTCGCACCCCCGCACGTATCGACACGATATGGGCGCGGGTCAGGGAATCCGGTGGGAATCCGGAGCTGACGCGCAGCGGTGAGGGTGACGGGCGGAGCATCGGCCACTGGGTCCCGAGGGGCCCGGGAAGGCGCTCCGTCCGGACGACCCCGAGTCCGAAGACCTGCTGGCGACCCGGACGGCGCGTGCCGCCGTCCGGGAAGCACCGTACGACAGGCTCCGCGCATGAGCCGTGACGCAGAGGACTCCTCCCGTGCCCCTCGCCCGCCGCCTCCGCTCCGCCGTGCCGCTCGTGGCCGGTGCCGTTCTCGTCGCCGGCTGCGGCGACGGCACCGGCACCACGACGGCTTCACCCGAGGCGAAAGAGGCGGGCCCCGGTCATCCGGTCCGTCTCGACAACTGCGGACAGCGGGTCGAGGTCGACCGCACTCCCCGCCGTGCCGTCGCCCTCGACCAGGGATCGGCCGAGATCCTGCTCTCCCTCGGCCTGGCCGACCGCATGGTGGGCACCGCCACCTGGACCGATCCGGTGCTCAAGGGACTGGAGAAGGCGAACGCGGGCGTGCCACGGCTGGCCGACCGCTACCCGTCCTTCGAGAAGGTCCTCGACACCGAACCGGACTTCGTCAGCGCCTCCTTCCTCTACACCCTCGGCAAGGGCGGCGTGGCCCCCCGGGAGCAGTTCGCGAAACTCGGCGTCCCCACCTACCTCTCCCCCACCGACTGCGTCGGCAAGGACAACAGCGGCGACGGCGACGGCGTGCGGACGAAGCCGCTGACCATGGACACCGTGTACGGGGAGATCCGCGACCTCGCGCGGGTGTTCGGCGTGCCGGAGCGCGGCGAGAAGCTCGTCGGCGAACTCCGCGCCCGGGTCGAGAAGGCCACGGTCGGGGCGGACTTCGGCGACGCGTCCGTCCTCTACTGGTTCTCCGACTCCCAGGGCCCGTACATGGCCGGCTGCTGCGGCGCCCCGGGCATCGTCAGCGGGGCACTCGGCGTGAAGAACGTCTTCGACGACACGAAGGAGGAGTGGCCGCAGATCAACTGGGAGACCGTCGCCGACCGCGATCCCGACGTGCTCGTGATCGCCGACCTGACCCGCAGGGCGCAGTCGGCCGAGAGCGCCGCGAAGAAGATCGAGTTCCTGGAGTCCCACCCGGTCACCCGGAACATGACCGCGGTGAGGAACAAGCGGTACGTGATCCTCAGCGGGCAGGCCATGAACCCGACCATCCGCACCGTCGAGGGCATCGAGAAGGTCGCCGCCGCGCTGAAGACGTACGGTCTCGCGAGGTGACCCGCTCCGTACGGTCTCGCGAGGCGGCCCGCCCGGAACCCGAGGCGGTGGTCCCGTCGAGCCGAAGCGCCGCCGACCGATCGGCGGCGGTGGGTCCGCCGAGCCGAAGCACCGCCGACCGACCGGCGGCGGGTCCTTCCGTGCGAGCTGCCGTCCGCTCCTCCCGGGCGCTCACGCCGGTCGCCGCGGCGGGTGGGGTCGTCCTGCTGTGCGTCTCGATCGCGCTCGCCGTCACCATCGGCCCGGCCGACCTCCGCGTCTCGGACTCCTGGTCCGTGGTGGTCTCCCACCTCGGCGGGGGCCCGTCCGGCCTGAGCGCGATCCGCGACGGCATCGTCTGGGACCTGCGGCTGCCCCGCACGCTCCTCGCGGCCGTGTGCGGAGCCGGACTCGCGGTCTGCGGCACGGTCCTGCAGTCCCTGCTGCGCAACCCGCTCGCCGACCCGTTCGTCCTCGGCGTCTCCTCCGGCGCCTCGACCGGGGCGGTGGCCGTCGTCGTCCTCGGCGCGGGCGGGGGCCTGCTGTCCGTCACCGGGGGCGCCTTCCTCGGCGCGCTCTGCTCCTTCGCCCTGGTCCTGGTCCTCAGCCACACGCTGGGCGGGTCGACCGACCGCGTCGTCCTGGCCGGGGTGGCGGCGATGCAGCTCTTCTCCGCCCTCACCTCCTTCGTGGTGATGACCGCCGCCGACGCCGAGACCACCCGGGGCGTCCTCTTCTGGCTGCTCGGCTCCCTCGCCGGGGCCGGGTGGACGGACGCCGGGGTCTGCGCCGCCGTCCTCGCCGTCGGACTCGTGGTCTGCGGCGGACACGCCCGTACGCTGGACGCCTTCGCGTTCGGCGAGGACGCGGCGGCGACGCTCGGCGTCTCCGTGGCGCGGACCCGCCTCGTCCTCCTCTCGGTCACCGCCCTGCTGACCGCGGTCCTGGTCTCCTCCGCCGGCGCGATCGGCTTCGTCGGACTGGTCCTGCCGCACGCGATCCGGGCCCTCGTGGGCCCCGGCCACGCCCGGCTGCTGCCGCTGAGCGCACTGGCCGGGGCGGTCTTCCTGGTGTGGGCCGACACCCTCGCCCGTACCGTGCTCGACCCGCAGGAGGTGCCGGTGGGCGTGGTGACGTCGCTCGTCGGCGTCCCCGCGTTCGTCCTCGTCCTGTACCGCACCAGGAGCACCCGATGACCGACCCGGCGACACGCCCCGGCGGCCGTACGGGACTACGGGCCGAGCGCGTCTCCCGCACCGCCGGCGGCTCCCTCGTCCTGGACGGCGTGACCATCGCGCCGCGCCCCGGTACGCTCACCGGCCTTCTGGGCCCGAACGGTTCGGGAAAATCCACCCTCCTGAGAGTGCTGGCCGGCGTCCTCGCCCCGGACGCCGGGGTCGTGACCCTGGACGGCGCCCCGCTGAGCGACGTCCCGCGCCGCGCCCTCGCACGGCGACTCGCGGTCGTCGAGCAGCACGCCGACACCCAGGTCGACCTCACCGTGGCCGACGCCGTACGACTCGGCCGGGTCCCGCACCGCCGCGCCTGGTCACCGGCGACGGCCACCGACGAGGAGGCCGTCCGGTCCGCGCTCGCCCGCACCGGCCTGACCGGCCATGCCCACCGCACCTGGCGCACCCTCTCCGGCGGCGAACGCCAGCGGGTCCAGATCGCCCGCGCGCTCGCCCAGGAACCGCGCGAACTCCTCCTCGACGAACCGACGAACCACCTCGACATCCAGCACCAACTCGACCTCCTGACCCTGATATCGGGCCTGCGCCTCACGTGCGTCATGGCGCTGCACGACCTCAACCTGGCGGCGATGTACTGCCATCACGTGGTGGTCCTGCGCGAGGGGCGGGTGGTGGCCTCCGGGCCGGTCGGGGAAGTCCTCACGGAACAGCTCGTCGCGGACGTCTACGGCGTCCGCGCCTCCGTGTCCCGCCCCGGGCCCGACGACCGCCCCCACATCCGGTTCCTCGGCACGGCGCCCTCCCGTGACTGAGCGAGACGGGCCTCGGCACAGGGCTTCCCGTCCCGCGTCGTCGTAGCGGCGCCGAGGCCGGTGTCCGCACACAAGCAGGGTCCGGGTTCGTCGCCGGGTCCGCGCCGAGTTCGCGGCGGACCGGCCAGAGGGCGAGGCCGGGGCCGGAGGTGATCCCGCGGCGGTGACGGGGTCGCCGTCGTCGACGACACGGGCGTTCTTCACCTCGGCCCGGAGGCGGTGGCCGGAAGTGGACGGATCCGGGGCGTTGACAGTGCCGCCGACCCCTCTCGATACTGACTGACGGTTCAGTTAGCGACCCTGTTGCCACACCTGGAGGCACCATGTCCGACCTCCCCACCGAGCTGGTTCCGTTCACCCCCGAGCAGCGTGGCATCGTCGAACTCACCCGGGCCTTCGCCCGTGACGAGATCCGCCCGCGGGCGCGCGCCGTGGACGAGGCCGACGTCGAGACGCCGTGGGACCTGTGGCACAAGGCCGCCAAGGTCGGCATCACCGGCTTCATGCTTCCCGAGGAGTACGGAGGCGGCGGCTTCACCGACGTCTTCACCCAGTGCCTCGCGCAGGAGGAGCTGTGCGTCGGCGACCTCGGCATCGGGAACCTGCTCTGCTCCAACGGCTTCTTCGCCGACCCGGTGCTCGAACTCGGCACCGAGGAGCAGAAGCGGACCTGGCTCACCCCGCTGACCGGCCCCGAGACCCCGATGACCGCCCTGGCCACCACGGAACCCGGCGCCGGCTCCGACGCCGCGTCCATCGTGACGACGGCCGCCCGCACCGACGGCGGCTACCTGCTGAACGGCCAGAAGGCCTGGATCTCCAACGCCGGGGAGGCCGAGCAGTACGTCGTCTTCGCCAAGACCGATCCCACGCGGCGCTCCCGGGGCGTGACCGCCTTCCTGCTGCGCAAGGACACCCCCGGCGTCACCTTCGGCGAGCCCATGCGCAAGATGGGCCAGCGCGCCATCGTGTGCCGGGAGATCTTCTTCGCCGACGCCTTCGTGCCCGAGGAGAACCGCCTCGGAGAGGAGGGGCAGGGCTTCCGGGGGCTCATGCGGACCTTCGACATCTCGCGGGTCGTGCTGGGGGCGGCGGCGACCGGCGTGGCGCGGGCCGCGTACGAGTACGCGCGCGACTACGCGCGCACCCGGCAGCAGTTCGGCAAGCCGATCATCGAGTACCAGGCGGTGGCGTTCCGGCTGGCCGACATGCGGACCCGGATCGAGCAGGCCCGCCTGATGACCTGGCGCGCGGCCAAGCGCCTGGACGCCGGCCTGTCCGCGACGACCGAGGCCGCCATGGCCAAACTGACCGCCTCGGAGACGGCCGCGTACTGCACCTGGGCCGCCGTGCAGACCCTCGGCGGCTGGGGCTACTCGCGCGAGTACCCGGTGGAGCAGTGGATGCGGGACGCCAAGCTGGAGGAGATCGAGGAGGGCACCTCGGACATCATGCGGCTCGTGATCTCGCGGGGCCTGTGATGACGACTCCACCCGAGGAGGGCGAGGCCGTCACCGGCGGCGAGGCGGTCGTCCGCGCCCTCGCCTCGCACGGGGTCACCGACGCCTTCGGGATCCCCGGCACGCACAACCTGGAGATCTACCGCCACCTCCGGGCTTACGGCGTACGTCATGTGACGCCCCGTCACGAACAGGGTGCGGGATACGCCGCCGACGCGTACGCCCGGGTGTCCGGCCGGCCCGGTGTCGCGATCACCACCACCGGCCCCGCGCTGCTGAACATCGCCGCCGCCGTCGGCCAGGCCCACTCCGACAGCGTGCCGCTGCTCGTCGTCTCCCCCGGCATGCCGCTGCGGCATCCCCGGCAGTCCACCGGGCTCCTCCACGAGATGCGCAGCCAGACCGAGGCCCTGCGCGGCGTCGCGGCCTTCAGCCACCGGGTGTCGTCGGTGGAGGAGATCGGCTCGGCGGTGGCACGGGCCTTCACCCTCTTCCGTACGGGCCGGCCCCGTCCGGTGCACGTCGAGGTGCCGCTGGACCTCCTCGAGACCGTGGAGCCGGCAGGGCCCGTACGGCGTGCGCCGCTCGCCGGACCCCCCGCGCCCGACCCGGCGGCGGTGGGGAGGGCGGCCGAAGTCCTGCGCGCGGCCCGGCGGCCCGCCCTTGTCCTGGGCGGAGGGGCCCGGGCGGCGGCCGCGGAATGCGCGGCGCTCGCCGAGGAGTTGGGCGCACCGGTCGTGACCACCGCCAACGGCAAGGGCGTGGTGGACGAGCGCCATCCGCTCTCGCTGGGCGTGTCGCTGCACAGCCCGGCCGTGCAGAAGTGGCTGGTGGACCGCGACGTGGTCCTCGCCGTCGGCACCGAGCTGGCCGAGTCCGACATCTGGGGTCCGCCGCCGGCCCTGACGGGCACCTTGATCCGGGTCGACGTGGACCCCGCCCAGATGTACGCGGGGCTCCCGGCGGACGTGCCCCTGGTGGGCGACGCCCGCGCCCTGCTCGGGACACTGCTCGCCGGGTGCCGGGGAGGGACCGGCGACGTCCCCTCGAAACCCGACGACGTCCCCGCGGACCCCGTCGGCGTCCGTGCCCTCCGTGCCGCCCGGGACGACGAGACCCGCACCCGCGACGCACGCTGGCTCCCGTACCTCCGAACCGTCCGCCGCGTCCTCGCCGAGGACGCCGTCCTCACCTCCGACAGCGCCCAGTGCTGCTACTACGGCGCACTGCCCCATCTGCCCCTCGGCCCCGAAGGCCGCTATCTGCACCCCACCGGTTTCGGCACCCTCGGCTACGCCCTGCCCGCCGCGATCGGCGCGAAGACCGCGTGTCCCGAGCGGCAGGTCGTCGCCCTCAGCGGTGACGGCGGCCTGCAGTTCTCCGTGCAGGAGCTCGCCACCGCCGCACAGCTCCGGCTCCCGCTTCCCGTCGTGGTCTTCGACAACGGCGGCTACGGCGAGATCCGCGAGGAGATGGCGGCCCGCGGGGACACTCCCCTGGCGGTGGACCTGCCCGCCGTCGACCTCCCCGCGCTCGCCCGCGCCTACGGCGGCCGGGGCGCGGTGGTCCGTTCGCCGGAGGAGCTCGCCGACGCCCTGGCCCGCGCGCTGACCGCTCCAGGACCCACCGTCCTCACCGTTCCCGAAGTTTCCGATGTTCCCGAAGTCACCGACGTTCCCGACGTTCCCGAGGAGTCCCCCCGATGACGCCCGAGACCGCGACCGCCCTCCCGCACACCCCTCTCATCTCCCTCACCTGGACGGACCACGTGACCGGCCGCCAGGGCCACCTGGTGATCGACCGGCTCGTGCGCGGCGTCTCCAGCGGCGGGCTGCGGATGCGGGAGGGCTGCACCCTCGACGAGGTCGCCGGCCTGGCCCGCGGCATGACGATGAAGGAGGCCCTGCACTACGACCCCGAGGGCCGCTACATTCCGCTCGGCGGCGCCAAGGGCGGCATCGACTGCGACCCGCGCGACCCCGAGGCGTACGGGGTGCTGGTCCGCTACCTCCGCGCGATGCGGCCGCACATCGAGCGCTTCTGGACCACCGGCGAGGACCTCGGCCTCACCCAGGACCTCGTCGACCGCGCGGCCGCCGAGGCCGGTCTGGTCTCCTCGATCCAGGCCGTGTACCCGCTGCTCGACGACGAGGCCGCGGCCCGGCGCCGGCTCGCGGACGCGTTCGCCGTGGACGTGGACGGCATCGGGCTCGACGAGCTGGCGGGCGGCTGCGGGGTCGCCGAATCGGTCCTGACGGCGCTGGACCGGGCCGGTGTCCCCCACGCGGGGACGCGGGTGTCGGTGCAGGGCTTCGGGACGATGGGCGGGGCGACCGCCCGCTTCCTGGCCCGGGCCGGGCTGAAGATCGTCGCCGTGGCCGACGTCAAGGGCACGATCGTCCACCCGGACGGCCTGGACGTGGAGGCGCTCCTTGCCGCCCGGGACGCGTACGGGACCGTGGACCGCGCCGCCCTGCGCGCGGACGACCGCGAACTGCCCGGCGACGCCTGGCTGTCCGCCGACGCCGACGTACTCGTCCCGGCCGCCGTCTCGTACGCGGTCGACGCCGGCAACCAGGCCGGCATCACGGCCCGCTGGATCGCCGAGGCGGCCAACATGCCGGTCCTGCCGGAGGCCGAGGACCTGCTGGCGGCGCGCGGCATCACCGTCCTGCCGGACGTGGTCGTCAACTCGGCGACCAACGCCTGGTGGTGGTGGACCCTCTTCGGCGACATCGGCGCGGATCCGGACGAGGCGTTCGCCCACATCCGGCGCTCCATGCGCACGCTGGTCGAGCAGGTCCTGACCCGGGCCGAGCGCGACGGGACCACCCCGCGCGCGGCGGCGCACGGCGTCGTCGCGGACCGGCTGCCGGTGATCGCCGCGCGCTTCGGCTGGTACGCATGAGCCTGGACGCCCTCTTCGATCCGCGTTCCGTCGCCGTCGTCGGGGCCTCCGCCGACCCGGCCAAGTGGGGTTACTGGCTGGCCTCCGGCGCCCTCGCCGGACGCTCCCGGCGCACCGTCCACCTCGTCAACCAGCGGGGCGGTAACCTCGACGGCGTACCCTTCCTGCCGGACCTCGGGTCCCTGGCGACCGTCCCCGAACAGGTCGTCGTCGCGGTGCCGCCGCCGCAGGTGCGGCCCGTGGTCGTCCAGGGACTCGCGGCGGGCGCGCGGTGCTTCACCGTGATCACGTCCGGCGGGTCCGGTCCGCAGGAGGAACGGGAACTGGCCGCCCTCGTCACCTCGCACGGCGGGCGGCTGCTCGGCCCCAACTGCATGGGCGTCGTCGACACCACCACCGAACTGCGGCTGAGCTGGGGCGACTTCCCGGCGGGCGGGGTCGGGCTCGTGTCGCAGAGCGGCAACCTCGCACTCGAGATCGGCAGACTGCTGGCCCGGGCCGGACAGGGGTTCTCCCGGTTCGTCTCGCTCGGCAACCAGCGCGACATCGACGCGGCGGACGCCCTCGACGCGCTGATCGCCCACGAAGCGACGCGCGTCGTCGCCGCGTACGTGGAGGACTTCCGGGACGGGCGGCGCCTGGCCCGCACCCTGGCCGCCGCCCACGCGGCCGGCAAGCCCGTCCTGCTGCTGACCCTCGGCCGCAGCGAGGCCTCCGGCCGCGCGGCGGCCTCCCACACGGGCGCGCTGGTGAGCGCCCGGGCGGTGGTGGACGCCGTCTGCCGAGACACGGGCGCGATCCTGCTGGAGTCGGCGGGCGAACTGGTCGACACGGCCGTCCTGTTGGCGGCACGGAACGGCCTGGGGCAGAGGCGGACGCGGGGACGAGGACAAGGGCAGGGACAGGGGCAGGAGCAGAGACAGGAGCAGGGGCAGGGACAGGAGCAGGGGCAGGGACAGGAGCAAGGACAGGGACGGGCGTCGCGTCTCGGGCCGGGCCGGGCCGTGCCCGCAGGCGCCGCCGACGGAGACCCCACGGCCCCCGAAGCGGCGCGCGTCGCCGTCGTCGGCGACAGCGGAGGCCAGGGCGCGCTCGCCGCCGACGCGCTCGTCGCCCGCGGGCTCGACGTCCCCGTTCTCGACGGGGCCACCCGGGCCGCCGTCGCCGCACACCTCCCCGGCCGGGGCGGCTGCGGCAACCCCGTCGACCTCGCGGGCGCCGGGGAGGCGGACCTCCGCAACTACGCCCGGATCACCCGGGCCCTGCTCGACGGCGGGGACACCGATGCCACGGTCCTCACCGGTTACTTCGGCGACTACGCCACCGCCAACCCCGCCCAGACCCGCGAGGAGTGCGAGGTCGCCGAGGAGCTGGCGGAGGCCGCGGGAAGGGCCGGCCGACTGCTCGTCGTCCACACCATGGCCCGCGACACCCCGGCCCTGGCCGTGCTGCGCGAACACGGCGTACCCGTCTACGAGCGCATCGAGCAGGCCGCGACCGCCCTGGCCCATGCGGCCCGGTTCGAGCGCGCGACACCGTACGCGCCGCCCGAGCGGGTGCCGTCCCCGCCCCCGTCCTCGTCCCGCCCGGTCGCGGACGGGGGGTACGAGAGCGTCCGGACCCTGCTCCGGTCCCATGGACTCGACTTTCCCGCCGCCGAGTTCGTCGGCACGGCCGACGAGGCGGCCGACGCCGCCCGCCACACCGGATACCCGCTCGTCCTCAAGGCGATGGGCCTGGCCCACAAGACCGAGGCGGGCGGGGTGGCCCTCGGCATCGCCGACGAGACCGCGCTGCGCGCCGCCTTCGCCCGGATGCGTGACGCCACCGGCGCCACCCGGTACGCGGTCGAGGAGATGGCCGTCCACCCGCACTCCGTCGAGCTCATCGCCGGAGTGCGGTACGACCCGGCGTTCGGGCCCGTCGCCGTGGTCGGCCTCGGCGGGGTCACCGCCGAACTGCTCGCCGACACCGCGCTCGCCCTCGCCCCGCTCACCCCGGGACGGGCGCGCGAGCTGCTGCTCTCCCTGCGGCACGCACCGCTGCTCACCGGCTGGCGGGGCGCGCCCGCCGTCGACCTGGACGCCGCCGCGGACGCCCTGTGCGCGCTGGCGCGGGCCGCGTCCGAGCACCCCGAGCTCACCGAGATCGAAGTCAATCCGCTGCTCGTCCACCCGGGCGGCGCGGTCGCCCTCGACGCCCATGGAGTGATGACATGACCCGGTTCGACGGACGGACGTACATCGTGACGGGCGGCGGCAGCGGCATCGGCCGCGCCATCGCGCTCGCCCTGGCGGGGGCGGGCGCCCGGGTCGCCGTCGCCGGCCGCACCCCGCAGCGGCTCGACGAGACGGTCGCCCTGGTCGAGAAGGCCGGCGGGGAGGCCCTCGCGGTGCCGACGGACGTACGCGACCCGGAGGCGGTGGACACGCTGGTGGCCGCGGCGGTCGGGCGGTTCGGCAGCCTTGACGGGCTGGTCAACAACGCCGCCGGAAACTTCGTCGTCCCCGGCATCGACCTGTCCCCGGGCGGCTGGCGCGCCGTCGTCGACATCGTCCTCAACGGCTCGTACTACTGCACCCGTGCCGTCGCCCGCAGGCTGCGCGAACAGGGCACCGGCGGCTCGATCCTCTCGGTGATCGCCACGTACGCCTGGCACGGCCACCCGGGCACCGTCCACTCGGCCGCCGCGAAGGCCGGCGTCCTGGCCATGACGCGGACCCTGGCGGTCGAACTCGCCCCGCTGGGCATCCGCCTGAACTGCGTCGCCCCCGGCCCGACGGAGACGGAGGGCGCCGGCGCGGCCCTGTGGGCCACCGACGAGGCTCGCGAGGAGGTTCTGGCCACGGTCCCGGCGGGCCGCTTCGCCGACCCCGCCGAGATCGCGGAGGCGTCGCTGTTCCTCCTGGGCGACGGGGCGTCGTACCTGACCGGCGAGTGCCTCACGGTGGACGGCGGCCAGTGGCTGGGGAAGCAGGTGTACGGGCGGTCGGCCGGGTAGCGGAAAGGGACCGTACGCAACGGCGAGGGGCGGCCGTCGGGCCGCCCCTCGCCGTTGCGTACGGTCCGGACCTCAGTTCTTCGTACGGCGGGTCTTCGCGCCCGCCGCGTAGAAGACGAGGCCGATGACCGCGATGATCAGCAGCGGCACGACCTGGCTCAGCGTGTACGCGGAGCGCCGGCCGGCGAAGGCCTCGGGCAGGGAGTCCGCGGGGGAACCCTCCGTGCCGAACCAGCCGACGCCGAAGCCCGGCCAGATCAGGACGACCACCGTGAAGGCGACCAGGCCGGTCGCGAGCGCGGTGACCGTCCAGGCGCCGAGGCGACCGCCCGGGACGGCGTACGGACGGGGGGTGTCGGGGTACTTGCGGCGCAGCACCACCAGGCTCGGGAAGGTGATGACGTACGAGATGAAGGTCGTGCAGATCGTCAGGCCCAGGCCCGCCGCGAAGTACTTCTCTCCGTCGCCCCCGGTGAGGTTGAGGGCGGCGACGAGGAGGATCGACGCGAGGACCGCCGAGAGCAGGTTCACCCGCACCGGGGTGCCGTGCTTCTCGGAGATCGTGCCGAGCCAGGCCGGCCCGGCGCCGTCGGCGCAGGCCACGGCCTGGGCGCGGTGCGCGCCCATCGCCCAGGTGACGCCGGAGGTCAGCAGGCCGATGATGAGCCCCGCGGCGGCGATGCCGCCGAAGACCGCGCCCGCACCGGTGAGGGTGACCGTGCCGTCCGCGGCGATGGAACCCCCGTAGACGGTGAAGACGGCCTTGCAGGCGTCGATGAAACCGCCGAGGCTGCCGATCTTCTCGCCGGGCAGGACGAACATGATGCCGAGGATGGGCCCGCCGTAGAGCAGGAGCGAGGCGACGCCGGAGCGGAGGATGGAGAGCGGGATGTCACGGCGCGGGTTGCGCATCTCCTCGGCCGCGGAGCTGGGCAGTTCGAAGCCGACGTAGTTGAAGATCAGGACGGGGACGAGCGCCACGAAACCGGCGTAGGTCGGTGAGAACTCGCTCGCGGGCAGGGCGTGCACGCCGTTCCGCACGGCGAAGACGACCACCGAGACGAGGAAGAACCCCAGCAGCACGATGCGCGCGACGGCGCCCGCGATCGGCACCCACTTGCCGACCCGGACGGACTGGACGACGGCGAGCGCGCCGCCCCAGATGAAGACGAGACCGGCGGCGTACTTCCATGGACCGGGCAGCGGCGTGAAGAACTCCTCCCAGGTGGTGAGGGCGATGATGCACAGACTGCCGCCCACCCACACCGGGTTGGAGATCCAGTAGAGGATCTGGTTGAGGCCCGCGGTGAGCCGGCCGAAAGCGAGCCGGGTCCAGACGTACGGGCCGCCCTGGACGGGGAAGGCCGAGCCGAGTTCGGCGACGAGGAGTCCGTAGGGGAGGAAGAAGAGCACCGCGAGGACGGCCATCCAGGTCAGTCCCTGCGGGCCCTGCGCCGCGACCGACCCGATCGTGTCCAGTCCGACGAGGGTGCATATGAGGAACAGCAGGACGTCGAAACGGCGCAGCTCCTTGCGGAGCCGGCCGCGCTGTTCGCCCCAGCCCTCGGAGAGGTCGGGGGTCTCGGGTGCGGGCTCTTCGGCCCTGCTGGCGGTGACGGGTGCTTGGGTCACGGGGCGGACTCCTACGGCAGCACGGGGAGGGTCACGTACGGAGCGGCACATCACCTGACTGAACGGCCAGTCAGTAGCCAGCACTGTGAGCCCGGCCACACGGCACTGTCAAGAGCTGTGTAGGGTAAAGCCGTGGCCAGAGTCCGGTTGAGCGTGGAGGAACGGCGCGCGGAGATCCTGCGCGTCGCCGTCGAGCAGATCGAAGCCCGTGGCGTCAGCGGCGTACGCATCGCGGACGTCGCCTCGGCGCTCGGAGTCAGCAACTCCCTGGTGCTCTACCACTTCTCCACCAAGGAACTGCTCGTCGCCGAGGCCTTCGCCCATGCCGCCGAGGGCGACCTCGCCCACCTGCGCAGACTCCTGGACAAACCCCGCACCAGCGCCACGCTCCGGCTGCGCTCGGCCGTGCGCTGGTACGCGCCGACCGGGCAGGCGAAGGGCTGGCGGCTCTGGATCGAGGGCTGGGCGGCCGCGCTGCGCGAACCCGCCCTCAGGAAGGTCGCCCACGACCTCGACCAGCAGTGGAAGGCCGCGATCGCCGACGTCGTCGCGCAGGGCGTGGCGGCCGGCGAGTTCACCTGCGACCGCCCCGAGGACGTGGCCTGGCGTCTGACCGCGCTGCTCGACGGACTGGCCGTGCAGATGACCTCGTACAAGGGACCGCTCAGCCGCGCCATGATGCTGGAGTGGGTGGACGACGCGCTCGTGGCCGAACTGGGCGTCGACCGCGAGACGCTGACGGCCGGTCGATAGGGCCGCGCCTCCCTCACCGGCCGTGCGGCGCGGCCCTCCTGCCGCAACCATTGACGCGCCCGTCAGTGTTGCCGCATCCTCTCGGGCCATGGAGAGACAGAGCGGAACGCGTCTGATCGAATCCGATGTCGTCGTCGTGGGCGGAGGGTACGCCGGGCTGGCCGCGGCACTCCGACTCCACGACAACGCCGTCGACTTCACCCTGGTCGAAGCCTCCGACCGGGTCGGCGGACGGGTCCTGACCGAGATCCGACCGGGCGGCGGACCCGTCGACCACGGCGGCCAGTGGGTCGGCCCCACACAGACCCGCCTCCTCGAACTCGCCGCACGCTTCGGCTGCCGCACCTTCCCGACCTGGGAGAAGGGCAGCCACATCGAGGTCTGGCACGACGGCGCGAGGGTCCCCTACACCGGCGCCGCGCCCGCCGACGGGCCCGGCACGGCCGAGTACGTCCGGGTCACCGAGCTCCTCGACGAGTTCGCCCGCACCGTGGACACCGTCCGGCCGTGGCGCACGGCCCGCTTCGAGGAATGGGACGCACGGACGGCACAGTCCTTCTTCCGGTCCGAAACCGACGACGCGGACGCCCTGCGCCGCCTGGCCCTCGCCGTCCAGGGGCTGTGGTGCGCGGAGCCCGACGAGATCTCGCTCTTCCACGTCCTCTTCTACATCGCCGCGGCCGGCGGCTTCGAGCAGCTGATGGAGACCCGCGGCTGCGCCCAGGACAGCCGGTTCGCCACGGGCGCCGCCGGCCCGGCCCGCGCGGTCGCGGCCCTGCTCGGCGACCGCGTCCGCCTCGGCGAGCGGGCGCTCGCGATCGCGTACGACGCCGACGGCGTCCGCGTCCGCACCCCGACCAGCCTGCTCCGGGCGCGCCGGGCGATCGTGGCCCTGCCCCCGCACGCCGTACGGGCCGTGGACTTCGCGCCGCCCCTGCCCGCCGCACGGGACGGCTGGCTGTCGCACAGTCCGATGGGACGCGTCGCCAAGGTCCACGCGGTCTACGACACCCCGTTCTGGCGCGAGGAGGGACTGTCCGGGGTGGCGACGCTGTACGGCGACGGGCCGATCGGCGTCGTGTTCGACAACTCCCCGGAGGACGGCTCGTACGGCGTTCTCGTCGGATTCGTGTACGGCGGCCGTCTGGACGGCTTCGCCGCCCTGGACGAGGCCGATCGCAGGACGGCCGTCCTGGACGGTCTCGTCTCCGTGGCCGGCCCCCGGGCCGGACGGCCGCGCGACTACACGGAGAAGATCTGGACCCGGGACCCCTTCGCCCGGGGCGGGTACGAGGCCTACGCGACGCCCGGCGGATGGAGCGGGCACGGCGAGCGCGGCTGGCGGGAGCCGACCGGGCCCCTGCACTGGGCGGGGACGGAGACCGCGTCGGAGTGGAACGGCTACATCGACGGCGCGGTGTCGTCGGGGTACCGGGCCGCCGACGAAGTCCTCGCAGGCCTGGACGGGGCGGACGAGGTGGACGGACGGGGCAGGGCGGGCGAGGCGAACGGATCGGGCGGGGCGGCGCGATGACGGCGATCCGGCGGGGGCGGGACGACGACGCCCGGGCCGTGGCGGACCGGGCGCGCCGGGTGGTGCGGTCGGCGGCGGTCAGCCAGCGTGAGTTCGCCGCCCGCATCGGCATGGAGCCCACCGCCCTGTCCAAGGCCCTCAACGGCGGCCGCCGCCTCGCGGACCGCGAACTCGCCGCCATCGCGCGGATCGGGAAGGTGTCCCTGCGGTACCTGCGGACCGGGGAGGGCCGGCCGCCCGCCGCCCCGGACGACCCGGCGGTGCCCGAGGCGCGACGCCGCGCCGACGCCGTCGACGCGGAGGTCCGCCGGGCCCAGATCCTGGAGGAGACCGCGCGGCTCATCGCCCGCCGCGGCTTCCACCAGGTCCGGGTCGCGGACATCGCCCGCGCCTGCGGAACCAGCACGGGCACGATCCACTACCACTTCCCCACGAAGGGCGACGCACTGCGCGCCGCCCTGCACCACTACGCCGAGCGGCTCCACCAGCGCCTCGAAGCCGAGTTCCGGGACGCGGACGGGCCGGTCGAGAAGCTGCGGCGGCTGATCGACGTCCAGCTGATCAGCGGCGAGGACGACAACGACGAATGGTCGGTGTGGGTGCAGTCGTGGAACGAGGCGATCCTCGACCCCGCCCTGCGGGAGGGCCAGCGCGAGATCTACGCCCGCTGGCGGCGGACCGTGCTCGACCTGGTGCACGCCTGCCGGTACGAGGGGATGGCCACGGACGCCGATCCGGAGGCGCTGACCAGCCGGTTCACCGCTCTCGCGGACGGCCTGGCCATCCAGATCCTCGCGGGGAACGGGGAGATGACCCCGACCCGGATGCGAGAGCTGCTCCTCGACGCCTTCGAACCGCACATCACGCTCCGCTGACGGGCGCGGCGGCCTTCCTCCGGTCGCCGCCCGCCCGGCCCGAGAAAGGACGTCCCATGACGACGCGGTTCCCCCACCTGTTCAGCCCGCTGAGGATAGGCGGCGTCACCGTGCCCAACCGGATCCTGTCCTCCGGCCACGACACGGTCCTGGCCGAGGACGGCGCGGTGACCGACGACCTGATCGCCTATCACGAGGCCCGCGCCGCGGGCGGCGTCGGCCTGATCGTGCTCCAGGTGTCCGGCGTGCACGAGTCCGCCCGCTACACCACGCACGTGCTGATGGCCACGGACGACGCGTGCGTCCCCGGCTACGCCCGGCTCGCGGCGGCGGTGCACCGGCACGGTACGAAGGTCTTCGGCCAGCTGTTCCATCCCGGCCGGGAGATCCTGGAGTCCGGGGACGGCACCGCGCCGGTGGCGTGGGCGCCCTCGGCCACACCGAGCGAGCGCTTCCACGTCATGCCGCGCGCCATGACCGAGGCGGAGATCCACGAGGTCGTCGACGGTTACGGACAGGCGGCGCGCCGACTGCGCGAGGCCGGACTCGACGGCGTGGAGGTCGTCGCCAGCCACGGCTACCTGCCGGCGCAGTTCCTCAGCCCCCACGTCAACGTCCGGACCGACGGCTGGGGCGGCGACCGCGAGGGACGGCTGCGGTTCCTGCGCGAGGCGCTGCGCAGCGCCCGGGCGGAGGCCCGGCCGGGCTTCGCCGTCGGCCTGCGCATCTCGGGCGACGAACTCAGCCACGACGGCCTGGACACCGACCTCGTCCTGGACACCGTCGCCCGGCTCGACGCCGAAGGCCTCCTCGACTGCGTCTCGGTGTGCGCGGGCAGCTCGTCCAGCCTGTCCGGGGCCGAGCACATCGCGCCCCCCATGTTCCGGCCCGCCGGTTACACCGCCCCGCTCGCCGCGAAGGTGCGCGCGGTGGTCGGCGTCCCGGTGATGGTGGCCGGCCGGATCAACCAGCCGCAGGAGGCCGAGCGGATCCTCGCGGACGGGCAGGCCGACGCCTGCGCGATGACCAGGGCGCTGATCTGCGACCCGGACCTGCCGGCCAAGACCGCCGAAGGCCGTACCGAGGAGATCCGCGCTTGCGTCGGCTGCAACCAGGCCTGCATCGGCCACTTCCAGCTCGGCCGCCCCGTCTCCTGCATCCAGTACCCGGAGACGGGGCGGGAGCGTCGCTTCGGGGTTCTGCCGCTCGTGACACGGCGCAGGAGGGTGCTGGTGGTCGGCGGCGGCCCGGCCGGCCTGAAGGCCGCGGCCGTGGCGGCCGCACGCGGCCACGACGTGGAACTGCACGAGGCGGGCCGACGCGTGGGCGGCCAGGTGCTCCTTGCCGAACGGCTCCCGGGGCGGGCCGAGTTCGGAGGTGTGGTCACCAACCTGGAGGGCGAGGCGCACCGCGCCGGAGTCCGCGTCGTGACGGGCTCGCGGATCGACGCCCCGGGCCTCGCCGCCGCGGCCCCGGACGCCGTGGTCCTCGCGACCGGGGCCCGGCCCCGCCGACCGCGCCTGGAGCTGGTGGACGACCCGGTGGTGCTGGACGCCTGGTCGGTGATCCGCGGCGACGCCGGGATCCCGCGCGGCCGCCGGGGGCGGATCGTGGTGGCGGACTGGCGCGGCGACTGGATCGGCCTCGGCACCGCCCTCCTCCTGGCCGGCCGGGGCCGGAAGGTGACCCTCTGCGTGACCGGCTTCGCGGCCGGCGAGCACCTGCAGCAGTACGTACGCGCCGCCATGCTGGCCCGGGCCGTGCGCGCCCGGATCGAGATCGTCTCCAACGTCCGGCTCCACGGCGCGGACGACGACACCGTCTACCTCCAGCACACCCTGACCGAGGACCCGGTGGTGCTGGAGGGCACGGCCGGGGTCGTCCTGGCCCAGGGCCACCTCCCGGTCACCGACCCCGACCCGCTCGCCCTGGGCGTCGCGCCCGACCGTGTCTTCACGGTGGGCGACTGCGTCAGCCCGCGCACGGTGGAGGAGGCGGTACTGGAGGGCCTGACGGTGGCGTCCGGGCTGTAGACACGGCGATTCCGCCGCCGAAGGGCCCGCACGTCGTTCGCCCCTGAGCTCTTCGCGCACCGCCGACCGCCGGCCGGCCCCGTCCGCGGCGGGGCGAACGTCTCATGAACCCGACGTCGCTGAATCCCGCCCACCGAAGGGGGCGGCAAAACATGCCATCCATGCACATCATGCAGGGCACATCATGCAGGCCATGGGGCTTCTTCGTCCGGTCGAGAGGTCATCTCGCGCGGTCGAGCCGTGAGGCCGGCGGATCCGCGCGCCGGTGAGGCCCCGATGCGGGCGGCCGCGGCCGTGCCGCAGCCACGGGAGCCACGGGCGCGGGCCGCTGCCCTACCGCGTGCGGTGGTCGCTTCGGCGGTGTCGGCGCCGTGCTCTCCACCGGGCCAGGAGCTCACCGGGCGTACGGGCCGGCGGTGTCCGTTCCGCCGGTTCTCGCTCCTGCGGGGTGAGGGCGATGTGGGGCATGAGGTAGTGCTCGCCGCCCGTCTCCAGCACGCACAGGGGGACGTCGCCCACGTCGTCGGGGTGGCCGATCCTCACGACGATGCGCCGGGGCGGAAGGGCGGGGATCTCCCCCTCCAGGACGGTGGCGTGGTGGCGCGGGGTCGGGGCCACGGCGACGGTCTTGCCGTCGACCCAGACTTCCGCGCGCCGGCGCCGCGCGTCGTGCAGGACGGTGATCGAGTGACCGTCCTGATCCAGGTGGTACCGGTGGCGGCCTGCCATGCCAGCCTCCTCGCGCGCTCCTGTCCACCAGCGTAGAACGCCGAGCCCCTCCGCCTGCCGCGGGACGGTGGGGGGTGGACGAAGGCGCCCGCCCTCGCCCTCGCCGATCGTCACGCTCCTGTGCTCGTCGGGCCGGCCCGAAAGCCACCGGCCCTACGGCTCCGGCGCGATCCTCTGCACCGCGACCAGCGCCGCGTCATCGCCGAGATGGCCGCCGACGTACGTCTGGAGGTCGGCCCGCAGCCTGCCGAGCAGGATCGCCGGGTCGTCGCCCGCCCAGGCGGCGAGCCGCTCCGTCAGGGGATAGAAGGCGCGTGAGTGGTCACGTGCCTCCGTCACTCCGTCCGTGTGGAGGAGCAGCACGTCTTCGACGCCGAAGGGGAAGGTCTCGACCGTCGCGTGCGCCGCGAGGACGTCCGAGAGCCCGAGCGGCGGCCTCGTGTGCGCCGTGTCGAGCGGGATCACCCGCCCCCGGCTGAGGAGCAGCGGCGGGGGGTGCCCGCAGTTCACGAGACGTACCACCGGTTCCTGGTCGGGGACGTCGAGCACCAGCGCGGTGACGAAGGCCTCGTCGGCGCCGTCGACCGGGGCCGCCGTCGCCCCGTGGGTCCGCTCGGCCGAGCCGATTCCCGCTTCCAGCTGTCCGACCAGTTCCGGCAGCTCCTGTTCGCGGCGGGCCGTGACCCGGAAGGCGCCCAGGACGAGCGAGGCCTCGCAGATCGCGTCGAGTCCCTTGCCGCGGGCATCGCCGATCAGCAGCCGGGTCCCGGACGCCGTCCGTGCCGCCGCGTACAGGTCGCCGCCCATCTGCGCCTCCTCCTCGGCCGCCAGATAGAGCGAGGCGATCCGCAGGGGCCCTGTCCGTTCGGGAAGCGGCGGCAGGACGACGCTCTGGGCGGCGTGGGCGATCGAACGCAGGCGTGCCACCCGGTTCTCGTCCCGTTCGCGCAGGTGGGCGAAGAAGGTCGCGATGACCGAGATCAGGACGAGGGCGACGATCTGGTACGTGTGGTTGAGGTCCGTGACGCTCGTCCGCGCGAGGGCCACCACCGTCTGCGCGACGACCGCGACCGCCCCCACGAAGGCCGTGGCCCGGGGACCCGCGAAGGAGGCGGTCATCGCGGGCGCGGCGATCAGGAACGGCCCCAGGTGCACATCGGGAGGGACCACCACGTCCACCACCGTGACCGCCGCGATCAGCGCGAGCGGCACGGCGAGCAGCCACCGCCGCCCGCCGCGCCGTGAAGGACGGGGAACGAGGTCACGCCTGAGGGGGCACACGTAAAAGGCATACCTCAGACGCCGGGGCGTGTCCTCTCGGCCCCTCTCCGACCCGCCGGGCACGGACGCGGACCACGGCCACGGCCACGGCCACGGACCAGTGGCGGCGATCTCCGGAAAGGCGATCTCCGGAGAGCGGCCCTACGTCCCGGTCGGCCGCACCCGACCGTCTCGGTCCGTCCGCCGGCGCATGGCGAGGCGGCTCGCCGTGCGGTCCAGGTCGCGGGTGAGGGCCTGGTCGGCGGGGAGGGCGGCCAGGGGGTCGGCGCCGATGAGGACGAGCCGGATGTCACGGTCGCGGGCCACGTCCACCGGGTTGGCGAACCTCTGCCGTCCGTCCGCGGAGACCTCGGCCGGCGGGGGCACACCGTCCAGGACGTCCATCCGCTCCTCTATGAGCTGGATGGTCGGCTCGAACAGGTGGTGGTGGAGCGGGTCCGGCATCAGTCCGGCGGGCGGGTGGTTCGAGGTGGTGACCAGGGTGATCCGGCGGTCCAGCGGCGTGCGGAACAGGCGTGCGATCGGCATCGTGTCGCCCGCGTCGTGTGCGTGGAACTCGTCGAAGACCAGGACCCGGCTGTCACCGATCAGCTCGCCGAGGGCGCTGTCGACGGCGCTCTGCCCGTCGTGACGGGCGCCCGGTGCGGTCACCCCGTCGTGCAGCCGGCGGAAGAAGTCGTGGAGTCGTCCAGCTCCAGCTCCAGCTCCAGCTCCAGCCGATGGCGGTGCACACCTACGACGCCCTCGTCACGGATCTCGTGACTCATGACCTGCCGCCCCCCTTCGAGGCCCGGCGTCCGACTCACGGGGAAGATCGTCAAGAACTTCCCATTTCTGAGGGGACCTTTACGCCCAAAACGACGGCCACGTTCAGCCTTCGGACGGCGAGGTGCTACACATGTCCACAGCCGGAGCCTTGAGAGCCCCTCGCCGTCGTCCTCGTGTGTTCACCGGACAGAGCGGGAGGGGCCTGGCCCGCTCGCTTCCCCCTCCCGCCGGTACGGGAGGCCGGGACGACTGATTCGTTACGCCCCGATGCAGCCGAATGCGCCTGCTCGCGACGGGTGTGTCATCACCAGGATTGCCCGAAGAAAATGAAACTTGATCATTCCGTGTCCCCGGACGACGTCGACCTCGAAGCGACCGATCTGACGGACAGCGATCTGTACGCCCATGGAGATCCGCATGCGGTGTGGACCGCGATGCGGCATCGCGACCCAGTGAGATGGCAGCAGGTGGACGAAGACCGCGGATTCTGGTCCGTCACCAAATTCGCCGACGTGGACCTGGTGTTGAGGGATCACACCCTTTTCACCTCCGAGCGGGGAACCATGCTCTTCCTGCTGGGGAAGCAGGATCCCGCCGGCGGACGTCAAATGGCCGCGACCGATCCGCCGCGCCACACACGGATGCGGGAGCCGTTGCGGCGCGCGCTCACCGCCAGGAATGTGGAGCCGTACCGCGACGCGGTCACCGCCGCGGTGCGCCGGCTGCTCGCACCGGCCGTCAGCGGTGAACCGTTCGACTTCGCCCGGGTCATGATGGCGCTGCCGATGGCCACGGCCAGCACGATGATGGGCCTGCCGCGCGAGGACTGGGATCACCTCACCCGCCTGACGGCGATGGCCGTCGCGCCCGGCGATCCCGACTTCGCGGAGCCCGGCGGAGAGAACGCGACCCTCCAACGCGCCCATCGCGAATTGTTCGGATACTTCCACAACGTCGTCCGACAGCGCCGCCGGAATCCGGGCGACGATCTCATCAGCCTGCTCATGGACACGGAGGTCGACGGGGAGAAACTGGATTCGGGCGCGGTCCTTTCGAACTGCTACGGATTGATCCTGGGGGCCAACGTCACCACCCCCTTCGTTCCCACCGGGGCCATGGCGGCCATTGCCGGCACACCGGCGCTCGAACTGTGGCGCAGCGATCCGTCACTGTTCCATTCAGGCGTGGACGAGGCGCTGCGCTGGTCCTCGCCCGCCAACCACTTCATGCGGTACGCGGTGCGGGACGTCGAACTGCGCGGCAAGCGGATCCGGGCCGGTGACGCGGTCGTGGCCTGGCTCGGTTCGGCCAACCGCGACGAGGAGGTCTTCGACGCCCCGTTCACCTTCGACGTACGCCGCAAGCCCAACCGGCACATGGCCTTCGGCAGCGGCCCCCACTACTGCGTGGGACACGCCGTGGCCCGGATGAGTCTGAAGATCCTCTTCACCGAGCTGTTCGAGGGCTTCGACCACTTCGAGATCGTCGGCGAGGTCGAGCATCTGCACTCGAACTTCGTGGCCGGCATCAAGAGCATGCCGATGACCATGAAGGCGCGCAGTGACGCCCTCGACCGGTACGCGGCTCTGACGCCCTGCTGAGGCCGGGTCACACCTCGGACGGGTAGCCGCCCCCGGGCTCCGCACGCCAAGCGTGCGGAGCCCCTTCGCTTTCCTCAACTCCCTTTCTGGTGAGCCTGGTTGAGGCGATGACCGCTGCCATCACACGGCGGGAGAGGAGTGCGACGACAGGCCGCGGCCCACGCGGCCCGAACGGCGCTTTACGGACACAGGGTCAGCAAAAGGGATGGACATGGACACCCACATGAATTCCCTCCTGTCCATTGTGCGTTGCTCTGAAATAAAGCCTCCGGGGGCGGTTGAGTTTCGGTTGATCATCCGTGTAGCGTTCCTACTGTTCGGTATCCGGACACCCGGACGGCGGAGCGCATACCGGTGCGACACGTCGTCACGGCCGCACCTTGCACGCGACCTAGTTCAACGTCGAACAGTCGCCCTCCGCCTCGTGATCGAGGCGCCGCAAGGCCCACACTCCCCACGAAAAGCACCAGGAGTCTCTGTGCTGCGCAATTTGACCGAGCGTCAGGTATCGGTTCTGTCCTACGAGTACAACCTCGCCGACGGGCACGCCTACCGCGCCTGGAGCCCCCAGGAGCAGGCTGTCGTCGACTCCACCCCCCAGAAGTTCCGGCAGGTCGACCGCCGCCAGCAGGACGCCATCGAGGCCGAGTACTTCGAGACGTTCTACGCCCTGGGGCAGCAGACGCTCGACACGGACCACTTCGCCCGTTTCCCCTGCTTCACCGCGTCGGCCGGCATCGAGATCATCGCCAACTACCTGCGCCTGAAGAACCTGTCGGCGACCCTGATCGAGCCCTGTTTCGACAACCTCAAGGACATCCTGCTCCGCCACCAGATCCCCCTGGAGCCCATCCCGGACGACCTGCTGGAGGCCGACGGCGACGTGCTCACGGCCTTCCTGGACCGGATCACGACGGACGCGCTGTTCATCGTCAGCCCGAACAACCCCACCGGGGCCACCGTGCGGCGCCCCAACTTCGAGCGCATCGTCGACTTCTGCGCCCGCACCGGCAAGACCCTCATCCTCGACTCGTGCTTCCGGTTCTACATGCCGGACGAGGACGTCTACGACCAGTACAAGATGCTCGCCGACGCCGACATCGACTGCATCGTCATCGAGGACACCGGCAAGACCTGGCCCACCCTTGAGCTCAAGGGCCCGTTCCTGTCCGTCTCCAAGCGGCTCGTCGAGGCGATCTCGCACATCAACTCCGACTTCCTGCTCCACGTGTCGCCGTTCTCCATCGACCTCGTGACGGACTTCCTGCGCACCTCGCTGCAGGACGGCCGCAGCCACATCCGCGGCGTCGCCGCCCAGAACCGGGCCGTGCTGCACGCCGAGCTCGCCGGCACCTTCCTGACGCCCGTCGAGCGCGAGCACATGAGCGTGAGCTGGCTGCGCATCGACGCGGACATCACCTCCGCCGAGGTCGTCGCCGAACTGGCACGCGAAGGCGTCCACGTCCTGCCCGGCAACGAGTTCTACTGGACCGACAAGAGCGTCGGCGACCACTACGTCCGCGTCGCCCTCATGCGCGACCCGGCCATGTTCGTCAAGGCCGCCGCCCGCCTCGGCGACACCGTGCGACGGCTGACCGAGACCCTCGCACGATGAGCCCCGCCGCCGCGGACCTGCTGCACAGCTGGAACCCCCGGGCCGACGCGGCGCTGCGCGGAGTACGCATCGAGGACGACGTACGCGAGTCCCTCCAGAGCGTGGCGGTGCGCCGGCCCACACTGGGCCACCGCACCCACCTGCTGGACCTCGCCGCCGCCGTCGGCGTGCACGTGTCGTTCCTCGGCTTCCCCGCCGCCTCGCACAACGAGTACGAGCAGTGCGCGGCACTCGTGCGGCACATCGTCGACAACGGGCTCGACATCGAGCCGGTCCTGATGGCGCGCGCCGTGCCGTCCGACCTCACGCCGCTGCTGGAGATCGGGCAGAGCACCGGAGCACCCGTCCTCGCCGACCTCTACCTGAGCACCAGCCCGCTGCGCTGCCACGTCGAGGACTGGTCGCTGCCGGACATGCTGCACCGCCTCCAGCGGGTGGCCCGCCGGGCGACGGCGGAGGGCCTCGACTTCCGGATCGCCTTCGAGGACTCCACCCGCACCCCTCCCGACGTCCTCGCCGACTGCATCACCGCGGCCGTCGACGTCGGAGCCCGCTGCGTCGTCCTCAACGACACGGTGGGCCAGTGCCTGCCCGAAGGGGCCGCACGTCACACGGAATTCGCCCGCGAGGTCCTCTCACGGGCGGGCAGCGACGCCGTACTGGCCTGGCACGGCCACAACGACCGCGGTCTGGCCCTGGCCAACTCGCTGGCGGCGGCACGCGCCGGCGCCGGAGTGATCAGCGGCACGTTCCTCGGGTTGGGCGAGCGCACGGGAAACCTCGCCCTGGAGCAGTTCATCGCCGTACTGGCCGAAGCCGGACACACCGACTTCGACCTCAAGCGCCTTCCCGAGATGTGCGCCGCGGTCGCCGAGGTGCTCCACGTCGACGTACCGGCACACCAGCCCCTCGTCGGAGCGGACGCGTTCAGCACCGCGACGGGCACGCACGCCACCGCCCTGGTCAAGGCGCGGGCCATGGGACGGGACTTCGAGGACCTCATCTACTCCGCCGTCGAAGCCGCCTCCCTCGGCCGCGAGCAGACACTGCTCATGGGCCCCAACAGCAGCGGCCGCTCCATCGCGACCATCCTGGGCGAGATGGGGCTCCCCGCCGACGACGCGGCCGTCGCCGCGGTCCTGGACCACTGCAAACAGCGCGCGACGACACTGCGCGGTCGCGAGGAGGCGGCGCGCGTCCTCGACCTCGCGGCCCGACCCTCTCCCCACACCGTCCCACCGGCCTGACAGGCCCCGGAGCACATCATGCGCCTGGTCACCTACCGCCCCCCGCACACGGGCGACCCCACCCTCACCCTCGCCGGAGTCCTGCACGACGGGCACGTCGTCAACCTCAACACGCTGCCCCTGCCGACCGCCTGCCTGCACCGCGACCGGGCCTTCCGCTCGGTCGAGGACGTCCTGGCCTCCTACGCGCTCGACACCGTCCGCGAAGCCTGGAACAACGTACTCACCGACCCCGAAACCCTCGACAGGCACCTGGCCGAGCACGGGGTCCCGGCCGACGAGGTCCACTTCGAACCACCGGTGCTGCGCCCCGGCAAGGTCATCGGAGTCGGCATGAACTACCGGTCGTTCCTCGCCCAGCTGAACGAACCGACCCCCGAGCACCCGACGGTCTTCCACAAGACGGCCTCGGCGCTGCGCGGCCATCGCCAGGCGGTCCACGTCCCGTCCAACACCGACCAGCCCGTCCCCGAGGGCGAGCTGGCCGTCATCATCGGCGAGCGCGCCCACCAGGTCTCGCCCGACGAGGCGCTGTCCCACGTCGCCGGCTACTCCTGTGCCAACGACATCAGCGCCCGCGACCTGGAATTCCGTACGAGCCAGTGGACGAGCGGCAAGATGCTCGCCACCTTCGGCCCGCTCGGTCCCGCGCTCGTGACCTCCGACGAGATCGGCGACGTCGGCGACCTGGCCGTCCGCACCTACCTCAACGGCGACGTCATCCAGGACGGCAACACCGCGGACATGACCTTCGGCGTCGCCGAGATCATCAGCCGTCTGTCCTGGCTGACCCCCCTGGAGGTGGGCGACGTCGTCCTCACCGGAACGCCCTCCGACCTGGGCGAGCTGTCGCCGCCCGTCTTCCTGACCGCCGGCGACACGATCGAGGTGGAGGTCGAGGGCATCGGGCGCCTCACCAACACCGTCGTCGCCCCCCATCTGTCCCCGCGCGCCTGACCACCGCGCCACCCCCCTCACGATCCTGCACGCAAAGGAGACCGCCATGGCCGACACGGCCACCATCACCAGCGCGTCCTTCGACACCGCGGCCGTCCGCATCCAGTGGAGCGACGGCCACCACAGCACCCTGCACAGCATGTGGCTGCGCGACAACTGCGCCTGCGCCGACTGCGGACCGCACGCCACCGGCAGCAGGCTCCAGCGGCTGCTGGACATCCCGGACGACGTCGCCCCGGCCACCGTCGTCGCCGAGCCCGACACCCTCGCCGTCACCTGGGACGACGACGGCCACCAGTCGGTCTACACCGCCCACTGGCTGCGCACCAACGCCTACAGCCCGACCGCGCTGCGCGACTCCCACAAGCCGGTCAAGACCGTCTGGGACGGCACACTGACCCAGTGGCCCACCGTCGAGTGGGACAAGGTCCTGACCGACGACACCGAGCGCCGCAAGCTGCACGTGGCCGTCGCGGAATTCGGCTTCGTCCTCCTGCGCGGCCTGGGCACCGACCACGACGGCATCGAGAAGCTCGCCGACGAGATCGGGTACCTGCGCGAGACGCACTACGGCAAGTTCTTCGACCTCATCACCCGAGCCGAGCCCCAGATCCTCGCCGACCTGGCCGGTCCCATCCTGCCGCACACCGACGAGGCCTACCGACGCGTTCCCACCGGCATCAACATCTTCCACTGCATCAAGCCCAGCCCGTGCGGGGGCGGCGTCTCCCAGCTCGTCGACGCGTACAACGTCGCGCGCATCCTGCGCGAGCGCGACCCCGAGGCGTACGAACTGCTCACCCGCGTCCCGGTGCAGCACCAGCGCCGCATCGAGGACCAGGTCATCACCTCCGACCTGCCCGCCATCCTCCTCGACCACGAGGGCGAGGTCGTCGAAGTGCGTCTCAACGAGCGCACCATGACCGCCATCCGCGTCGACGAGGACCTCATGGAGCAGACCTACGCGGCCCTGCGCACGGCGTTCCGCATCGCCTACGAGCCCGCTCAGCGCATCGAGTACACCATGGCCGCGGGAGACGCCCTCCTCTTCGACAACCTGCGCGTCCTGCACGCGAGGACGGGCTACAACGGCGACCGTCACGTGCGCCAGTGCCAGGTCATGCGCGACGAGTTCTTCGCCAAGGGCGTCGCCCTGTCCGAGAAGACGGGCCTGTTCGGCTCCGTCCAGGCCTGACCCCTCCGCCCGGGGCGCCGCCGGCGAGACGTCCTCGCCGGCGGCGCCCCGGGCCCCGGCCCCGATCGCCCGACAGAAAGCCCGCCCATGAGCTACATCACGCCGCGCCCGGACATCCGCCGCGCACCCACCACCCCGGCCCAGCGCCGCGACTGGCGTGCCCACCATGGCCGAAGCGACAACGCCTTCATGAACCTCTCGGCCGCCTTCACCCTCGAAGGGCCGCTGGACGAAGGAGCGCTGCGCCGCGCTGTCGACCGACTCGTGGCCCGGCACGAGGCCCTGCGCACCGAGTTCCGCACCGACGGCGACCTGCTGTGGCAGCACGTGCTCCCGGCGACCGCCGAACACCTGCCGTCGCTGGCCACCGAGGACCTGGCCGACGACGCCCTCGATCCCGACCAGGCCGAGCGGCGATGGGCCGCGGCCGTCGCGGACCGCTCCTTCGACCTCGAAGCCGGCCCGCCCGCCCGCTTCGCACTCGCCCGCACCGGGCCCGAGCGCGCCATCCTGTGCGTGGTCCTGCACCACATCATCTGCGACCAGACCAGCGTCCGCATCGCCCTGCGCGACCTCGCCGCGCTGTACACCGCCGAGATCACCTCCGCCCCGGCGGAACTGCCCGAACTGCCCGTTCAGTTCCCCGACTACGCCCACTGGTGGCACGAGCGCTCCACGACGGGCGGCTTCGACCGCAACCTGGCCCACTGGGCCCGTAGCCTGGCCGACGCCCCGGCGGTCACGCCGCTGCCCGTCACGCCGTCGCAGGACCGGCACGCGACCACGTACACCACGCCCCTGCCCCACCACTCGGCCGACCGGCTCGCCCGGGCCGCGGCCGAAGCCCGTACCACCCCGTACGTGCTGCTGCTGTCCGCCTTCGGCGGCGCGCTCGCCGACCTGACCGGAGCGCGCGAGCACCTCGTGGAATGCGGCTACGCCAACCGCCTCTCCGCACCCCTCTGGGAAGGCGTCGGGCGCTTCTCCAACAATCTGGTGCTGCGTGTGCCGACCGACCCCGGCGCCGGCACCCGGGAACAGCTCGCGGCCACCCATCGCGCCGCCATGACGGCTTTCGCCCACGCCCGCGTCTCCCTGGACGCCGTCAACGAGGCGGCACTCCTCGACCGCCAGTACGTGCCCAATCCGGAATCCGCCGTCGCGTTCCAACTCATCGACGGATTCACGGACCTGCTCCCCCTTCCCGGCGTCGTCGCCGAGCAGCACCCCACCGCGGCCGGCAGCATCCTGGACCTGCTCAGCGTCATGGTCGAACGCAACGGCTCCCGTCTGACGCTGCGGGCCACCTACTGCCCCAGTCTGCTCTCCACCACCTGGATCGAGGACCTCGCCCGGCGCTTCCTCGACCGCCTCGACGCCCTCGTCGCGGACGTCGAGCACGACCGGACCGCGGAGGCGACCGCATGACCGTCACGACCCTCCACGACCTCGTCGCCCGGACGGCACGCCGCCACCCCACGGCCACCGCGCTCGTCGTGTCCGGCGAACCCGCCCTCACCTACGCCCAGTTGATCGACGCGGCCGCGGCCACGGCCCGCACCCTCGTGGAGGCGGCCGGAACCGGGGAGGCCTTCCCGGCCCGCGTCGGCCTCACCGGGCACAAGACCACGGCCACCTACGCCGCCTATCTCGCGCTCCTGAGCCTGGGCGCCGCGGTCGTGCCCATCAGCACGGCCGCCCCCACGGCACGCGTCAGCGCCATCTGCGAAGCGGCGGGCCTGTCCCTCCTGGTCGACACGACCGGGGCGGCCGCTCCGGCGCCGCTCGCCGGGGCGCCGAACGCCCCCGCCGTGATCGCGATCGGCGCGTCGCCCACGCCGTCGGCACCCGTTCCCGTACGGGCGGCGCCCGCGCGCCGGGAGCGGTCGGCGGCCACGGCGCACGGGGACGATCCCGTCGCCTACGTGATCTTCACGTCGGGCACCACCGGCCGCCCCAAGGGCGTGCCCATCACCCACGCCAACGCCCTGGCCTGCGTCCACCACAACATCGACGCCTACGGCATGGGCGTCGGCGACCGGCTCACCCAGACCTTCGACTTCGCCTTCGACCCCTCGGTCTTCGACATGTTCGTCGCCTGGGGGTCGGGAGCCACCCTGGTCGCCCCCGCCCCCAACGACCTGCTGCACCCGGTCGCCTGGGTGCGCCGCGAGGCGATCACCCACTGGTTCTCCGTTCCCTCCACCATCGCCACGGCCGTCAAACTCGGCGAACTGGCCGACGCGTCGATGCCGACGCTGAAGGTCAGCATGTTCGGCGGAGAGCCCCTGACCGCGGACCACGCCCTCGCCTGGCACCGGGCGGCACCGCAGAGCAGGCTGGAGAACCTGTACGGCCCCACGGAGTGCACCGTCTCCGTCAGCAGCCACTCGCTCGCCGCCGATCCCCGGTACTGGCCCCGGACGGACAACGGGACCCTGCCCATCGGGCGCGTGTACGACCACCTGGAGTGCGTCGTCGTCGCGGACGGCCACGAAGCCGAGCAGGGCGAGCTGTGCGTGCGGGGGTCGCAACGCTTCGCCGGCTACCTCGACCCCCGGGACGACGCCGGCCGGTTCCTCGTCCGCGAAGGGGACGCCTACCGCCCCCTCGCCGACGGCGCTCCCCCCACGGCGGAGGCCTGGTACCGCACCGGGGACCGCGTCGCCCTCACTCCCGACGGCGACCTGGTCCACCTCGGACGCCTCGACTCCCAGGTCAAGATCAGGGGTTTCCGCATCGAACTCGCCGAGGTCGAGGGCGCGCTGAGGCTCGCCGAGCCCGTCCAGGACGCGGTCGTCGTCGCCGCCCCCGGTCGGGCGGGCCACCTGGAACTCACCGGCTTCTACACCGGAGACGCCGTCGACCCGCGCACCCTGCGCACGGCGCTCGCGGCCTCGCTCCCCTCCTACATGGTGCCCCGTCGCATCATCCACCTCGACGCCTTCCCGCTCACCACCAACGGCAAGGTCGACCGCACCCGACTGCTCCACCACAGCTGACCCGCATCCGCCAAGGAGATCCCATGAACCCCACCGCCATCGAAGAGACCGTCCGCGAGCACTGGGCCCTCATCCTCGAAACCTCCGCCGACGACATCACCGACGACTCCGACTTCTTCGCCGACGGCGGCGACTCGCTCCTCGCCGCCGAGCTCGTGGCCTCCCTCAGCGACGCCGTCAAGGCCGACGTCGACATCGCCGACCTCTTCCTCGACGCGTCCTTCGCCGGACTCGTCCGAGCCACGGCCGACGCCCGCGCCCAGGCCCTCGCCGGCCACTGACGCATGGCTGCGGACGCCACCACCGCCCGATCCGGGAGCCGCGGCACCATCGCGGCTCCCGTGGTCGTCGACTTCCTCCTCTCCGGCCTGGGCTTCTACTGCCTGGTCCCGGTCCTGCCGACGATCATCGGCATCCTCACCCGACACCCCGACCCCCTGCTGACGGGCACCGCGCTGTTCGCCTTCACCTTCGCCTACAAGGGGGGTTCGCTCTTCTTCGCCAACACCCTGCAGAGGCTTCCGGTACGCGCAACGACCGCCGGCGGCCTGGTGGTCGCGGGTGCGGGCTTCCTTCTGCTGCACGGCATGACGCACCCCGTCGGCATCCTCGCCTCCCTGGTCCTCGCCGGGCTCGGCGTCAGCGCCAACAACATCAGCGCACGCGTACTGGTCGCCCTCACCCAGGCCGAATCCACCGCGCGCAACACGGCCTTCGCCCACATCCAGGTCGCCATCAACGTGGCCGCCGCCGTCGGCCCCCTGGCGGCGAACCTGGTCCTCGGCGACCACCCCCGTGTCCTGCTCCCCGTGATCGCCGGCATCTTCGTGCTCACCGCCGTGCTGATGTTCGCCCTCGTACCGCGGGGCCTGCGGCCCTCCGACAGCGCCACCCGCAGACCCCTGGGGCTCCGGGTCGTCGCGGACATGGTGCGCGACCCGCGCGTACGGACCGTCTCCCTGCTCACCCTCGTCGGCAGCGTGATGTACGGCCAGTTCTTCTCGGCCTTCGCCATCCACGTCACCCACGTCACCGGCTCCCCGGCCGTACGCGGTGCCTACTACACCGTGAACGCGGTCGTCATCGTCGCGGGCCAGGTCGTGGTCACCCGCCTGACCAACCGGGCACTCGGCCGCGGACACGCGCCGTGGGCCGTCATCCGCGTCGGCATCGCCGTGTTCGGCCTCTCCTTCCTCCTCCTCGCGCTCCCCGGCGCGTCCATCGCCCTGACCTTCCTCGCCGTGGGTGTCTTCGCCACCGCCGAGATGGTCTTCTCGCCCATGGTCAGCACCGCCTACGCACAACTCGGCGGCGACCGCCCCATGGTCGAGGTCTTCAACTTCCGCCAGGTCAGCGCCACCCTCGGCGAGTCCCTCGGCGGCTTCGCCGGAGGCGCACTGTTCACCACGCTGTTCCAGCACCGACTGGGCTGGGCCTACTGGGCGGGCGCCGCGCTCCTCGGCCTCGCCACGACGGCCGCGTTCCACCGGCGCGAGGCCGCCGCCCGGCAATGAGGCCACGGGGACGCGAGCGCGGGACACGGCCCCGGGCCCTGCCCCGCGAGTACGAGCCCTCGAGACGCGTGCCCCCGCCGGCGCCGGTCCTACGCCTCGCAGCCGTACCGTTCGGCGAGGTCGGCGGCCGCTTCCCGCACCACGGCCGCGCTGTGCGACAAGACCAGCCATCGGGCCGGTTGTAGAGTCCCGCCTGTGGCGGATCACCAGGACGAGACCAGGGCGGCCTACGACGGAGTCGTCGAGCTGTACGCATCACTGTTCGCGAACCGGCTGGAGACGCAACCGTTCGCCCGGTCCATGATCGGCACCTTCGCCGAACTGGTGCGCGCGACCGGCAACCCGCGGGCAGCGGACGTCGGGTGCGGGCCCGGACACCTGACGGCCATGCTGAACGAACTGGGCCTGGACGCCTTCGGGTTCGACCTCTCCCCCGGCATGGTCGACCACGCCCGGCGGGCCCATCCGGCGCTGCGCTTCCAGGAGGCGCGGATGGAGTCCCTGCCGGTCGAGGACGGCGCGCTCGGCGGCGTACTGGCCCACTACTCGATGATCCACACCCCTCCGGGAGAACTCCCGGAGCTGCTCGCCGAGCAGGTACGCGTCCTGGCTCCGGGGGGCCTGCTCCTGGTGTCCTTCTTCGGGACCGACGGACCGGAGCCGGTCCGGTTCGACCACAAGGTGACACCCGCCTACAGCTGGCCGGCGGACCGCCTCGCCGAACTGCTGGCCGATGCCGGGCTCGCTCCCTTCGCCCGGCTGCTCCACGATCCGGGCTCCGAACGGGGCTTCCTCGACGCCCACCTGCTGGCCCGCCGTTCGTGACCACGAGGAAGCCGTCTGTTTCGATGTGGCCGGTGATGAGGACGGCCGGTCCGAGCCAGAGCGCGGCCGGGGCGAAGGCCACGGGGGCTGGTACTCCAGCCGTGGATCGTGATCACGGACGGGAAGGTCAGGACCGGGACGCTCCGAGGAACCGCAGCGCGGCCAGGACGCGGCGGTGGTCCGTGTCGACCACGGGCAGGTCGAGCTCGGCGAAGACGTTGCCGATGTCCTTCACCACGGCGCTCTCGCTGACCAGCAGCGCCCGTGCGATGCCGGCATTGGAGCGCCCCTCGGCCATCAGGCCGAGCACCTCCCGTTCGCGGGGGGGGCAGCCGCGCGAGCGGGTCGCTGTCGCGCAGCAGCAGCAGCTGGGCGACGACCTGCGGGTCCAGGACCGTGCCCCCGTCCGCCACTCGCCGGGCCGCCGCCACGAAGTCGGCGACATCGGCAACCCGCTGCTTGAGCAGGTAGCCCACACCGCTGGTGTCCGCGGACAGCAGGTCAGCCGCGTACCGCTCTTCCACGTACGGCGAAAGCAGCACCACCGGCGTCCCCGGCCAGCGGCGGCGGATCTCCGTCGCCGCCCGCACCCCCTCGTCGATGAAGCCGGGCGGCATCCGGACGCCGATCAAGGCACGTTCGGGCCGGTGCTCCGCCACTGCCGCCAACAGCCCCTCCGCGTCGCCGGCTTCCGCGGCGACCTGGAACCCGCCCCTCTCCAGCACCTTGATCGGGCCGACCCGCAACAACACCGAATCCTCGGCGATCACCGTGCGCACGGCAGCTCCGCGGTGATGGTGGTGGGCCCGCCGGCGGGGCTGCTGACGTGGAAGACCCCGTCGAGGGAAGCGACCCGTTTGGCCAGCCCGGTCAGCCCCGTCCCGGCGGCGGCGTCGGCACCGCCCAGCCCGTCGTCGGTGACGCGCACCCGCAGCACCTCACCGACCTGATGCACCGTCACCTCTGCGCGCATCGCGTCGGCGTGCTTCGTTGCATTGGTCAGCGCCTCGGAGATCACGAAGTACGCGGCTGACTCCACGTCGGGCGCCACCCGCTCCTCCAGATCGACCCGCAGCCGCACCGGCAGGGGCGTGCGGGCAGCCAACCCGGACAACGCCGCGTCCAGGCCCCGGTCTTCGAGGACGGCCGGGTGCAGCCCCCGCACCAGGTCATCGAGTTCGGCGATCGCCTCCTTCGCCTCCAGGTGCGCTCTCGCGATCACCTCGCGGGCATCACTCGGCAGGTCCGGGCAGGTGGCAATGGCCAGACCCAGGTTGACCGCGAGAGACACCAGCCGCTGTTGGGTGCCGTCGTGCAGGTCGCGCTCGATCCGGCGGCGCTCCGCGTCGACGGCCTCGATCAGGTTGGTCCGGCTCACGGCCAGCTGATCGACCCGCTCCTGGAGCCGCTGCGCCCGGCTGGGCCCGAGCAGGCCCGACGCCAGCCGCGCCTCGGCCCGGGCCACTGCCCGCGCGGTCCAGGGCAGGGCACCCAGGAGGAGGAGTCCAGCCGCTGTGTAAGCCGGCAACTGGGTCAGGTAGCCGAACCAGTCCTGGCGGATTCCGGTGGGCAGCGCCCATGACCAGGCGCAGGCGAGGACGCCCGCCAGGCACGCCGCTGCCACCGCGAGCACCAGCAGCTCCAGCAGCGCGAGCAGCGGGCCCAGCAGGAGGTGGTAGCCGATCTTGCGCCAAGGCCGCGTCGCCGCGAGCCACCGGGCGGTCGAGGCCCACGTCCGTCGTTCCGGCGCGGTGGGGGTGAGCCGGGGGACGTCCACACCGATGAGCAGCCGGTAGCGAGCCCGCTGAACGGTCGTCAGCACCGGGGTGCCGAGCAGGACCAGGGCGGCCGACACGAAAACCGTAAGGAGCCAGTTCTCCGTTCTGGCGGTGGTCGCCGCCGCCCAGGCCCACACGGGCACCAGCGCCAGGTGCGGCAGCACACCGGCGGCAAGGAAGCCGGTGTCCCGCCGCGCCCGGAGGACCGTGCGTCTCAGTCCAGCCGGAATAGTCATGGCACGACGCTAGGGCACCGCAGGAGGGCGGTGCCATGAAACCTGTACCCGATCTCATGGTGAACCTGGTACCAGCCGCAGATCTTGATCTTGGCCCGTGGGCGGACAGCGTCTCGGATCGGCAGGTCGGCTTCTGCCGGACGATCCCGGAGCATGCCGGTGACAGCAGTCCGGCCGGTATGCGGCACCTGCTCAGCCGCGCGTCCCGGGACGCCGACGGAGTCCGCGACGACATACGGGACTTCGTGGTCGAGCACCTCGGCAACCAGGACGCCGTCCTGGTGGTGGACGAGACCGGCGACCTGAGGAAGGGCACCGCGAGCGTCGGGGTGCGACGCCTGTACATCGGGACCGCGGGGCGAATCGAAAACGCCCGGGTCGCCGTCCACCTCGTCCACTCCACCCCGGTCGGGCACCCTGCCATCGACCGGCGCCTCTCCATCCCACGCTCCTGGCCCCAGGACCCCGACCGGTGCCGGGCCGCAGGCATCCCGGACCACGCCGGCCATGCTCGCGCACGCATTCCTCGTGGCCACAACCGCCGTCGAACGGACCACCGCGGCCACGCCGCCCGGGCTCGCCCCGCTGACCCGCGGCCAGATCCAACGTCTTTTCGCCGTTTTCGCCGCACCGCCACGCGGCCTGGCGCACTGGCTCAGTCGGTCATTCCGGCGCCGACGACATCAGGCCCGTGCACGGAGCAGCCACTACCGACGTGGCCCTCCAGCAGTCGTGATCACGATCTACGGCTGGAGTACTGGAGGTGTCTTTCGGATCACCGTGCCACAGATCGCCGGACGTTCAATCGGGTGGTCGTTCGTACGTGGTCCTGGTTAACCTCCGCTGGTGTTGCATGCCGAGTTCCGTGACCCTTTACTGGTGGCTGTCTACGATGCCGAGTGCCCGTGGACACGTGAGGACGACTTCTTCCTCGGTGTGGTGGGTGAGACCCCGAGAGGGAGGGTGCTCGATCTCGGCTGCGGTACGGGGCGGCTGGCCCTGGGCCTGGCGGCGGCCAGCCACGTGGTCACCGGCGTCGACCCGGCCCGCGCCTCGCTCCAGGCGGCCCGCGCCAAACCCGGCTCCGAACGGGTCACCTGGGTGGAGGGAACCTCGGCGGACCTGCCCGGCGCGGCGTTCGACATCGCGGTCATGACGAGCCATGTCGCACAATTCTTCGTCACGGACGAGGAGTTCGGCCGCGCTCTCGCCGATCTGAGGCGTGCGCTCGTGCCAGGCGGGCGCCTGGTCTTCGACACCCGAGACCCCGCGGCCCGACGCTGGGAGGCGTGGAACCCGGCCGACTCCCGCCGGCAGGTCGAGCTGGCGGACGGAACCGTGGTCACGGCCTGGACCGAGGTCACCGCCGTCATCGACGGCGCGGTCTCCTTCACCCACCACTACACCTTCTCCGACCACCAGCGGCTGCAGAGCACCGCGACCCTGCGCTTTCGGACCGAGAGGGAAGTCCGTGCGGCACTGCACACCGCGGGTTTCCAGGTCGGACACGTCTACGGTGGCTGGAACCGGGAACCGGTCGGTGACGGAGACGGCGAACTTCTGGTGATCGCCCACCGCTGACGTCTCGCAGTGTGATCGCTGAACTCATCGCAGGGTCGGGCCCGTTGTGGCGGGAGCGTCACCAGGCCAAGCCGGCCTCCCGGCCGCGAGGTGCGGCCGTCGCTCACCGAGCGGGGTGCACGATCAGCCGGGCGGCCGGCCGCGAACGGCAGCCGAGGTCATCAACCACCCGGACGCCCGGGGCAGACCGGCATCATCGGCGGCACCGGGATCCGGGGCGAGCACGGCATCGCCCACCCCGAGAACCGGCGGGCCCCGGCCCACCGCCTCGGCCGCCGCGAGCGCGTGAGCGACATGGTCCGGGCCGTCGCCGGCCTGCTCTCCCACCAGCAGACGGCAGACCTGTCGCCCGCACGGCAGATGTGAACGCCAAGCCCCGCCGGGAACCCCGACGTCTCACCGCCGAGCGTGCACGAGCGCGTCAGGCGCCCGCGGCGGTCAGCTGTCCCAGCCAGTGCCTGGCCTCGAAGAGGGGTGTGTCGGCGCCGCCGATGGGCTCGTACGACAGCTTCCGTTCTCCCTTGTCCCCGCTCTCCCAGATGGACAACGAGGGGGCGCTCCCGGCGCAGCCCGACGGCTGCTTGCCGTCGGCGAGCTCCGCGGGCGCGGTGCGGAGCCGGGCCGACTCCTGGGAGAACACCTGCGCCTCGTACACGCACCTCTCCCCCATCACGCTGACGGACACGAGACGGATGTCGCGTTTCGCCGCCCCCTCGCCGATCGTGACCTCGAAGCGGTAGGTGCCGTCCTGCCCCCGCCCGCCCCACGAACCCCGATAGTTCTCCGGCAGCGCGCCCTTGGCGGGCGATGCCTTCATGAACGTGTCGGGTTTGTAGAGGGTCTTCCCGTCGTTGCCGTGGTCGTAGTAGCCCGGGTCGTCCTCCCACTCGTACGCCCCGTTCCATGCGGCGACGAACGCCCCCGTACCGTCCGGGGTCAGGGAGCCGTAGTCATCGGTGTTGTTCTCGCAACGATCCGCCTCGGACTTGGGGCTTGCGCTCTTCAGCCGACTCGAACCGAGCTTGATCGCGTCGCTTCTGGAGTCGGTGATGGTGCTGTCCCAGACACACAGCCGATCCTGGTTCAGCAGGGAGTACTCGACGGTGCCCTTCGCGCCGACGAGCAGGCGTGCGGTCGCCCCCTCCATGCGGAGGCCATCCCTGTCCCTCAGGTCCAGAGCCGTCTCCCAGTCCCCCTGCAACGCCTTCGGAGCGCTCAGTGACGGTGACTCCCCCGTCCCGTGCTGGCCATCCTGCCACGGGCGGAGCGCGAGCAGTCCGCCGGCGGTGACGAGCACCGCGACGGCTGCCGCTCCCGCCACGACGGCTGGGCGACGCGGCCGGTCCGGGGTCCGCGCCGGACCGAAAGAGCCTGCCGGTTCTTCGTGTCCCGGCCCCACCCTGGGCGCGTACGCGAGCACGTCCTGCGGGGATGCTTCGGGTGCTCGGACGGGCTGAGGCGCGGCAGGCGTGGGCGCGGTCCGGGCAGGCACCGGGGGCGTGGGACCCTGGCCCGGCGCGAGGGCCATGGGCGGGCGTAATGGGTCGAAGTCCAGCAACTGCGCGGCGTGGCGCCCCAGTCGACCGAGCAACGCGCCCGGCAGCCATTCGTCGGTGTCTTCCGTGGCGGTGCGGGCGGCGACCTGCTCCGGTGTGGGGCGTCGTGCCGGGTCCTTTCGCAGGCACTCCCGTACGAGTCCGAGGAGCGCCTCCGGCAGCCCTTCCAGATCCGGCTCCTCCTCGGCGACCCGGAACAACTGGGCGTGCAGCCCGTTGCCGGCCGCGCCGAAGGGCTGGCGCCCCGTGGCGGCGTAGGCGAGGACCGAACCCAGGCAGAACACGTCGGAGGCGGCGGTGACAGGGAGCCCGCGCACCTGCTCCGGCGACATGAAGCCCGGCGAGCCGATCACCATGCCCGTACGGGTCCGCAGGCTGTCCCCGCTGATGCTGTCCAGCACCCGGGCGATGCCGAAGTCGATGACCCGGGGCCCGTCCACGGTGATCAGGACATTGGACGGCTTGAGGTCGCGGTGGACGAGGCCCGCCTCGTGGACGGCCCGCAGGGCGAGCGCGAGCCGGTTGGCCAGGACGCGCACCGACCGCTCGGGCAACGGCCCGTGCTGCTCGGCCACGACGGCGTGCAGATCGGGCCCGGGGATGTACTGCGTCGCGACCCAGGGCGTCTCCGCGTCCGTGTCCGCGTCGAGCACCGCCGCGGTCCAGCCCCCACCGACCCGCTTCGCCGCGGTGACCTCGCGTGCGAACCGGGAGCGGAATTCGGCGTGTTGGGCGAACTCGGTCTGCACGACCTTGACCGCGACGGTGCGCCCTCCTTCGGAGCGGGCGAGGTAGACCCGGCCCATGCCGCCGGCGCCTAACCGGGCGATGAGGCGGTAGGGGCCCACGTGGGGCGGGTCTTCTGCGGTCAACGGGTCCACGAGGAAGGAGGGTAGTCCAACTGCCCGACAGCGACGGGTCAGACGGTTCGTTCCGGAACAGTCGGGCGTCGGTCCGGGTGCGTCGTCGACTGACGCGCGGTGGGCGCGGACCGCCCCCTGCCCGGCAGGGAACGGCCTGCGCGATGACACGGATGGATAACGGAGCTTCCCACGGGTTGTCAGTACAATTTCACATTACTATGTTACGGGTCACATTCCAGTCAGCCCTCTGGCTGTCCGCTTCGCACCCGGAGTGACCCCACATGAACAAGCGCAGGTCCACCACCCTGGCCACCGCCCTCGTGGCGACACTCGCCCTCGGCGCCACGGCATGTTCCGGTGGGAAGGAGGCCGGCGGCGACCGGGGCCGGAAGAACCCCGTCACGGCCAACAACGGTGCGACGGTCGGCGGGACGCCGCGGAAGGGGGGCACCCTGACCGTCCTGTCCAACCAGGACTTCACCCACCTCGACCCCGCCCGCAACTGGGTGATGGGAGACATGGACTTCGGCACGCGCCTCCTCTACCGCACCCTCGTCACCTACAGGGCCGAACCGGGCGCCAAGGGCGGTGTCCTCGTCCCCGACCTGGCCGAGGACCTCGGCACCGCGTCCAACGGGGCGAAGACCTGGACCTTCCGGCTGAAGCAGGGCCTGAAGTACGAGGACGGCACCCCCATCACCGCCCAGGACGTCAAGTACAACGTCGAGCGGTCCTTCTCCCCCGACCTCCCCGGCGGCCCCGACTACGCGGCCCGCTACCTCGCCGGCGCCGAGGGCTACCAGGGCCCGGCAGGAGGCAGGCACCTCGACTCCGTCAAGACGCCGGACGACCGCACGATCGTCTTCGAACTGCGCAAGCCCTTCGCCGAGTTCCCCTACGCCACGGTGCTGCCCACCTTCGCCCCGGTGCCCCCGGCGAAGGACGAGGGCCCCCGGTACGACAACCGGCCCTTCTCCTCCGGCCCGTACAAGATCGAGTCCTACGCCCGCGACAAGCAGCTCGTCCTGGTGCGCAACACGCACTGGGACGCCGGGACCGACACCGTGCGCAAGGCGTACCCCGACCGGATCGTCGTGACGATGGGGCTGAAGGCCAACCAGATCGACGACCGGCTGATCGCGAGCGCCGGCGCGGACGCGTCGGCGGTGCCCTGGGGCAAGCTGCGCCCCGAGTCCACCCCGAAGGTGCTCACCAAGGCCGACGTCAAGGCGCGGCTGCTCGCCGAGTCGACCAACTGCACCGAGATGGTGCAGATGCACACCGGCCGCGCCCCCTTCGACGACGTGAGGGTCCGTCGGGCCGTGCAGTACGCGCTGGACCGCGAGGCCCTCGTCACCGCCTCCGGCGGACCCGCGGTGAACGACGCGGCCACCGCCCTCATGCCCGGCTCCCTCTTCGAGGGCGGCAAGCAGCCCGACACCCTGGGGATACCGCTGACGGGTGACGTCGCCAAGGCCAAGCAGCTCCTGAAGGAGGCCGGCAAACCCGACGGCCTCTCCACCGCCATCACCGTCTCCAACGGCGACAAGGCCGTCGGCGAGGCGATCCAGCAGTCCCTCGGCCGGGCCGGCATCAAGGTCACCATCGAGACCGTCGACCCGTCCGCGTTCTACGACACCATCGGGGACACCGAGAACCGCACCGACCTCGTCTACACCGGCTGGTGTCCGGACTACCCCTCCGGGTCGACCTTCCTGCCCTTCGTCTTCGACGGCCGCTACATCAAGGAGAAGGGCAACTCGGGCAACCACTCCCTCTTCCGCGACCGGGCCACGATGAAGCGGATGGACGAGATCGCCGCCATGGCCGACGCGGCCCGGGCGAACAAGGCCTGGCAGACGCTGGACGGGGAGATCCTCGCCAAGGCCCCGACGGCGCCCGCCGTCATCGAGCGCATGCCGCTGCTGCTCGGCACCAACGTCGCCGGCGCCTTCGGACACACCTCCTTCGGCGGCCAGATCGACTACGCGACGGTCGGCCTCAAGGACCCGACGACGAGCAAGAACTGAGAGGCCGTCAGTCATGTCGACCATTTCTGCGCCCTCGCGCGCGGGCAGCGGTCCCTGGCGACTCGCCCGCGCGGAACTGCGCCGCCGCCCCTCGGTGATGGCGTCCCTCGTCGTCGTCGCGCTCTTCGCGGTCATGGCCGCGGCCGCCCCGCTGATCGGCGCGCTGGGCGGCTGGGGGCCCAAGGAGTTCGACAAGAGCGCCGTCGATCCGTACCTGGGAGGCCTGCCCGTCGGACCGCTCGGCGGCGTCTCGGCCGAGCACTGGCTCGGTGTCGAACCCGTCACCGGCCGCGACCTGTTCGCCCGGGTCGTGCACGGCGCCCAGGTCTCCCTGCTCATCGCCTTCGCCGCGACGGCCATCGTCGTCGCCGCCGGGACCGCGGCCGGGATCGCCGCCGGCTACTTCGGCGGCCGCACCGACGGCGTCCTCTCCCGCCTGATGGACCTGACGATGTCCTTCCCCTCCCTCATCTTCATGATCGCGATGATGTCGGTGGCGCGGGACGTCAACCGGATCGTCCTGATGACCCTGGTCATCGGCCTGTTCGGCTGGCCCGGCATCGCCCGCGTCGTCCGCGGCCAGACCCTCTCGCTCAAGCACCGCGAGTACGTCGACGCCGCCCGCGTCGGCGGCTCCGGTCCCTGGCGGATCCTGACCCGCGACATCCTCCCCGGCGTCGCCGGGCCGGTCATCGCCTACACGACCCTCATCGTCCCCGGCATGATCGCCACCGAGGCGGCCCTCAGCTATCTGGGCGTCGGCGTCCGGCCGCCCACGCCCTCCTGGGGCCAGATGATCGCCGAGAGCGTCGCCTTCTACGACACGGACCCCATGTACTTCGTCGTCCCGAGCCTCTGCCTCTTCCTCACGGTGCTCTCGTTCACGCTGCTCGGCGACGCGCTGCGCGACGTCCTCGACCCGAGGGGAAGCCGCACGTGATCCCCTACCTGGCCCGCCGGCTGCTCGGCGTCGTCGCCGTCCTCGTCGCCATCGCCGCCGTCACCTTCACCATCTTCTACGTCCTGCCCTCCGACCCCGCCGCCGCGGCCTGCGGCAAGTCGTGCAGCGCCGAGCGCCTGGAGGCCATCCGCGCCCACATGGGCCTGGACCAGCCGCTGTGGCGGCAGTTCGCCGACTTCACCACCGGGATCTTCACCGGTCGTACGGTCGGCTCCGGCCCGTACGCGCTGAACTGCGACTTCCCGTGCCTGGGTTACTCGTACGAGAACAGCCAGCCCGTCTGGGACCTGCTCGTCGACCGGCTCCCGGTCTCCGCCTCCCTCGCCCTCGGCGCCGCCGTGCTCTGGCTGCTCCTCGGACTCTCCGCGGGCGTCGCGGCGGCCCTGCGCAAGGACGGCCTCACCGACCGCGTCCTCATGGTCGGCGCGGTCGCCGCCGCCTCCCTGCCCGTCTACTTCACCTCGGTCATGCTGATCCACGGACTGATCCGGGTGGCCGGACTGCTGCCCTATCCGCAGTACACGCCGTTCGGCACCGACCCGCTCGGCTGGGTCACCAACCTGGTGCTGCCCTGGCTGGCGCTCGCGATCCTGTACGCCGCCATGTACGCCCGCCAGAGCCGCAGTTCGATGATCGAGACCATGGCGGAGCCGTACATCCGCACCGCCCGCGCCAAGGGGCTCCCCCGCCGCACGGTCGTCGTCAAACACGGGCTCCGCGCCGGCATGACCCCCGTCCTCACCCTCTTCGGCATGGACCTCGGCGGTCTCCTCGCCGGGGCCGTCATCACCGAGTCCATCTTCGGACTCCCCGGCGTCGGCCGGTTGTTCTACGGCGCGCTCTCCACCGGCGACCAGCCCGTCATCCTCGGCGTCACGCTGCTCGCCGCCACCTTCATCGTCGTCGCCAACCTGGCCGTCGACCTGCTGTACGCCGTCGTCGACCCGCGAGTGAGGTACTGATGGCCGACTCCGCACCCCTGTTGTCGGTACGGGACCTCACGGTCACGTTCCCGACGAAACACGGCCCCGTCCGGGCGATCGACTCCCTCGCCTTCGACGTGCCGCGCGGCCGGACCCTCGGCATCGTCGGCGAGTCGGGATCCGGCAAGTCCGTCACCTCGCTCGCCGTCATGGGCCTGCACACCGGCGCGGACGTCACCGGTTCCGTCGTGCTCGACGGACAGGAGCTGATCGGCCTCTCCGACCGCGCCCTCAACGGACTGCGCGGCCGGAGGATGGCGATGATCTTCCAGGACCCGCTGTCCAGTCTGCACCCGTACTACACCGTCGGGGAGCAGATCGCCGAGCACCACCGGGTCCACTTCGGCTCCGGCCGCAGGGCCGCCCGCGCGCGGGCCGTCGAGGCCCTCGCCGAGGTCGGCATCCCCGAGCCGCGGCGCCGGGCCGGCGAGTACCCGCACCAGTTCTCCGGCGGGATGCGCCAGCGCGTGATGATCGCCATGGCGCTGGCCTGCGAACCGGACCTGCTCATCGCGGACGAGCCGACGACCGCGCTCGACGTGACCGTCCAGGCCCAGATTTTGGAACTGATCGCCCGCCTCCAGGAGGAACGGGGACTGGCCGTCGTCATGATCACCCACGACCTGGGCGTGGTCGCCCGGGTGGCCCACGACGTCCTGGTGATGTACGGCGGCCGGGTGGCCGAACAGGCCTCGGTGGACGCCTTGTTCACGACCCCCGCCCATCCGTACACCCGGGGCCTGCTCGACTCGCTGCCCCGGCTCGACGACCCGGACGACACGCCGCTGCGGGCGATCCCCGGCAGCCCGCCGTCCCTGCTCGACCCGGCGCCGGGCTGCGCGTTCGCGCCCCGCTGCCCCCGCGCCGCCCGCGGCTCCGAGGAGGAGCGGTCGCGGTGCGCGGCCGAGCGCCCGGTGCCCGGCGGCCCGGAGGGGCACCCGGTCGCCTGCCACTTCCCCTCGTACGAAGGCGTCGCCCCATGACCACCACACCCCCGCCCCTGCTCCGCGTACGGGACCTCACGATGACCTTCCCGGGGCGCCGGGGCCGTTCGGCGCCGATCCGGGCCGTCGACGGCGTCGGCTTCGACCTCGCGGCGGGCGAGACCCTCGGCCTCGTCGGCGAGTCCGGCTGCGGCAAGTCGACCACGGGCCGCGCGATCGTCCGCCTCCTCGAACCGACCGCCGGCTCCGTCTCGTACGACGGGCGCGACATCAGCCACCTGTCCCAGCGGCAGTTGAAGCCGCTGCGCCGCGACATCCAGATGGTCTTCCAGGACCCGCACTCCTCCCTCAACCCACGGCAGTCGGTGGCCCGGATCATCTCCGACCCCCTGCTGGTCCAGGGGAGTTCGATGGCGGAGGCGCGCAAGCGGGCCGTCGAGCTGATGGAGCTCGTCGGGCTCATTCCGGAGCACGCCGACCGCTGTCCGCACGAGTTCTCCGGCGGCCAGGCCCAGCGCATCGGCATCGCCCGCGCGCTCGCGACGAGCCCCCGGCTGGTCGTCGCGGACGAGCCGGTCTCCGCCCTCGACGTGTCCGTGCAGGCGCAGATCGTCAATCTGATGGAGCGGCTCCAGCGGGAGCTGGGCCTCGCCTACCTCTTCATCGCCCACGACCTGTCCGTGGTGAAACGGGTCTGCGACCGGGTCGCCGTGATGTACCTCGGCCGGATCGTGGAGATCGGGGACAAGGAGCGCGTGTACGGGGCGCCGGAGCATCCGTACACCCGGGCGCTGCTCTCGGCGGTGCCGCTGCCCGACCCGGCCGCCGAGCGGGCCCGGGAACGGATCACGCTGCTCGGCGACCCTCCGAGCCCGGCCGCTCCCCCGCCCGGCTGCACCTTCCACCCGCGCTGTCCCAAGGCGCAGGCGATCTGCCGCACCGAGGCGCCGGTCCTGCGGACCACCGCGGAGGGCGAGCCCCGCCAGGTGGCCTGCCACTTCCCCGAGAGCGAGAACGCCTGACGCGCGACCGTCGTCGACGGGTCCGGCACCGGGTGACGTGGGCGGTCCCCGTCACCCTGTTCGACGAACCGGCGGCGGCCCGGCCGGAGGCGGTGGTGGTGCACGATGTCGGCCGAGGAGAGCCGAAGCGCGCGCCTACGCCTCCGCGGGCAGCGCGGGGAACACGACCACCGAGCCGTCCTTGTCGCGGGCGATCTCGATCGCCACGTCCGTCGCACGGCCGTCGACCGTGATGCCGTCGCCCAGCCTGCGGATCCGGTGTGCCGCGCGCATCAGGCGATCGACCTCACCGGTCGTGAAGACGGGCCGCAAGCCGTTCGGGCGCGCCAGCTCCAGCGCCGACAGGCGTACCAGGACACCGGCGATGCCCGACTCCAGTTCGTCGAGGCGTTCCTGGTCGCGTCTGAGGACGCGGACGAAGCTCTGGAACACGTTGCCGGGGTCGCTCTGCGCGTGCTCGACGGCCTGGAGGACGTTGACCCGCCGCTTCAGCGCGATGGCCAGGTCGGCGAGTTCGAGGTGGGCGCGGAACGTACCGCCGTGGTCGTCCACGCCGGGGAACGATTCGGTCAGCGTGCTGATCTCGACGGGTTCGCCGTCGGGCAGCCTGTCGAGCGCGTTCCGCCACCGGGCGAGGCGGTGGTCGGCGTGGCCCAGCGCCGTGTTGATGGCGTGTACTGCCGAATCGAGTCCCAGCGAGGCGCCGAGCCTGCCCTGGTCGAGCAGGATGGCGGTGGCCTTGTCGATGGCGTCCCGGCAGCCGTCGAGTTCGCTGCGCTCGTCTTCGAGCTTCTGTTCGTGCAGTTGCTCCAGCAGTTCCGTGATGTGCTCGATGGCCCTCTGGCGCTTGGCGTCGGCGTGCGCGCTCACCCCCACCGCCACGGCCATGAGCACGAGAGGCGCGGCCACGGTGAGCGCCGCGCCGCCGCCGACCGCGACACCGGCTGTCGCACCGGCCCCGCCGGCCGCGCCCGCCGCGGCCGCTCTGCCGACGGGTACGAACGTCGCCTGGGCGGCGATGCCGGTCGAGTTCACGAGCGGGCCGCGGATGCCGCCGGCCACCTCCTTCGACATCATCGGGCGAACGATGCCCTGACCGAACTGGGCGGCGACCTTCGCCGGAACCACCATGCGGTACAGGCCTTCGCCGGCGGCGGTCGCCGTGGCCGCCGCGGAGGAGCTCCGCGCCGACTGCGTGACGAGCTGCGACAGGTGCTGTGCCAGGGGACTCACGGCATCGAGCGAGATGCCTCGGCTGCGGTCGAGCCGGTCGGGCAGCGGATGCGCCTCGAGCGTGGCGACCGGCTCGTCGGCGAGGGCGGCCAGCACGCTGCGCAGTTCGGCCAGGCGCTCGGCCGTCATCGGCCCGTCTCCGGCCACTGCGGGCACCCGGACGTCACCGGTGGTCAGCGTCCATACCGGAACGGTCGGCTTCTTGCGGTAGTCGATCATCGTCTCCCCTAGTCTCCCCGCACCAGCCTACGACCGACGTCCGACGAGAACGGTGGATACCCGTCCTCCCGGATCGCGGCGCCCGGACGTCGTTCGACGCACGGGCGTCAGGGGGCAGGAGGGGAGCCGGCCGCCCGCCCGGAGACGGAGGTTCCCCGGCTCACCGGACTCGTCCTCTGCCGGTTCAGGTCACCCCGTACGCGCGGGAACCTCGGCCGTCTCGGAGCGGAAGCCGTGACCGACCTCGGGCGCGAGCCCGTGGTAGTGGCGGAAGTTGTAGATGAGCGGGCTCCACACCTCGGGGTCGACGTGGTGCGTGCCGGGCACGACGAGGCGTTCGTGGGCGTGGACGCGGAGCACCTCGCACTCGACGGCGAAGAAGAGACCCTCTCCGCCCGGGTTCAACGCGACGGCCCTCGCCTCCAGTTGGAGGGGGGACTCGGCGACCCGGGGCGGCCGTACGAGGTCGGAGGGCTGCGGGGTCAGTCCGGCGGCGGAGAACTTGTCGGGCTCGTACCGGTACACCGCCCGCTTGCTCTCCGGCACCGGATCGGCGCCGGTGAGCGGCGCGAGGCGCTCGACCTGCTCCCACAGCTCGGGGGAGGCCAGGCTGATCACCACGTCCGGCCGCTCGGCCAGGTTGTGCGCCGTCCGGCTCTCGCTGCCCAGGCCCAGGACGACGTTCTGTCCCAGTGCCCAGGCGGAGGAGATGGGAGCGAGGTTGAAGGTGCCGTCCTGGTTCTCCGTGGTGAGCAGGACCACCGGGGTACCGAAGTAGAGGATGCTCGGGCGGATCACTCGATGCGTGTCGGTCGTCATGCGGAAAACGCTAGGCGCGGGACCTTTCGGTGGCCGCCGAAGTGTCGTCCGCCGCCGATGAGCCCCTGACCAGCACCGGCGTGTACGTCGTGCGCCTTCCCCACCGCGTCGTACGGGGCCGCCGGGATCAGGACGCCGCTTGTGACGCCCGCTCCTTCGGATGTGCTCGGTGGCCTAGGCTGGGGTCATGTCCGCACAGACGCCCACCCCTTGGATCCGGACATGACGCGGCACGTCGTCTTCCTCGTCTTCGACGGGGTCACCCTGCTCGACGTCAGCGGCCCGCTGGAGGTCTTCCACCAGGCCGGCCGCCTCGGCCACCCCTACGCGACCCGCCTGGTCTCACCCCGCGGCGGCACCGTCACCGCCTCCAACGGCGTGGCCCTGGCGTCCACGGCCGCGCCCGGCACCGATCCCCTCGACACCCTCGTGGTCACCGGAGCCGACCACCTCGCCGGCCCGGGCCCCGACGACGAGTTGCTGAACGCCACGGCCGACCTCGCCGGCCGGGCCCGGCGCATCGCCTCGGTGTGCACCGGAGCCTTCGCCCTCGCCGCGCTCGGCCTGCTGGACGACCGCCGCGCCACCACCCACTGGCGTCACGCCCCCGCCCTCGCGCGGCGCCACCCGCGCGTGCGCGTCGAGCCCGACGCCCTGCACGTGCGCGACGGCCGCTTCCACACCAGCGCGGGCATCAGCGCGGGCATCGACCTCGCGCTCGCCCTCGTCGAAGACGACCACGGCGCCGACACCGCTCGCGCCATCGCCCGCGAACTCGTCGTCTTCATGCAACGCCCCGGCGGCCAGTCCCAGTTCTCCACCGCCCTGGCCCATCCGCCCGCCCGCAACCACCTGCTGCGCGCCCTCACCGACGCCGTCCTCGCCGACCCGGCCGCCGACCACAGCCTGCCCGCCATGGCCGCCACCGCCGCCGTCAGCACCCGCCACCTGACCCGTCTCTTCCAGGCCGAACTGCGCACCACCCCCGCCCGCTGGGTCGAACGCGTACGCCTCGACCGCGCCCAGCAACTGCTCCTCGACGGCCACAGCGTCACCGCCGCCGCCCGCCTCAGCGGCCTCTCCAGCGACGAGACCCTGCGCCGTGCCTTCGCCCGTCACCTGGACACCACCCCGAGCGAGTTCCGCGACCGTTTCGCCACCACCCGCGGTACGTGACCGCCACAGCCGCGCCGTCACGGGTGTGCGGCACTGCCGCGTGGGCTTTCCGCGCGGGTACGGGCCGGGCAGGGGCGCCGGCATCCCCGTCGCACCGGCGCCCCTGCCCGGGGTGGTCAGCCGGGCCAGGTGCCGGTCAGCCGGCGCGTCGTGACGGCGCCCGCGCGGTCGACGGCGGCCTTGACGGCGGCGAAGATGGCGCCCTGCAGTGCGGCGGCGAGCAGGACCTCGCGCCAGGTGCGCTCCTCGTCGGTGGCGTCGGGGGCGTCCTCCTCGTGGCCGAGGACCTTCCACGCCTGTTTGAACGCGGCTCCCGCGAGCATGCCGCTGACGGCGCCCAGGGCGAGGCCGACCGGCTTGTACGCGATCTTCGATGCCTTCATGCGGGTCATCCCTTTCGGCGGCGGCAGACCAGCCAGGTCACGACGGCCACGCCCGCGGCCGCGAGGAGCGGGCCGCGGTTGTCCCGTGCGGTCCGTACCGCCCTGGCCGTGGTGTGCCGCACCGGCTCGGGTGTCTTTTCCCGCCACAGCCGGCCGGTCTCGGCCCGTGCCTGTCCGACGGCTCGCGCGGTCTTGTCCTTGAGCGGGTCGGGCACCTTGTCCTGAGCCTGGTGCGCCAGGTCGGTGGCCTTCTCCTGAGCCTGGTGTGCCAGGTCGGTGGCCTTGCCCTGAGCCTGGTGCGCCAGGTCGGTGGTCTTCTCCTTCAGCTCGTCGGCCTTGGCCGCGGCCTGTTCCTTGACCGTGGCGACCTTTTCCCGGGCACGGGCCTTGACGTCGGTCCTGGCCGCGAGCGCCCCGACGGTCTCGCCGAGTTCGGCGCGGGTCTGTTCGACCTGCTCGCGCAGTTCCTCGGGGCTGGAGGCGGTGGGCTCGTCGTGGGGTGACTGGGTCATCGCTGCGCGCTCTCCTTGATCTCGGCCACATCGGCCTTCACGTTCTCGATGGTCTGCTCGGGTGCGGGCGATCCGGCCCGGTCGATCTGCTTCTTCCCGCTCAGGGCCATGACGGCGGCGATCACCCCCAGCACCGCGGTGACGATCAGCGCGGCGGCCCACACCGGCAGGACGACCGCCAGTCCGGCGATCACGGTGGCCACCAGGGCCTGCAGCATGAGGAAGCCGACGACACCGGCGCCGCCGAACAGTCCGCCGCCCTTGCCGTACCGCCTGCCCTTCTGCTTCATCTCCGCCTGCGCCACACGCAGCTCGCCGCGCACCAGCTCCGTCAGCTGGTGCGAGGCCCGCCGCACCAGCTCGTTCACCGGCTCCTGACCGGCGTCGTCCGCCTGCCGGTCGGCGGCGATGGAGTACTGCTGCCTGCTCGACACGGCGATCACCTCCGTCTTCGTCGTGGTCCGATCACCGGTCCGCCGCGCGGCGGACCGGTCGACTGCTGTTCGAGCGTGTACCCCGGGCGGCCCGGTTCAGTGGGGCCGACCGGCCGCGCGGCGTGTCCGGGCCGGGACGCGCCGGCGGGCAAGAGGTGCTGCTACGGCCCGCGCCGCCACAGCAGGCGGGGAGCGTGCCGGGCGAGCCGGGCGGTGAGCAGGCCGACGGCCGCGCCGGCGGCGACGTCGCTGGGGTAATGGGCGCCGGACTGCACCCGTTCGACGGCCACCATGGCCGCGGGCACCGCACAGGCGGCACCCGCGGCCGGCCACGCGGGCGCGACGGCGGCGGTGAACGCGACGGCGGCCGCGGTGTGGCCGGAGGGGAAGGAGGAGGAGTCGGGCCGGTCGTCGGTCTCGTCGTGGGGGAACCACTCCTTCGGCGGTCTGGGCCGGTCGGTGAGCCGTTTGCCCAGACCGTTGGAGACCAGCTGCGCCACCGCGAGGGCCGCCAGACCGGTGGCCGCGGCCTTCCGGCCCCGCCATCCGCCGCTCACGGCCATCGCCGCGGCCGCGGCGCACCACAGCTTCGAGCTCTCCGCGGCCTCCTCCACGGCCGACAGCACGCGGCCGGCGCGGGCCGGGATGCGCGAACCCGCCTGCTGCGCCACGAACCGGTCGGCCCTCCGCAATCCCTCCGGCACCCTCATGAGCTGCACATGTCCCCGGAGGCGGTCCTCACACCCGACATCGGCCACGAACGCTCGTACGGGCCCGCCCGGCCCGGCCGGGGCGTGCCGCTGGGTCTCACTCCAGGCGGCGCCGGTCCTCCTCGTCCCACGTGCGGGTGTCGCGCGGCTCGACGTACGGCTCCTCGTCGGGCGGGTGACCGCCGAGGACCGCGCGCCGGCGGGCGGTCTCGGCGTCGAACTCCAGGCCCAGCAGGATGGCGATGTTGGTGATCCACAGCCACACCAGGAAGACGATCACACCGGCGAAGGCGCCGTAGGTCTTGTTGTAGGAGGCGAAGTTCGCCACGTAGAACGCGAAGCCGGCCGAGGCGGTCATCCAGAGGACCATGGCCAGGAGACTGCCCGGGGTGATCCACTTGAAGCCGTGGACCTTCGCGTTGGGACTGGCCCGGTACAAGATCGCGATCATGAGGATGACCAGGACGACCAGGACCGGCCACTTGGCGATGGACCACACGGTCAGCGCGGTGTCGCCCAGCCCGATCACGTCTCCGGCCCGGCGGGCCAGGGGGCCGGTGAAGACCACGATCAGCGCGCCGGCCACGGCGAGGACCATCAGCACGATCGTCAGGGCGAGCCGCAGCGGCAGCACCTTCCACACCGGGCGGCCCTCGGGCATGTCGTAGACGGCGTTGGAGGTGCGGATGAACGCCGCCACGTAGCCGGACGCGGACCAGATCGCCAGGGCCAGGCCGACGATCGCCATGACCGAGCCGATGCCGGCGTTGCCCTGCAGCTGCCGCACCGCGTCGCGGATCACATCGCGCGCGGCCCCGGGGGCGAGCTGCTGGACGTTGTCCAGCACCGCGCTGGTGGCCGACTGCCCGGCGACCCCCAGCAGGGAGACCAGCACCAGCAGCGCGGGGAACAGCGACAGGACGCCGTAGTAGGTGAGGGCCGCCGCGCGGTCGGTCAGTTCGTCGTCCCTGAACTCCCTCAACGTGCCGCGCAGCACCGCCCACCACGACTTCCTCGGCATCTCGGTGGGGGTGTCCGGCGCCCTGCGCTCCACCTCCGGGTCCGGGCCGAACCGCTCCTGCCCGCCCGCCCGGCCGCTGCCGCCGGCGCCACGCTCCTGCTCACCGGCGCCCGGGCCCGGTGAGGGGCCCCGGTCGTCGTAGACGTCCCCGTTGCCGTGTCCCCAGTTCCTCAGTTTCGCCATACGGGGCGTATAACCGCGAAAACGGTATCCACGCGGCCGTGACCAGGAGAGCAGGGCAAGCCCCGGCAGGGAACGGAGCGACGAGGCGGCGACGTCACGCCGCGTCGCGGTGCCGCCCGCGCCGCGTGTCCGGACGTGAGCGCCGGTCCGTGTCCTGGACCAGACGCAGGTGACGGCCCGCGGCGTGGCGCGCCCGGCGCGTCCTGCCGAGCACACGGTCCTCGATCCGGTCCAGTCCGTACAGCATCAGGCCCATGACCGGCAGCAGCAGCACAGCGACGGTGATCACTTCGGAGCTCCCTCCTCGCTGATCACCCTCCGGGTACCCGCTCCGCCTCCAGGCCATCGCCCGCCGAGGTGAAGGTCCGGTGAGGCCGGCCGCCTCCTGGGGAAGGGACGGCCGGGCCGCTCCTCCGCGGCGTCCGCGTCCTCGTCGTCCGGTCCGGCCGCACCGGGCCGCGCGCGGCCGTGGAGCGTGAGGTCCCGAGCCGGGCTCAGGCCAGTACGCGGAGGGACGCGGGCCTCACCCTGAGGGTCACCGGCAGGGTCGCGTCGACCTCGCCGTCCGCGCCGTACGGGAGGGGCCGGTCGGCTTCGATGCGGACCTCCTTGCCGCGCAGGATCTCGATCTGGGGGCGCTTCACGTGCGCGCCCGTCTTCAGCTCGTTCATCATGGCGAAGAAGAGACGCTTGGGCGCCTCCTTGATCACCACGATGTCGAGGAGGCCGTCGTCGACCCGCGCGCCCGGCGCGACGTTCCTCCCGAACCCGTAGAAGCCGGAGTTGGCCGCGATCACGGTGTAGCCGGTGCGCTCGTGCCTGATCCCGTCGATCGTGATGCGGTACGCGGCGGGCTTCCAGGCGAGGACCGCCCGGAGGCCGCCGTAGTAGTAGGAGGCGGCGCCGCGCAGCAGGCGGGAGTGGTTGGCGTGGCGGTTGGCCACCGCGTCGACACCCGCGTACACGCTGCCGAGGACATGGACGCCCGGGTGCCGGGCGGACTCCACCTCGATGGTGTCGACGGCTCGCGGTTCGCCGTCGAGCAGCACCCCGGCGAGGCCCGGGGCGTCGGTGGGGAGCCCCAGGGCGCGCGCGAAGTCGTTGCCGCGGCCCGCGGGGACCAGGCCGAAGACCGTGTCCGTGCCGCTGAGCGCGCCGCCGACGGTGCCGGCCATGCCGTCACCGCCGACGGCCAGCACGACGTGCCCCTTCGCTCCGGCGTCCCGGGCGAGTTCCTGTGCGTGTTCCAGGCTGCGGCTGTAGACGGTGTCGAGCCGCGCGCCCGCCTCCCGCAGCAGCCGGGCCAGCGGGAGCAGGCCCGCCGTGCCGCTGGACCCCCCTGCGGTGGGGTTGACGACGGCGGTGAACTGTCGCATGGATCTGGCCTCCGGGCGGCGGGTGAGGGGTTCGGGAAGGAGGGGGCTCGGCGAGGGGTGTTCAGCGGACGGGGATCAGGACCCCGGGGCTCAGCACGCCGGACGGGTCGACCTCGGCCTTGACCGCCTGGAGCATGCGGATCCCGAGGGGGCCGATCTCGCGGGCGTACCAGTCGCGGTGGTCGGTGCCGACGCCGTGGTGGTGGCTGATGGTGCCGCCCGCCGCCAGGATCGCGTCGTTCGCCGCCCGCTTCACCGGTGCCCAGTGCGTGACGGGGTCCTCGCCCTGCGCGGAGACGACGGTGAAGTAGAGGGAGGCGCCGTTCTCGTACGTGTGCGAGATGTGGCACATGACGAGCGGCGGGGTGCCGGCCTCGGTGAGGGTGTTCGTCAGGGCGTCGCGCACCGCCGTGTACAGGCCGGGGATCGCGGACCAGAAAGCGGCCGTCTCCAGCGTCTCGGCGAACGCTCCGGCGTCGAGCAGCGCGTCGCGCAGGTAGGGCGCGTCATAGCGGCCGTGCTCCCACTTGTCGCCGGCTTCTTCGCCGATGAACTCGCCGTCGCAGGCGAGGAGGACCTCGCGCGCGGCGGCGCGGCGGGCGGCGGTGTCGGCCTCGGTGCCCTCGAAGCCGACGATGGCCATGCAGCCGGGGTTCTGCGGGAGTTCGGCGGTGCCGATGGCGTCCGGCTGTGCGAGACCGACGAAGGTCTCGGACTCGTCGGAGAGGCGCAGCACGGTGGGCCGGGGGCCGTCCTGGGCGAGTCGGCGCAGGGCTGCCGTGCCGGCCTCGAAGGAGGCGAAGCGCCAGCCCTCGTAGACCCGCTTCTGCGGCAGCGGGCGGATGCGTACGGTCACGGACGTGATCACGCCGAGGGCGCCTTCGGAGCCGAGGATCAGCTGGCGCAGGTCGGGGCCGGCGGCGGAGCGCGGGGCCCGGCCCGTCTCCAGGGTGCCCTCGGGGGTGGCGACCTTCAGGCCGAGGACCATCTCGTCGAAGCGGCCGTAGCCGGCCGAGGCCTGGCCGCTGGAGCGGGCCGCGGCGAATCCGCCGACGGACGCCCATTCGAAGGACTGCGGGAAGTGGCCGAGCGTCCAGCCCCGCTCGTTGAGCAGCGCCTCGCACTGCGGGCCGCGCAGACCGGGGTGCAGGGTGGCGGTGCGCGACACCTCGTCGACGGCCAGGAGCCGGTCGAGGCGGCGGAGGTCGAGGGCGACGAAGGGCCGCTTCGTGGTGGGCGCGAGGCCGCCGACGACGGAGGTGCCGCCGCCGAACGGGACGGCGGACAGGCCGTGGTCCGCGCAGGCCCGCAGGACGGCGAGGACCTCGTCGTGGCTGCCGGGGAGCACGACGGCGGCGGGGAGGTCGTCGACCTCGCCGGCGCGGATGCGCAGGAGGTCGGGGGTCGACTTGCCCCGGGTGTGCCGGATGCGGCTCTCGGCGTCGTCCCGCAGGCCGTCGGGCGCGGCGACGGCGGCGCGCAGCGCTTCCCTCGCCTCGTCGGCCAGGGCCGGGGCGGGCACGTCGATGTCGGCGAGGGCGGACGGGCCGTTCTCGCGCGGTGTGACGCCGAGCAGGTCCCGCAGCAGGCCGGTCACCGATTCGGGCAGGGGCGCCGCCTTGGCCGGGTCGCCCCAGCCGCTCCACAACATGTCCACTTCGAGAGGTTCCTCACGGTCTGTTTCACGGACGGCGCTGCCGCTCGGCCCGCACCTGCATTACACTGTGACAGATGACGCCCATTCGTCACAACCATGCGGACGCAGATCCCGTACTCGACGCGGCACGCGACTGCGTGCTCGCCGTCGGCGTACGGCGGACCACCCTCACCGACGTCGCCCGGCGGGCCGGCGTGTCCCGGATGACGCTGTACCGGCGCTGGCCCGACGTACGGACCCTCGTCGGCGACCTGATGACCCGTGAATGGATCTCCGTCGCCGCCGGCGCCATGCCACCCGCCGACGACGACCGGCCCGAACGGGCCCGGATCGTCGAGGGGTTGGTGGCGGGAGTCGCCGCCTTCCGGTCCCACCCGCTGTTCCGGAAGATCCTCGACGTCGACCCCGAGCTGCTGCTGCCGTACGTCCTCGACCGGCGGGGCGCCAGCCAGGACGCCCTGCTCGGACTCCTCCTCACCGCGCTGGAGGAAGGGCACGAGGACGGTTCCGTACGCCGTGTCCACCCCGACCTGCAGGCCCGGTCCCTGCTGCTCGTCGTCCAGTCCTTCACCCTCTCGCTGCGCACCATGGCCGACGAGGACGATCCCGAACTGAGCGAAGCCGCCTTCCTCGAAGAGCTGCGCACCCTCCTTGAGAGGACCCTCACGCCATGAACCCCGTCAACCCCACGAGCAGCACCGCCCTGCCCGGCTCCTCGCTCGACGCGGAGCGGCGCCGGCGCGAACTGGAACGGCTCGCCGACGGCGACGCCGTCGACGTGCTCGTCGTCGGGCTCGGCGCCACCGGAGCCGGAGCCGCGCTCGACGCCGCCACCCGCGGACTCAGCGTCGCCGCGATCGACGCCCACGACCTCGCGTTCGGCACCTCCCGCTGGAGCTCCAAGCTGATCCACGGCGGGCTGCGCTACCTCGCGTCCGGGCAGCTCGACGTCGCCCACGAGAGCGCCGTCGAGCGCGGCATCCTCATGGAGCGCACCGCCCCCCACCTCGTCCGCGCCCAGCCCTTCGTGCTCCCCCTCACCCCGCTCGTCAGCCGCGGCCAGGCCGCCCTCGCCCGCGCCGGATTCGTCGCGGGCGACCTGCTGCGCGTCGGCGCCCGCACCTCGCGCCGCACGCTGCCGCAGCCGCGCACGCTGTCCGCCGTCGAGACCCGCCACCTCGCCCCGGCCCTGCGCCCCGTCGGCCTGCGCGGCGGACTGCTCTCCTGGGACGGCAAGCTCTCCGACGACGCGCGCCTGGTGACCGCGATCGCCCGCACCGCGGCCGCCTACGGCGCCCGGATCCTCACCCGCGCCCGGGCCCTGGAACTCCACGGCGACGGCGCGCTGGTGCGCGACGAGACCACCGGCCAGGAGCTGCGCGTCCGCGCCCGTACGGTCGTCAACGCGGCCGGGGTCTGGGCGGGCGGCCTCGTCGACGACGTACGTCTCCGGCCCTCGCGCGGCACCCATCTCGTCCTGCGGTCGGAGACCCTCGGCCGGCTCTCCGCCGGACTGCACATCCCGATCCCCGGCGAGACGAACCGCTTCGTCCTGGTCCTGCCCCAGGGCGACGGGCGCGTCTACGTCGGCCTCACCGACGAGCCCGTCGACGGCGACGTCCCCGACGTGCCGGAGGTCCCCGAGACCGACATCGGCTTCCTCCTCGACGTCCTCGGCTCCGCCCTCGACGTCACCGTCCACCGCTCCGACGTGGTCGGCGCCTTCGCCGGACTGCGGCCCCTGCTCGACACCCGGGACTCGGAGGGCCGCACCGCCGACATCTCGCGCAAGCACGCCGTGCTCACCTCGCCCGACGGCGTCGTCACCGTCGTCGGCGGCAAGCTGACCACCTACCGCCGCATGGCCCAGGACGCCGTCGACGCGGCCGTCGCCGCCCGCGGCCTGACCGCCGGCACGTGCCGCACCGCGTCCGTCCCGCTCGTCGGCGCGGCCGGTCCGGAGACCCTCGCCGGCCTCGACGCCCCGCCCCGCCTCGTACAGCGCTACGGCTCCGAGGCCCCGGCCGTCCACGCCCTCGGTCTCGAAGACCCCGCCCTGGCCGAGCCCGTCGTGCCCGGCCACCCCGTCACGGGCGCCGAACTGGTGTGGGCGGTCCGCCACGAGGGCGCCCTCGACGTCTCCGACCTCCTCGACCGCCGCACCCGCGTCGGCGTGGTCCCGGAGGACCGCGCCGTCGCCGAGGAAGCGGCCCGGGACGCCCTCGCCCGTACGGCCCGGGCACGGTGAGCGAACGCGGTGCCCCTGCCCGGCCCCCGGGCAGGGGCACCGTCGCCCTCCCGACAGGCTCCCCCTTCTCCCGGAGACCCCTGATGCACCCCGACGTGGAACGACTCACCCGCATCGTCCCGCCGCCGGCGGGGCGTCAGCCGCGGGACTGGCCCGAGGTCGAGGCCCGCCTGGGCAGCGCCCTGCCGGAGGACTTCAAGGACCTCGTCGACACCTACGGCGGGGGCGTCTTCGACGGGACGGTCTGGATCCTGGAACCCGACTGCGCCGACTCCGACCACGACCTCCCGGCCATGAAGGAGGAGCGCGCCGAGGTGCCGGCCCGGCTGTGGGAGATCGGCCCCGAGCCCCGTCCCGAGCAGCTGGAGGCCGACGGAGCGGGGTTGCTTCCCTTCGCGTACGTCGAGGGGACCGGCGCCTACCTCTACTGACTCACCGGCGAGGACGTGCGTCCCGAGGACTGGACCGTCCTGGCGAACGCGGGCCGCGGACCGGAGTGGGAGCACCACCCCGTGTCCGGCACCCGATTCGTCCTGTCCGTGCTCACCGGCGAGATCCACTCCGACGTCCTCGGCGACCTGCCCGTCGACGACCACACCTTCGACCCGAACGACGAGATCCTGGGCGGCTGACGGACCGCCGGCACGGCCGTCACGATCGCCTGGTCGTGGTGGACCGTGTACTCCTCCTGCAGGTGCCGGCCCGGGTCGAACGGCTCGCCGGGTTCGCGGCCGTCGGTGTCGGTGGGCTCCCGGATACCTCGCGGGTCGTAGGAGCGGGCGCCGTGGTACGAGCAGCCGGTCTCCTGGTCGATTTCCTTGCCGGTGAAGCCGTAAGGGTCCTTCTCACCGGAGTGTTCGTCGGCCCGGGTCCCCCGGGCGGGAAGCAGTCCAGGTGCTCGGCGAGCCGGCCGGAGCCGGCCGTGCCGAAGTTCGCCGACCCCAGGTGGTCGCCGTGGAAGAAGAACGGTTTCTTCTCGTAGACGTCGACCGGCTTCGAGGTCTTGGTGGCGGCAGGGAGGTTCACCGGCACGGCGCGGATGCCACCGGGCGTGTCGGTTTCGGATGGAAAGCCAGGAAAGCATCTTTACCGGGTGCAGGCGGGGGTACGCGGAGGAAGGGACGCACCAGCGACCCCCTGGACCTCACGATCCACCGGTGGAGGCGGTCTCTCTGATGTCTTCGGTTGACGTGGCCGCGCTCGAAGAGGCGCTGCGAACGGCGGTGGACGGCGAGATCCGGTTCGACGCGGGGAGCAGGGGCGCCTACGTCACGGACGGATCGAACTACCGCCAGGTGCCGATCGGCGTGGTCGTGCCACGGTCGGTGGAGGCCGGAGCACGGACGGTGGCCGTCTGCGCCCGTTTCGGCGCGCCCGTGCTGTCCCGTGGGGGCGGCACCAGTCTGGCCGGGCAGGCCACGAACGCCGCCGTGGTGATCGACTGGACGAAGTACTGCCACGCCCTGGTCTCCGTGGACCCCGACGCCCGGACCTGCGTGGTGGAGCCCGGCATCGTCCTCGACGAGCTCAACCGGCGGCTCTCGGACCACCGGCTGCAGTTCGGCCCGAAGCCGTCCACGCACAGCCACTGCGCCCTGGGCGGCATGATCGGCAACAACTCCTGCGGCGCGTCGGCCCAGGCGTACGGCAAGACGGTCGACAACGTCCGCCGGCTGGAGATCCTGACCTACGACGGGCTGCGCACCTGGGTGGGGCCCACCGGCGAGGCGGAGCGCGCCCGCATCGCCGCCGAGGGCGGGCGGAAGGCCGAGCTGTACGCCGGCCTGGACCGCATCGTCGCCGAATACCTCGGCGACATCCGGCGCGGCTTCCCCAGGATCCCGCGCCGGGTCTCCGGCTACAACCTCGATTCGCTGCTGCCCGAGAACGGCTTCGACGTCGCCAAGGCGCTGGTCGGCAGCGAAGGCACCCTGGTCACGGTCCTGCGGGCGGAACTGGACCTCGTACCCGTACCGTCGCGCCAATCGCTGCTGGTCCTCGGGTACGACGACATCTGCGCGGCCGCCGACGACGTGCCCCGCCTGCTGGAACTCTGCTCGCCCGGTCAGCTGGAGGCCCTGGACGGCCGGATGGCCCAGCTGATGCGCGAGGAGGGCGCGTACCTCGACTCCCTCCGTGTCCTGCCCGCCGGCGACAGCTGGCTGATGGTGCAGTTCATCGGCGACAGCCGACAGGACGTGGACGCGCAGGCCCACGCCCTGCTCGCCGCCGTCGGCCGTCACGAGGAGGACGCCGACGTGGCCTTCTCCGACGACCCCGAGCGGGAGCAGAAGATGCTGAAGGCCCGCGAGGCCGGCCTCGGCGTCACCGCGCGCCCGCCGGACGGCCGGGAGACGTGGGAAGGGTGGGAGGACTCCGCCGTCCCGCCCGAACGGCTCGGCGACTACCTGCGGGACCTGAAGGCGCTCTTCGAGGAGTTCGGCTACGACCACCCCTCGTTGTACGGGCACTTCGGGCAGGGCTGCGTCCACACCCGCATCCCCTTCGCGCTCAAGACCGCCGAGGGGGTCGCCGACTTCCGCCGCTTCCTGGAACGCGCCGCCGATCTGGTGGCCTCGTACGGCGGTTCCCTGTCCGGCGAACACGGCGACGGGCAGTCCCGGGGCGAGCTGCTGACCAGGATGTTCGGCGAACGGCTGGTGAAGGCCTTCGGCGAGACGAAGCGGCTGTTCGACCCCGACGACCGGATGAACCCCGGCAAGGTCGTCGACCCCCACCCGGTCGACGGGCAACTCCGCCTGGGGCCGGCGTGGCGGCCCGCCGCACCCACGACCCACTTCGACTACCCGGAGGACGAGCACTCCTTCACCCGCGCGGTGATGCGCTGCGTGGGCATCGGCAACTGCCGCGGCCACTCCGGCGGCGTCATGTGCCCCTCCTACCGCGCCACGAGGGAGGAGGAGCACTCCACCCGGGGCCGGGCCCGCCTGCTGTTCGAGATGCTCGGCGGCCACGCCGACTCCGCGATCACCGAGGGCTGGCGCTCCACCGAGGTGAAGGACGCCCTCGACCTCTGCCTGGCCTGCAAGGGCTGCAAGTCCGACTGCCCCGTCAACGTCGACATGGCCACCTACAAGGCCGAGTTCCTCTCCCACCACTACGAAGGCCGGCTGCGGCCCGCGGCCCACTACTCACTGGGCTGGCTGCCGCTGTGGGCCCGGCTCTCCCGCCTCTCCCCCGCCCTGGTGAACGCCGTGCTCCACGCCCCGGGCGTCTCGGCGCTGGGCAAGCGGCTCGCCGGGGTGGCGCGGGAGCGGCAGGCCCCGGCGTTCGCGCGGCAGTCCTTCCTGCAGTGGTGGCGGGAGCGGGAGACGGCCGGAGAGCCGGACCCGGGCGATCCGCTGACCGTGGTCCTCTGGCCGGACACCTTCACCACGTACTTCCACCCGTCCATCGCGGTGTCCGCCGTACGGGTCCTGGAGGACGCCGGCTTCGAGGTCGCCGTTCCCGACGGGCCGGTGTGCTGCGGACTGACCTGGATCTCCACCGGCCAGCTCGACGTGGCGGAGAGGGTGCTGCGACGCACGCTGCGCGTCCTGCGGCCCTACCTGGAGGCGGGCACCCCCGTCATCGGCCTCGAACCCTCCTGCACCGCGGTGTTCCGGTCCGACGCGGTGGAGTTGATGTCGGAGGACCAGGACGTCAAGCGGCTGGCGGGGCAGGTGCGCACCTTCGCCGAGCAGCTCGTCCACCACGCCCCCGAGGGGTGGCGCCCGCCGAGCCTGCCCCGGAGAGCCCTCGTGCAGACCCACTGCCACCAGCACGCGGTCATGAAGTTCGACGCCGACCGGGAACTGATGCGCCGGGCCGGCCTCGACGCCGACGTACTGGACGAGGGGTGCTGCGGTCTCGCGGGAAACTTCGGCTTCGAAAGCGACCACTACGGCCTGTCCATGGACGTCGGCGAACAGGGCGTCCTGCCCGCCGTCCGCGCCGCGTCCCCCGGCAGTCTGGTCCTCGCCGACGGCTTCAGCTGCCGCACCCAGATCGAACAGGGCGGCACCGGCCGCCGGGCCCTGCACCTGGCCGAGGCACTGGCCCTCGGCCTCGACGGGAACCTGCCCGGCCGGCAGCCCGAACGCCTCTCCCGGCGCCCGGAACCGCCCTCGCGGACCGCCCGCTGGGCCGCCACCGCGGGCGCCGCGGCGCTCACGGCCGCCGTCGCCGCGGCCGGCCGCGGCGCCCTCGGCCTCCGGCGCGCCCCGTGACGGGGCCCGGGAAGCACAACGGGGCCCGGGGCGCGCCCCGTTCGGCCCACGGCCCGCGAAATCCGACACCACAGCCCGCGAACGACAACAACCGTTGAAAGGTCCCACCATGTCGACGAAGGTCTCCGACCACGTACTCCAGCGGCTGCGCGACTGGGAGGTGGAGTACGTCTTCGCCTATCCCGGCGACGGGATCAACGGACTGCTCGCCGCCTGGGGCAGGGCCGATGACAAGCCGCGGTTCATCCAGTCCCGGCACGAGGAGATGTCCGCGTTCGAAGCCGTGGGCTACGCCAAGTTCTCCGGGAAGGTCGGAGTGTGCGCCGCCACCTCCGGCCCCGGCGCGATCCACCTGCTCAACGGCCTGTACGACGCCAAGCTCGACCACGTCCCGGTCGTCGCCCTCGTCGGACAGACCAACCGCAGCGCCATGGGCGGCTCCTATCAGCAGGAGGTCGACCTGATGGCCCTCTACAAGGACGTCGCCTCCGACTTCTGCGAGACGGTCACCGTCCCCGAGCAGCTCCCCAACGTGATCGACCGCGCGATGCGCACCGCGATGGCCCGGCGGTCGGTGACCGCCGTCATCATCCCCGCCGACGTCCAGGAACTGGACTACACGCCGCCCGGCCACGCCTTCAAGATGGTGCCCTCCAGCCTCGGCATGCCCCAGTACGCCCCCGTGCCCGGCGACGCCGACCTGGCCCGCGCCGCCGAGGTGCTCAACGCGGGCGAGAAGGTGGCGATCCTGGTCGGCCAGGGGGCCCGCGGCGCCCGCCAGGAGGTCATGGCCGTCGCCGATCGCCTCGGCGCCGGCGTCGCGAAGGCGCTCCTCGGCAAGGACGCCCTGGACGACGACCTGCCGTACGTCACCGGCTCGATCGGCCTGCTCGGGACCAGGCCGTCGTACGACATGATGATGGGCTGCGACACGCTGCTCGTGATCGGATCCTCCTTCCCGTACACCCAGTTCCTGCCGGAGTTCGGGCAGGCGCGGGCCGTGCAGATCGACATCGACCCCCACATGGTCGGCCTGCGTTACCCGTTCGAGGTGAACCTGGTCGGCGACGCCCGCGAGACGCTGTCCCGGCTGCTGCCGCTGCTGGAGGGACACAAGGACAAGGGCTGGCGGAAGAAGATCGAGAAGGACACCGCCCGCTGGTGGGAGGTCATGGGACGGCGGGCCGCGGTCGAAGCCGACCCGATCAACCCCGAGTACGTCGCCCACGCCCTCGACGACCTGCTGCCCGAGAACGTCGTCCTGGCCGCCGACTCCGGCTCCGCCGCCAACTGGTACGCCCGCCATCTGAGGCTGCGCGGGGCCATGCGCGGATCGCTCTCCGGCACGCTCGCCACCATGGGGCCGGGCGTCCCGTACGTGATCGGCGCCAAGTTCGCGCACGGTGACCGCCCGGCGATCGCGCTGGTCGGCGACGGGGCGATGCAGATGAACGGGCTGGCCGAGCTGATCACCATCGCCAAGTACTGGCGGGAATGGGAGGATCCGCGTCTGATCGTGGCCGTCCTGAACAACCAGGACCTCAACCAGGTCACCTGGGAGATGCGCGCCATGTCCGGCGCCCCGCAGTTCCTGCCCTCGCAGTCGATCCCCGACGTCGCCTACGCCGACCACGCCCGGCTCATGGGCCTGCACGGCATCAGGGTCGAGAAGCCCGACGAGGTCCGGGGCGCCTGGGAGACGGCGCTGGCCGCCGACAGGCCCTGCGTCCTCGATTTCGTCACGGACCCGGCCGTGCCGCCGATTCCGCCGCACGCCTCCCTCGACCAGATCGAGGCGGCCGCCGCCTCGGTCCTCAAGGGGGACAGCGACCGCGGCGCCATGATCCGCCAGGGCTTCAAGGCCAAGGTGCAGGAGTTCCTGCCCGGCGGCCACAAGCGCTCGGACCGGCCCGGCACCGAGGGCGGGGCGTGAGCGGACTGAGCGGGTAGCGGATCGGCTGTCGGGAGGAACGGGAGGAAGGGGGTGCGAGGATCCTCGCACCCCCTTCCTCCTGACTCCTGAGCCGGGGTCAGTCCCCCGACCCGTCAGTCCCGAACAGCCCGGTCAGACCGGCCGGATGACCGGTTCCGGGGCGGGGACGGGGCCCGGCAGGGGCCCCGGGCGCGGCCCGGGTTCCGGTCGAGGGTCCCCGGGGTGGGGATCCGGTTCCGGCTGCGGGGGTGTCGGCGGCACCGGGTCCGGGCCGCCGGGTCCCGGCACCGGCCCGGGAACGGGGCCGGGCTGCGGGCCGGGGCCGGGACCCGGCGTCGGCGTCGGACTCGGGGGGACCGGGTCGTCGGGCGGCGTGCCCAGGAGCGCTCCCGGTGGCCGGGAGCCCGGCTCGGGATCGGATGACGGCATCGGACGCGTCGGAGGCCCGGTCCGTGCGTCGCACTCCATGATTCCGGGGCGTGCGTCGCTTTCCATGGTCACATCAGCTCCCAGGGTCGTCTTCCCCCTCCGGTTGCCCGGGGGCCGGCCCTTCATTCCGCTCGGCGACCCCGGAGAGCGTGCGGCCCGCGCGGTTCTCAGAGCTTCTCCAGTCGGCGGCGGGCCGCTTCCACGGAGCGGCCGCGGCGCAGTTCCTGTTTCCAGGGGTCCTCGCCCTCCAGGCGCTCGTCGATGGTGGCGAGCGTCCAGCGCTGCGGGGTGAGGTCGGGATCGTCCAGTTCGCTCCAGCTGAGCGGTGTGGCGACCGGGGCACCGGGCAGGGCACGGACGGCGTAGGGGGTGACGGCGGTCTGGCCGTAGCCGTTGCGCTGGACGTCGAGGTAGAGCCGCCCCTTGCGGGCCTGCTTGCGCGCCGCGGTGGTGAGCCGTTCCGGATGCCGGTCGGCGAGCAACTCGGCCACGTCGCGGGCGAACGCGCGAACGGTGTCGAAGGTGGCGCGGCGGTCGAGCGGAACCAGGACGTGCAGGCCCCGGGAGCCGGTGGTCATCAGGGCCGCGGGCAGACCGAGTTCGTCGAGCACCTCGTGCAGCGCGGCGGCGGCCTGCCTGACCGTCTCGAAGTCCTCGCCGGACGGGTCGAGGTCGAAGACCAGCCGGTCCGGGTGGTCGGGCCGGTCGGCCTTGGACAGCCAGCGGTGCGGGGTGACGCACGCCTGGCCGGCCAGGTAGAGCAGGGTGGCCAGGTCGTCGCAGACCGGGTAGGTGACGGTGCCGTCCGCCTTGGGCAGCTTCCAGCGGTGGATCCAGTCCGGGAAGTAGTCGGGGGTGTCCTTCTGCATGAAGCGGCCGTCGTCGATGCCGTCGGGGTGGCGTTCGAGCATCAGCGGACGTCCGCGCAGGTGCGGCAGGATGCGCGGGCCGACCCGGCGGTAGTGGTCGGCGAGGTCGGCCTTGGTGATGCCGTCGTCGGGGAAGAGTTCCTTCTCGGCCCGTTTGATCTCGACGGCCCGGCCGCTCACGCGGATGTGGGCGGTGCTCATGGTGTGCCTCGCTCGCGGATGACGTCGGTGGGCCGTTCGCCGTCGCGCGGCAGGGACTCGCGGGCGCGCAGCGGCAGGGCGGTGGTGCGCCGGCCGTCCGGGCTCAGCAGGTCGCCCTCGTGGATCGCGACGGCGCGCACACCGTCCGGTTTCCGTTCGAACAGCATGTCGTCGTCGAAGGTGCGGCGGTCGGAGAACACCGCGAGCACCGGCTGTTCACGGCCCATGGTCCCCGTCGTTCGCAGCCGTTCCCGCTGGGCCTCCGGCAGCCGGTCCAGCACGCTCATGCCGGCTCCGTACTCGCCCCCGGCGATGGTCCCCTCGAAGTGGCGGTACTCCAGGGGGTGGTCCTCGGTGGGCATCGCCGGCCGTCTGTCGTGCGGATCGCCGGACGGCCCCTTGGGGACCGACCAGGACTTGAGCACGCCGTCGGCCTCCAGGCGGAAGTCGAAGTGCAGGGTGCTCGCGTCGTGGATCTGCACCACGAAGCCGGGCTCGCGGCCGGATCCCGTGCCGCCCGCTCCCCTGGGCTCGCGGGTCTTGCGGAAGTCCCGTCTCCGCCGGTACTCCGTCAGGGCGTCCGGTCCGGACATCGTCGTTCCTCCTCTTCAGCCCCGCGACTACCCCGCCGCTCCGGTTCCGACACGCCCGGTGTGACGGCGACGGGGCGGGGCAGACGCCGCGGCGGGGCGTACGAAGGCGAGGAGGTGGGCGGGTGACGACCGTCGACACGATCACGTCCCGGCTGCTGTCCGAACACGGCCGGACGTACGCGCGGGAGGCCGGCATCACGCTGCGCGACAAGCCCGCGCCGCTGTACCAACTGCTGGTGCTCACGGTGCTCTGCTCGGTACGGATCAACGCCGGGATCGCCACCGGGGCCGCGCGGGAGCTGTTCCGGGCCGGTCTCCGAACGCCCCGGGCGATGGCCGGCTCCGGGTGGCAGGACCGGGTGGACGCCCTGGGCCGGGCCCATTACGTGCGGTACGACGAGAGCACCGCCACGGCTCTCGGCGACGGGGCGCGGCTGGTGCTCGAACGGTGGCGCGGCGACCTCCGGAGGATGCGGGAACAGGCCGGCGACGACCCGGACGCCCTGCGGAGGTCGCTGCGGGAGGTTCCGCGGATCGGCCCGGTCGGGGCGGGCATCTTCTGCCGGGAGGCCCAGGCGGTCTGGCCGTGGCTGCGCCCGTTCTTCGACGACCGGGCGTGCGAGGTGGCGAAGGGTCTCGGTCTGCCGCACACGCCCCGCGCCCTCGGGCGGCTGGTGCCTCCGGAGGACCACGCCAGGCTTGCCGCCGCCCTCGTCCGCGTCGGCCTGTCGAAGGGCGCGGCGAGGGAGCTGCGAGCCGCGTGACGTCCCCAGGCCCCGCCGAGGAGGGTGCGCAGGCGCTCCGCGTCGGGGGCCCGCAGGCGCCGGTCGATCTCCAGGGCGCGGCGCAGGAAGGACCGGCTCCCGGCGGCCCGGACGCGGAACACCTCGTCTCCCGGGTCCGGCGAAGGTCTGGGAGCAGTCGGGCGAGCGACTCCACCCGAACGGGCGTTCCCTGTCGCTCCGCGCCGATCAGGCGTGACGGTCGAGGGGCCCCCAGCCGTTCGGCTGGCGCTCGACCTCGGAGGCGGCCTCCTCGATGACGCGGTCACGGATCCAGCCCAAGGGACACACTTCGGTGACCAGGGGCTCGTTGTCGGGCCCGCGCCCCACCTCGCGGCCGCGCAGAAGCCAGGGCCGCACCTCGGGGTCCTTCACCCGCGGGAGGTGGGAGTAGTCGTAGAGGCGGCGCGCGGCCCAGGTGTGCAGGGGGCGCTCGCCCCACCAGGGCTCCACGTCCAGCGAGCTCGCCGACAGGCCCGGAAGCGGCACGCCGGTGAGGTCGTCGCGACTGCTCACGCCCGGCAGGTCGACGCCGGGGCCCCTCGACCACCGCACGTACAGGCCGCGGTCCCGGGCGAGGAACTCGGCGAGCTCGTCCAGTGAGTCGATGCTGGGGAGGGGGGAGGCGTTCGGCTGGTTCACGTAACGCCCCTACCCGGCCGTACCCGTAAAGAACGCCTGTTCAGGCGAGTCTCTGGACGAAGCGGGGGTACTCGGGATGCCGGATGACGTTCCAGACGAGAGGGTGGCACCGGGCTCGAGGCATGCCTCGCCCGGTGGGCGGCGAGGAACTCGCAGGCCGCGGAACCCCTCAGGACTCAGGAGGAGAGATCAGGCATGGTCCGGAAGAACGCGAGCAAGACCGCGGCCCAGAAGACCACGGCGGCCGAGGGCGGGCCCCGGAAGCGGGGCGGGTCGCGCCCCGCGCCCGGCAGGCCGACGCCGGAGCCGCCGGAGGTGAGCGAGCCGACCCTGCCCCGGGAGCCCCTGCCACCCGCTCCCGACCAGGACGGCCCCGCCACCGTCAGCCCGACGGGACAGCCCACGGGCGCGCCCCGGTCGGCGGTGGCACAGGGCGGCGCCTACCTGACGAACGCCCAGGGCACCCGGCTCCCCGACAGTGACCACTCGCTCAAGGCGGGTGCGCGCGGCCCGGTGCTGCTCCAGGACCACCACCTGCGGGAGAAGATCACCCATTTCGACCACGAGCGCATCCCCGAGCGGGTGGTCCACGCCCGGGGGGCCGCCGCGCACGGGGTCTTCCGGGGCTACGGCACGGCCGCGAAGATCTCCAAGGCCGCGTTCCTGGCGAAGGACGTCGAGACGCCCGTCTTCGTGCGCTTCTCGACCGTCCTCGGCTCACGCGGCTCCGCGGACACCGTCCGTGACACGCGTGGTTTCGCGACGAAGTTCTACACCGAAGAGGGCACGTTCGACCTGGTCGGCAACAACATCCCGGTCTTCTTCATCCAGGACGGCATCAAGTTCCCCGACGTCGTCCACGCCGCGAAGCCGCACCCGGACCGCGAGATCCCCCAGGCGCAGAGCGCCCACGACACCTTCTGGGACTTCGTGTCCCTCCACACCGAGGCCACCCACCACACCCTGTGGAACATGTCCGACCGGGGCATCCCCCGCTCCTTCCGGATGATGGAGGGCTTCGGCGTCCACACCTTCCGGCTGACCAACGCCCAGGGCTCGACCTCCCTGGTAAAGTTCCACTGGAAGCCGAAGCTCGGCGTCCACTCCCTGGTCTGGGAGGAAGCGCAGATCACCAACGGCATGGACCCCGACTTCCACCGCCGCGACCTGGCCGACGCGATCGAGGCGGGCGCGTTCCCCCAGTGGGAACTCGGCGTACAGGTCTTCCCCGACACCCCGGAGCAGACCTTCGAGGGGATCGACCTGCTCGACCCCACCAAGATCGTGCCCGAGGAGCTCGCTCCGGTGCGGCCCCTCGGTCTGATGACCCTCAACGCCAACCCGACCAACTTCTTCGCCGAGACCGAGCAGGTGGCCTTCCACCCCGGCCACCTCGTGCCCGGCATCGACATCACCGACGACCCGCTGCTCGCCGCGCGCCTGTTCTCCTACCTGGACACCCAGATCAGCAGGCTGGGCGGCCCCAACTTCGCGCAGCTGCCCATCAACCGCCCCCACGCTCCGGTCAACGACATGCTCCGCGACGGAATGCACCAGACGGCGGTGCACGCCGGGGTGGCGCCCTACCGGCCCAACTCCCTCGACGGCGGCTGCCCGTTCCTGGCCGGGGCGGACGAGGGGGCCTTCATCGAAGCCCCCGTCGAGCTCCCCGCCGCGCGGAAGGTCCGCGAGGCCCCCGCCTCGTTCGCCGACCACTTCTCCCACCCCCGGATGTTCTGGCTGAGCATGACGCCGACCGAGCGCGAGCACATCATCGCCGCCTACACCTTCGAACTGGGCAAGTGCTACGAACAGGCGGTGAAGGAGAGGATGCTGACCGTCCTCGCCCGCATCGACCCACAGCTCTGCGAGGGGGTCGCCGCCGGACTCGGGCTCCCCGCCCCGGCCGTCGCCGAACCGCTCGCGGACGTCGAGCCGAGCCCCGCCCTGTCCCAGATCGGCCGCACCTGGCCGGTGGACGGGAGGGTCATCGGCATCGTGGCCGACGGCGACGCCGACCTGAAGGGCGTCCGGGCCGCCAGGAAGACGATCCTCAACGCGGGAATGGTCCCGCTCGTGATCGGCCCGACGGGCGGCGTCCTGGGGTCGAGGAACCCCGTCACCGTGCAGCGCACCTTCGCCACCGCGCGCTCGGTCGAGTTCGACGCCCTGCTCTTCGCCGGAGTGCCCCGGGCGGCGGCCGACGCCCACGGCGCCCGGGACGCGAAGGCCGGCGCGCCCGATCCCGACGGCCCCGACCCGCGGGTCCTGTTGCTGCTGACGGAGGCGTACCGCCACGGCAAGGCCATCGGCGGCTGGGGCGACTCCTCCCGGATCCTCGGAGCGGCCGGCATCCAGGAGGACGAGCCGGGCATCGCCTTCGCGGACACCTCCGCCGCGGCCCTGAAGCAGCTCACGCGCGCCCTCGCCGGGCATCGCGCCTGGGACAGGTTCCCCGCGACCGTCTGAACACCCCCGCGCGCCTGCCGCGTACACCGCGTACGAGCGGACCCGGCGGCAGGCGCGCGGCCGTCGTCTCAGGCGCCGTCGGGTTCCAGGAGGCGTCGGGTGCGGTCGTTCGCGCCACTGAGGGTGAGGGGGACGCCGAGGCCGGCGCACATGCGGTGGGCGCGGGCGAGGGCGCTGAAGGTGGCGGGGCTGGGGTCGGCGGCCGGGACCACGACGACGACCCGGGCGGGCCGGTGCGCCTGGACGAGGACCTCGATCCGGAGGGCCGCCGCGGCGCGGTTGGTGACGTCCAGATCGCGGTGGAGCGTCACGTACAGGACGTCGTGGCGTACGGCGTGGCTGATGAGCAAGGTGTCCCTCCGCGCAGGACGAAGGCCCACAGGCCTGACGCGGCGTGGGCGGTTCGTCCGAGGATGACACGGCTGACGGCCCGACGGCGTTCACCTGGCGTTCACCACGCGGAGTGTCCGCCGGGAGACTGCGAAGATTCACGTATATGAATCGGCGGGGGTGCGGCCTAGGGTGAGGAGGGCCGGGCGACCGGTCGGGATTTCGGACGAGCCCCTCACTCACCAGGCGGTTTTCATGACCCAGTTCGACCTGCCCCTCGACGAGCTCCGCGCGTACCGGAGCACGTCCGTGGAGCCCGGGGACTTCGACGTCTTCTGGGCGAAGACCCTCGACGAGGCACGCACGCACGCGCTGGACGCGCGCTTCGAGCCCGTGACGACCGGGCTCGCCACGGTGGAGGTCTTCGACGTGACCTTCGCCGGGTTCGGTGGGCACCCGGTCAAGGGGTGGTTCGTCCTGCCGGCCGGGGCCGCCGAACCGCTGCCCGTCGTAGTGGAGTTCCTCGGGTACGGCGGCGGGCGGGGCCTTCCGCACACCCATCTGCTCTGGGCCTCGGCCGGGTTCGCGCATTTCGTGATGGACACGCGGGGGCAGGGCAGCGGCTGGGCCACCGGCGACACCCCGGACCCGACGGGCAGCGCGCCCTCGTTCCCGGGCTTCATGACGCGGGGCATCGAGGACCCGTACTCCTACTACTACCGCCGGCTCTTCACGGACGCGGTGCGCGCCGTGGAGGCGGCCCGCTCGCATCCGCTGGTGGACGCGAGCCGTACGGCGGTGACGGGCGGGAGTCAGGGCGGCGGCATCACGCTGGCCGTGGCGGGGCTGGTGCGGGACCTGGTGGCGGTGGCGCCGGACGTGCCGTTCCTGTGCGATTTCCCGCGCGCGACGACGATCACGGACCGCATGCCGTACCGCGAGATCGGCAACTACCTCAAGACGCACCGCGGCCGGGTGGGGCAGGTCCGGGAGACGCTGGCCTATTTCGACGGGGTCCACTTCGCGGCCCGTGCCACGGCTCCGGCGCTGTTCTCGACGGCCCTGGAGGACGAGACGTGCCCGCCGTCGACGGTGTTCGCGGCCTTCAACGCGTACGCCGCGGAGGAGAAGGCGATCGAGGTGTACGACTTCAACGACCACGAGGGCGGCGGCGCGTTCCAGCAGGCGGCCCAGCTGGGCTGGCTGCCGGGGAAGCTGCGCCGGGGGGTGTGACGACGGGTCGGAGCCGGCGGGTCCTGACGAAGGGCCGGAGCCGACGGGGCTGGCGACGGGCCCGCACCGGTCGGTCCGACGACGGGCCCGCACCAGCCGGTCCGAGAAGGGCCGGAGCCCTGGCCGCGCAGCGGGCCAGGGCTCCGGCGGGTGCACGCGAGCCGTGCACCGGCGTGCTGCCCGCCTCCCGGACGGGCGTCACGCTCGTGGGTTTCAGTGCCAGTACTTCATGGTCGAACCTCCTCCCCCGCTCGTGGACGCAGTGTGACCTCGAAGCGGTCGAGACCGCGGAGGGTCAGATTGCGCCGGTGTTCCGGTTCCGCGACGGCCCGTGCGTCCGGGTAGTCCCTGGCCAGGGCCCCGAGGACCGATCCGGCGAGCCGGATCGCCATGGACGCGCCCAGACAGGCATGGGCCCCGCGTCCGAACCCGAGGTGCGGGTTCGGGGCGCGGTCGAGTCGCAGCTCTGTGGGGTGGTCGAACCGCAGCGGGTCGTGGTTGGCCGCGCCCAGGAAGAGCGTGACCGGATCACCCGCCTTGATGGTGACGCCACCCAGTTCGGTGTCGGTGACGCAGACCCGGGCGTCCGCCTGGACCGGTGCGTCGTACCGGATGAGTTCGTCCACGGCCGAGGCCGGGCCCGCCCGGAACGCGTCGAGCGCGCCGGGGGTGGTGAGGAGGGCGGCCGCGGCGTTGCCGAGGAGCCGGGAGGCGGATTCGTAGCCCGCGTGCAGGACGGCCCGCAGACTGTTCCGCAGAACCGTTTCTGCCACCCCGCTGTCCGCCGCGTGTTCCGCCACGTACGCGATGAGCCCTTCCCTGGGCGGGTCCGCCAGCCATCCGCCGGCGTACTCCGCGAGCCGGGCCCGGGCCGCGACGGCGGGCTCGTGCTTCTCGGGCCAGAGCCCGGCGTCCATGCCGTCGACGACGGTACGGGACATGGGCACGAACCAGTCGAGTTCGGGCGCGGGGACACCGAGGAAGGCGGTGACGAAGCGGAGGGCGACCGGTTCGGCGAGCTCTCCGACGAAGTCGAAGGAGGGCCGTCCGGCCAGCTCGGCGAGCAGGTCCGCGATCTGCGGCTCCAGGCCGTCGTGCAGGGCCCTGCGGTCCTGGGCGCGGAAGCCGTCGAGCAGCAGGTGCCGGATGGCGGTGTGCTCCGGCGGGTCGAGGGTCTGGACGCTCAGCAGCGGTGCGGGGATGTCCTCGCCCGCGCGCCGCCAGTCGGAGGCGAAGCGGTTGCTGTCGGTGAGCACCGCGAGGCAGTCGGCGTGGCGGGTCAGGACCCAGGAGCCGAGCAGTTCGTGCCAGAAGACCGGCGCGGTCTCCCGCATGCGGGCATAGGCCGGGTAGGGGTTCCGCAGGTTCGACGGGCGGGCCAGATCCAGGATCGGGTCCACGGCTGCCGCTTGCTCCACGAAACGTCTCCCCCTGTGCATCGGGCCTGGTCGAGGCCTTGGTCGCCTGCGAATCGAGCGGTACGAGACGCCGGATCACCGGTGGGTGGAACGCCTCGTCAGTGCTTCACCGGCGGTTCGCCGGTCCTTCCCTGAACATCATCCGAGCCGAGCGCCGGTGACGCTACCACGCAACTGGGGTGGCTGGTATGACTACCTGCCTCAGATCTTTCACAAAGCTTCGGGGAGTTACGGAAGATGACCGGCCAAGACCAGACAATCGTTCACGATGTCCCGGTAAACGTTGCTCAACAGCCCAACCCCTACCCGCTCTTCGAACGCATCCGTGAGCACGGAGTCGTCCAGCGCGTCCGGCTGAATCCCACTCTTGAAGTCTGGATGGTCACCGGCTATGACGAGGCGGTGGCCGCGCTCACCGACCCCCGGCTCAGCAGCAGCCCCGTCGGGGTCAACGGCCTCGAGGAGGAGATGGCCCACCAGGAGCGCACCAACGTCCTGATGAGCAGCATGCTCGTGGCCGACGGCGAGAACCACACGCGCCTGCGCAACCTCGTCTCGAAGGCCTTCACCTTCCGTCGCGTGGAGGCGCTCGCGCCCCGCGTCCAGGCGCACACCGACGCCCTCCTCGACGCGATCGCGAAGCGCGGATCCGCCGATCTGGTCTCGGAGTTCGCGCTGCCGCTGCCGATGGCCGTGCTCAGCGAGCTCATCGGCATCCCGGCCGAGGGGCAGCCGGACTTCGCCCGCCTCGCGGTCGGTCTGATCATGCCGCCCAACACCCCGGAGCGGCTCGCCAAGGGAGCGCGCGCCCGCGCCGAACTCACCGAGTTCTTCGAGCCGTTGATCGCCGCGCGCAAGGCGGACCCGAAGGACGACCTGCTGAGCGCGCTCTGCGCCGCGCAGGCCGAGGAGAAGATCAGCGACCGCGAGCTGACGGCCATGGCCATCCTGCTCACGCTCGCCGGCCACGAGACCACGGCGAGCCTCATCGCGAACGGCGTCCACGCCCTCCTGCGCCACCCGGAGCAGTTCGCCGCGCTGCGCGACGACCCCTCGCTGCTGCCCGGGGCGATCGAGGAACTCCTGCGCTACGAGGGGCCGGTGAGCCGGGGCGTCGCGCGCTTCACCGTCGACGCGTACGAGATCGGCGGGGTCACCGTCCCACCCGGCGAGATGATCATCATCGGTCTCGCCGCGGCCAACCGCGACCCCGCGCGCTACGACCGCCCCGACATCCTCGACGTGGCCCGTCGCGAGGTGCCGCAACAGCTCGCTTTCGGCCATGGTGTGCACTTCTGCCTGGGCGCTCCGCTGGCCCGCGCCGAGGCCAGGATCGCCATCGGCACCCTGCTGCGGCGCTTCCCCGACCTGCGGCTCGCCGACCCGGACGCGGACCTGAGCCGGCGCGAGGGCATCCTGCGCGGCATGGCGACGCTGCCCGTGACCTTCACCCCGCAGGCGTGAGGGGCGCGACGGTGAAGGCGGCGGAGTTCGACGAGATCGCCCCGGGATACGACGAGTCGCGCGGCGGTACGGCGCGGGCCGCCGGTTTCGCGGAGCAGCTGGCGCCGCTGCTCGACCCGGCGCGCCCGGTGCTCGACATCGGCGTCGGAACGGGCATCGTGGCGGCCGAACTGACGGCGCGCGGCCACACCGTGCACGGCGTCGACCTCTCCCCCGGGATGCTCTCCCGAGCGAAGGCCCGGCTCGGCGCGCGGGTGGCGGTGGGCGACGCCTGCCGGCTGCCGGTGCGGAGCGGGTCGGTGGACCAGGCGGTATCGACCTGGCTGCTGCACGCGGGCCCGGACAACCGGGCCGTCCTGGCCGAGGTCGCGCGGGTGCTGCGGCCGGGCGGGCGCTATCTGGTGATCCCGGCGGGCGGGACGCGCCCCACCGACGACATCGGGCTCCTCGTCGGGGAGTTGGAGGACCGTCTCGACCCGGAGGGCAGCCGCCGCGACGGCCCGGAGTGGCTGGCCCCGATCGGCGCGGCGCACGGCCTCGTCTACGAGGGGACGGCGTCGGAGCGCCCCACGTCCTTCCGGGTGTCGCCGCGGGCGATGGCCGAGTCGCTGACGCGCGGGCTGTTCACCGGGGCCTGGGCGGTGGGCGGCGAGGCGAGCCGTCTGGTCGACGAGACCAGATCCCGCCTCCTGGCCCTCCCCGACCCGGACGTCCCCCGCGTCAGGGAGACGGCGGACGTCGTCCTGGTCTTCCACCGCGGGACCTGACGGGACGGGGCCCGTTGCGGGCTGCGCCCGCGGGGGCGGTGCCTGCCCTACGTCCGTCGCGGACGCGCGCCTGCGGGGCGGTGCCCACCCCGCACCCCCGTCGCGGCCTTCGCCCGCCGGGACGGTGCCCCCGCCGCCCCCGTTGTGGGCTGCGTCCGCCGGGCGGTGCCCCCGCCGTTGTGGGCCCGCGCCCGCGGGGCGGCGCCCACCCCCGCGCCCCCGTTGTGGGCGTCGCCCCGCCGGGCGGTGCCCCGACGTTGTGAGTGCACACCGCCAGTGCGGTGCCCCCGTCCACCCCGTTGTGGGCAGTCGTTCCGCTGGGGCGGAACGGGTGGGCACAACGGACCCGCGCCCTGCCGGCGCCCGAGGCT
>NZ_JBITXP010000018.1:0-147295 GCF_044544765.1 Streptomyces sp. NPDC053513
GGGGGGGGGGGGGGGGGGGGGGGGGGGGGGCGGGGGGGGGGGGGGGGGGGGCGGGGCCCCCCCCCCCCCCCTCCGCCGTACCTCCTGCCGGTCTCAGACCGTCTCGTGCCGGTCTCAGACCGTCTCGGCGACCTTGGGCGCGTCGTCGCCGGACTCCGCCTTCGGCGCCGCGGCCGGTCCGGCGCCGCGGAGCGCCACCTCCTTGACGAAGAAGGCGAGGACGAAGCCGAGGACGGCGACGGCCGAGCCGATGAGGAAGGCGCCGTGCGTGCCGGACGCGACCGCGTGCTGGTAGGCCTCGCGGAGCGCGGCCGGGAGCTTGGCGAGGCTCGCCGCGTCGAGCTGGGCGGTCCGCTCCGTGAGCCCGCCGCCGCCGCGGGAGGCCATCTCGTCCTGGACGCGGCTGGTGAAGAGCGCGCCCATGATCGCGACGCCGAAGGAGGAGCCGAGGGTCCGGAAGAGGGTGGTGGAGGAGGAGGCGACGCCCATGTCCTTCATCTCCACGCTGTTCTGGGCGACCAGCATGGTGATCTGCATGAGGAAGCCCATGCCGGCGCCGAGGACGGCCATCCAGATCCCGGAGACGAGGCGCGAGGTGCCGGTGTCCATGGTGGAGAGCAGGAAGAGGCCGGCCACCATGAGCGCGCCGCCGACGATCGGGAAGACCTTGTACTTGCCGGTGCTGGTGGTGAAGCGGCCGACGAGCAGCGAGACGACCATCATCGACAGCAGCATCGGCAGGAGCAGCAGGCCGGAGTTGGTGGCCGAGGCGCCCTGGACGGCCTGCTGGAAGATCGGCAGGTAGAGGACCGCGCCGAACATCACGAAGCCGGTGATGAAGCCGATCAGGGACATCAGGGTGAAGTTGCGGCTGCGGAAGATGTGCAGCGGCATGATCGGGTCGCTCGCGCGGGTCTCGACGAAGAGGAACGCGGCGAGGGCCAGGGCGCCGCCGATCGTCAGGCCGATGATGGTGGCCGAGCCCCAGGCGTACTCCGTGCCGCCCCAGGTGGTGACGAGGACGATCGCGGTGATGCCGGCGGTCAGCAGCGCGGCGCCGAGGAAGTCGATGCGGGTGCCCGTGGCGCGCTGCTTCTTCGGCAGGTGCAGGACGGTGGTGAGCATGGCCAGGGCGACGGCGCCGAGCGGCAGGTTGATGTAGAAGGACCAGCGCCAGCCCCAGTGGTCGGTGATGGTGCCGCCGACGAGGGGGCCGCCGATCATGGCGAGGGCCATGATTCCGGCCATCATGCCCTGGTACTTGCCCCGCTCGCGGGGCGGGATCAGGTCGCCGATGATCGCCATGACGCCGACCATGAGGCCGCCGGCGCCGAGGCCCTGGACGGTGCGGAAGCCGATGAGCTGGCCCATGTCCTGGGCCATGCCGCTGAGCGCCGAGCCGATCAGGAAGATCACGATCGAGGTGAGGAAGACGCCCTTGCGGCCGAACATGTCGCCGAGCTTGCCCCAGAGGGGGGTGGAGGCGGCGGTGGCCAGGGTGTAGGCCGTGACGACCCAGGAGAGGTGCTCCAGGCCGCCGAGCTCACCGACGATCGTCGGCATCGCGGTGCCGATGATCATGTTGTCCAGCATCGCGAGCAGCATCGCGATCATGAGGGCGAGGAGGACGACGCGTACGCTGCGCGGCTGCGGCTCCGCGGCCTCCCCCTGTGCTGCCTTGTCGTTCTGTTTCGTCGCCATGTCGGTCCCCGTCGCTCCCTTACTTGCCGCCCGGCTAGTTACTACACTGAGGAAGGTAGGCCGGTAACTAGCCGGGCGTCAAGTAAGTTTTCTGGAAAGCGGAGACCCGTCATGGCCCGAGGCAACACCCGCCAGCGCATCCAGGACGTGGCTCTCGAACTCTTCGCCGAGCAGGGGTACGAGAAGACCTCGCTGCGCGAGATCGCGGAGCGGCTCGACGTCACCAAGGCCGCGCTCTACTACCACTTCAAGACCAAGGAAGACATCATCATCGGGATCTTCCAGGACCTGGCGCGCCCCATCGACGAGCTGGTCGCCTGGGCCGGCGAGCAGCCGCGCACCCTGGAGACCAAGCAGGAGATCCTGCGCCGCTACCAGAAGGCCCTGCGCGCAGCGGCCCCGCTGTTCCGCTTCATGCACGAGAACCAGGCGACCGTGCGCGACCTGAGCATCGGGCTCACCTTCAAGGAGCGCTTCATCGCGCTCAACCAGTTCATCCAGGAACCCGACGCCCCGATGAAGAACAAGGTCCGCGCCGTGAGCGCGATCTTCTCGCTGCACGCCGGGACCTTCTTCATGGACAACGTCGAGGGCGACCCCGAGGAGAAGCAGGAAGCCGTCCTCGAGGTCGCCCTCGATCTGATCGAGCAGGCCCAGGGGGCCTGAGCGACCGGGTGCGTCAGACGCCGACGCCGTGGGCCCGCAGGAAGGCCATCGGGTTGACGGCGGAGCCGTAGTTCGGGGTCGTGCGGATCTCGAAGTGCAGGTGGGGGCCGGAGGAGTTGCCGGTGTTGCCCGAGAGGGCGATCTGCTGGCCGGCGCCGACCTTCTGGCCGATGGAGACCTTGATCTTCGACAGGTGGGCGTACTGGGAGTACGTGCCGTTGCCGTGCTTGATCACGATGGCGTTGCCGTACGCGGGGCCGTCGCCGCCGCCGTACGGGCCGGCCTTCACGACGGTGCCGGCGGCCGCGGCGTGGACCGGGGTGCCGATCGGGACGGCGAAGTCCTGACCGGAGTGCTTGTGGGCCCACATGGCACCGCCCTGGTTGAAGCTGGCGCTGAGGGCGTACGAGGCGACCGGCTTGACCCAGGCCGGGGAGGCCTTCTTGACGGCCTTCACGGGCGTGGCCTTCACGGCCGCGGCCTTGGCGACGGCGGCCTTCACCTGGGCGGCGACGTGGGCCTGGGCGTCGGCCTGGGCGGCGACGGCGGCGGACGCGGTCAGCGCGGCCGGGGCGGTGACGGCCTTGCCCTCGGCGGCGAAGGCGGACCCTGCTCCGGCCACCAGCGTCGCTCCCAGACCCGCGGTGGCGAGAGCAACGGCGGTGATACGGGCGGCGGGGTTCATGACGCGCTTCGACATACGGGGGAAAACCTCCGGGACGTACGGGACCCGGCGCGGACGGTCGCCGCGCCGGGCTTGCTCATCCTTGGTAACCCGGGCCCCAGCCCATCCCAAAACACCCCATCTACGACATCACGTCGTAGCGATCTCCCCAGGAATACGACCCTTGACGACTCGGAGGCTGAGCCGCGAAATCGGACAAAACGACCTCATGAATCCGGTTTATCCGCATGTCGAGCCCCACCTGAACCGCCGAAAACACGGCGCACGGCCCGCCTCGGGCCCGGCGGGACCGAAGTCACGATGGTTGATCCCTGAACGTCCCGATTCGCGGCCAATGCGAGCCACTACCGCGCCTAGTACCCCCCGAAACCCCTGTGCGCCTTGTCACCAGCGCCCGGCTTCGGATGGGACCTGGGTCACGCCGCGAGTCATCCCGAATGGGACCTGGGTCACGCGACCGAGCCCGTCGGAAGCCCGTCCCGCACTACGCTGAGCGCTTCGGGGACCCACGGGGGGCACACATGGAACCGGCACTCATCGGCACGCGCCTCGCCTCGGCGGCGATCAGCCCGCTCCTGAGGAAACTGCTGGTCGGTGACGGCCCGGGGGCGGGCCTCACCGGCTCTTCGAAGATCCGGCTCTCCTCCCTGGTCTCCTTCCGGGGCGAGAAGCGCACCCTCACGGAGAAGGACGTCCGCAAGCTCGCCGCCACCCTCGTCGCACGCTCCACGGGCGGCCCCGGCGAAGCCCCCTTCCCGGCCGACGAGACCGAGGCCGTCACCGACACCCTCGCCAGGACCCTCCTCGCCCTCGGCGACCTCGACATGGACGACGTCCAGGCCGTCCGCCTCGGCCACCGCGACCTCGCCCGCCGGCTGCGGGCGGCGGCCCCGGCCCCCGACGGCCTCTCGACGGACTCGGCCCTCTACCTGGAGTCGATGACCGAATGGGCCTGCCTCCACCTCCTGGAGTTCTTCACCCAGCGCTCCACGTTCATCGCCCGCAGCCTGGTCGAACAGACCCGGACCCAGGCCAAGCTCATCGCCAAGGTCGACGAGGTCATCCGCCGGACACCACGGTCCGACGCCCGGGACGCGGAGTTCGAGCGCCGCTACCTGGACCACCTGGCGAAGAAGCACGGCCGCCTCACGATCCACGGCATCGACCTGCACCACTCGCCGGACCGGTGGCCGCTGGACCTCGCCTACCTGTCCCTGGAGGCGACGGGCGAAGCGCCCGTGCCGGACGAGTCGGGCTCCTTCGCCCCTCACCAGCGGGAACAGGCCGTCCGCGCCGACCTCGCCCTCGCCCGGCACGACAGGGTCCTGCTGCGCGGCCTCGCCGGCTCCGGCAAGACGACCCTCGTCCAGTGGCTGACGGTCTCGGCCGCGACCGGGGGACGCACGGACGGCATGGCGTACCTCCGGGGCCGCGTCCCCTTCGTCCTGCCCCTGCGCGCCCTCACCCGCCACGGCGAACGGCTCCCCGCGCCCGACCGCTTCCTCCCCGCCTCCGGCTGCCCGCTCACCCCGCCCGACGGCTGGGCCGACCGCGTCCTGTCCTCCGGCCGGGGCGTCGTCCTCGTCGACGGCATCGACGAGATCCCCGAGGCCGAACGCGGCCGGGCCCGCGACTGGCTCCGGGACCTCCTCGACACGTACGGGGGCAACCGCTGGCTCGTCACCTCGCGCCCCACGGCCGTGCGCGACGACTGGCTCGCCGGCGACGGCTTCACCGAGCTGACCCTCTCCCCCATGACCCGCGCCGAGGTCTCCACCTTCGTACGGCGCTGGCACCGGGCCGCCGGGCCGGAGGCGGAGCCGTACGAGCAGCCGCTCCTCGACGCCCTCCGCACCGCCGAGCACATCGGCCGGCTCGCCACCAACCCCCTGATGTGCGGCCTCGTCTGCGCCCTCCACCGCGACCGGCGCGGCTTCCTGCCCCGCGGCCGCAAGGCGCTCTACGAGGCCGCCCTGTCGATGCTCCTCGCCCGCCGCGACCGCGAGCGGGACATGGGCGCCCCGTCGGGCATCGCCCTCGACGAGGCGCCCCAGATCCAGCTGCTCCAGCGCCTCGCGTACTGGCTGACGCTGAACGGCCGCACCCAGCTGGACCGGTCCCGCGCGGAGTCCCTCGTGCGGGAGGCGGTCCCGGCGGTCCAGGAGGCCGCGCAGCATCCGCCGGAGACGGTCTTCACCCACCTCCTCCACCGCAGCGGCCTCCTGCGCGAGCCGACGGAGGACACCGTCGACTTCGTCCACCGCACCTTCCAGGACTACCTGGCCGCGAAGGCCCTGGTGGACCACTGGGACATCGGCGTCCTGGTCCGCCACGCGGCCGACGACCAGTGGGAGGACGTCATCCGCATGGCGGTGGGACACGCGAGGCCGCGCGAGTGCGCGGAGATCCTCCGCGAGCTGCTGGCGGCGGCGGACGCGGCCGAGGACCGCCGGGACCAGTTGCGCGTCCTGATGGTCGCGGCGACCGCACTCGAAAGTGCCACGGAGGTGTCCCCCGACGTACGGGACGAGGTCATGGCCCGCACGGCCGAGCTGATCCCGCCCCGCTCGGACGGCGAGGCCCGCCAGCTGGCGCTGGGCGGCTCGTCGGTGCTCCGGCTGCTGGGCGGGCCGGAGGAGCTCGGCGCGATGGACGCGTACCACTCGGTGATCACGGCCACCCACGTCACGGTGGACGCGGCCCTCCCCTATCTGGCCCGCTTCGCCGATCACCCCTCCCTGCGGATCCGGGCCCAGCTGATGCACGCCTGGACCCGCTTCGAACCCGGCCCGTACGCCGAGGAGGTCATCGCGCGACTCGACCCCAGCGGGCTCCGGTACTTCCTCCACGCCGACGAGCACGTGGACGAGCTCCTCCGGCTCGGCCTGCGTCCCGACCTGCTGGAGGTCGACGAGCCGGTGTCGGACGAGGCACTTGCCCGGCTCCTCGCCGCCTGCGACCCCGTGGCCCTCAGGCTGCGGCGGGCGGGCGGACGACCCCGCCTCTCCGCGCTGTCCGGACTGACCCGGCTGGAGTCCCTCGTCCTGGGACTGAGGGCCGACGCCACGTGGTCGGCGGCGGACCTGCCCTCGGGGGCACCGCTCGACCACCTCCAGCTGCCGGGCAGCTGGCCCGAGGACGGGCTGGAGACGCTCGGACGGCTCCGGAACCTGACCTCGCTGAACCTGTGGAAGGCGCCGTACGCGACCGCCGTCGCATGGCGAGGACTCGCCTCCCTCTCCACGGTGCGCACCCTCTGGATCGACGAGGGGGATCTCGTCGGCTGCCCGGAGGGGACGGCTCTGGAATCGGTGCGGACCGTCCGCCTGACCCACGAGGAGGAACCGGAGCTCAGCCGGCTCGACGCGGTCTTCCCCGCGCTGGACGAACTCGATCTCGTCCGGACGGGAAGCGTCGGGGGGTAGGCCCGCCCGTCTCTCGCACGCGGACGGCACGCGAAAGGGGCGGCCCCGGAACCATCAGGTTCCGGGGCCGCCCCTTCGGCACTACGGGCTCAGCGCCTGCGTCACGCGTCCTTCGAGAGGTTCGGGCCCGGGCCGCCCGCCGCCTCGATCGGCGGGGCGTCCGGCAGGGCCGTCTTCTCCTCGCCGCGGAAGGTGAACTTGCGCTCCTCGCCCTCGCCCTCCGTGTCCACGACCACGATGTGACCGGGACGCAGCTCGCCGAAGAGGATCTTCTCCGACAGCGTGTCCTCGATCTCGCGCTGGATCGTCCGGCGCAGCGGCCGGGCGCCCATCACCGGGTCGTAACCCTTCTTGGCGAGCAGCTCCTTCGCGGTCTGGGAGAGCTCGATGCCCATGTCCCGGTCCTTGAGGCGCTCGTCGACGCGGCTGATCATCAGGTCGACGATCTGGAGGATGTCCTCCTGCGTCAGCTGCGGGAAGACGATGATGTCGTCCACACGGTTGAGGAACTCCGGGCGGAAGTGCTGCTTCAGCTCGTCGCTGACCTTCGCCTTCATCCGCTCGTAGTTGGACTTCGTGTCGCCCTGGGCGGCGAAGCCCAGGTTGAAGCCCTTCGAGATGTCCCTGGTCCCGAGGTTGGTGGTCATGATGATGACCGTGTTCTTGAAGTCCACGACCCGGCCCTGGGAGTCGGTCAGGCGACCGTCCTCCAGGATCTGGAGAAGGGAATTGAAGATATCGGGGTGGGCCTTCTCGACCTCGTCGAAGAGGACGACGGAGAACGGCTTGCGGCGCACCTTCTCGGTGAGCTGGCCACCCTCTTCGTAGCCGACGTATCCGGGCGGCGAACCGAAGAGACGGGAAACCGTGTGCTTCTCGCTGAACTCCGACATGTCGAGGGAGATCATCGCGTCCTCGTCGCCGAAGAGGAATTCGGCGAGCGCCTTGGAGAGCTCGGTCTTACCGACGCCGGACGGGCCGGCGAAGATGAACGAGCCACCGGGGCGCTTCGGGTCCTTCAGACCCGCACGGGTACGGCGGATGGCCCGCGAGAGGCCGATGACGGCGTCCTTCTGGCCGATGACGCGCTTGTGGAGCTCGTCCTCCATGCGGAGCAGACGCGAGGACTCCTCCTCGGTCAGCTTGAAGACCGGAATGCCGGTGGCGGTCGCGAGGACCTCGGCGATCAGCTCGCCGTCGACCTCGGCGACGACGTCCATGTCGCCGGCCTTCCACTCCTTCTCGCGCTTGGCCTTCGCGGCGAGGAGCTGCTTCTCCTTGTCGCGCAGGGACGCGGCCTTCTCGAAGTCCTGCGAGTCGATCGCGGACTCCTTGTCGCGGCGGACGCCGGCGATCTTCTCGTCGAACTCGCGGAGGTCCGGCGGCGCGGTCATCCGGCGGATGCGCATCCGGGAGCCGGCCTCGTCGATCAGGTCGATCGCCTTGTCCGGGAGGAAGCGGTCCGAGATGTACCGGTCGGCCAGGGTCGCGGCCTGGACGAGGGCCTCGTCGGTGATGGAGACCCGGTGGTGGGCCTCGTACCGGTCGCGCAGACCCTTGAGGATCTCGATGGTGTGCGGCAGCGACGGCTCGGCGACCTGGATGGGCTGGAAGCGGCGCTCGAGGGCCGCGTCCTTCTCCAGGTACTTCCGGTACTCGTCGAGCGTGGTGGCGCCGATGGTCTGGAGCTCACCGCGGGCCAGCATCGGCTTGAGGATGCTGGCGGCGTCGATCGCGCCCTCGGCGGCGCCCGCACCCACGAGGGTGTGGAGCTCGTCGATGAACAGGATGATGTCGCCGCGGGTGCGGATCTCCTTGAGGACCTTCTTCAGGCGCTCCTCGAAGTCACCGCGGTAGCGGGAGCCGGCGACCAGCGCGCCGAGGTCCAGGGTGTAGAGGTGCTTGTCCTTGAGGGTCTCGGGCACCTCGCCCTTGACGATGGCCTGCGCCAGGCCCTCGACGACGGCGGTCTTGCCGACGCCGGGCTCGCCGATGAGGACCGGGTTGTTCTTGGTGCGGCGGGACAGCACCTGCATGACCCGCTCGATCTCCTTCTCGCGCCCGATGACCGGGTCGAGCTTGGATTCGCGGGCCGCCTGGGTGAGGTTCCGGCCGAACTGGTCGAGGACCAGGGACGTCGAGGGGGTGCCCTCGGCAGGACCGCCGGCCGTGGCGGCTTCCTTGCCCTGGTAGCCGGAGAGCAGCTGGATGACCTGCTGCCGCACCCGGTTGAGGTCGGCGCCCAGCTTCACGAGGACCTGGGCGGCGACGCCCTCGCCCTCGCGGATCAGGCCGAGCAGGATGTGCTCGGTGCCGATGTAGTTGTGGCCGAGCTGGAGGGCCTCCCGGAGCGACAGCTCCAGGACCTTCTTGGCACGAGGGGTGAAGGGGATGTGCCCGGACGGGGCCTGCTGGCCCTGGCCGATGATCTCCTCCACCTGCTGGCGGACCGCCTCGAGCGAAATCCCGAGGCTCTCCAGGGCCTTAGCGGCGACACCCTCACCCTCGTGGATAAGGCCCAGAAGGATGTGCTCGGTGCCGATGTAGTTGTGGTTGAGCATCCGGGCTTCTTCCTGAGCCAGGACGACAACCCGCCGCGCGCGGTCGGTGAACCTCTCGAACATCGTTAATCGCTCCTCAGAGCGGTCAGTCAGTTAGGGGTCGATCCCCTCCCTGTCCTTCCGCAGCTTAGTCCCGCAAGCGGGGACCGCTCATTCCAACTGCCGACATCCGTCCGGATCACCCCCTCTTCAGCGGGGAGACCTGCTGCCGAACAGCCGACAAATGCTCCAACCCGATGGTGCGAGACGATGTTCCCGCAGGCCAAGTAGTTACCCGCGCCATCAGTACGCCGATGGCGAACGTGAGACGCCGAAGCCCGCGAGTCGCCCCTCCCCACTAGGAATGTCTTACCCGTGAGGACTGACACTCCATGCGGCACACCCCGGTTCCCTCCGCTACCAGCGAACACCCTTGCGCGCTCGAATGCACCCTTAGGCCCCATCCCGGACACCTTGCGCGACCCGATGGGCACACCGTGTCACCGCGGGCGTAACCAAGTCGTCCCTCCGGGAGTTCCCCGGGCATGGTCTTCACCGTCCCGCCGCCCCGCTCGCCGATCGACGGCGGTGTGGCGCGGTGGTACGAGGACCGGCTCGGCTGGGCGACGGAGGCGGGGCCGCCGGTGCGGCTCGTCACCGGGCTGCGCTTCGACGTCCTGGAGGTGCCCGCCGAGGCCGGCCGGGGCGTGCTGCGCCGGATGGGCGCGGCGACGGGTCCGGTGGCCCTGGTGGGGCGCCGGATGGGGCTGCTCGTGGCCGCGGGGAGCGCGGAGGAGCTGCCGGGGCTGCTCGACTGGCTGGAGTGGGGCGGGATCTCACTGGATCTCGCGGTCCTCGGTGCCGACGGCCGGATGACCGCACCCCTTCCCCCGGGGTGGGGCGGATCCGGCGCGCCGGGCGCCGCGGTGTGGCTGCGGGCGCCCGCGCCGGGCCGCGAGGTCGAGGCCTCGCTTCCGGCGCTGCGGTCCGCGCCGTGGGGCGTTGCGGGCACCCCCTGTCTGGTGCGTCTCGTGGCCGCCGCCGCCGCGGAGTGCCATCGGGTGCGGCTGCTGAGCGCCCGTACCCGCGGGACGGCTCAGCAGCTGCCGCCTCAGCGGTTCGCGTCCTCGTAGGCAGCCTTGATGTCGGCGGGAACGCGACCGCGGTCGTTGACGTTCATGCCGTTCTCCTTGGCCCACGCGCGGATCTTCGCGGTGTCCGGGCTGCCCGTGGCCACGGCGCGGCCCTTGCCGCGTCCGCCGGTGGTGCGGCCACCGGTGCGACGGCCACTCGTGGTGTACGGCTCGAGCAGGCCACGGAGCTTTTCCGCGTTGGCGGTGGTGAGGTCGATCTCGTAGGTCTTGCCGTCCAGAGCGAACGTCACGGTCTCGTCCGCCTCGCCGCCGTCGAGGTCGTCGACAAGAAGGACCTGAACCTTCTGTGCCACCGGATTTCCTTTCATCGAAAATGCAGTACGCGGAAAGGAAACCGCTTTTCCCGGAAAAACACAAACCCCTGGGAGAGGTTCAGAACCCCGGCGGCACGGGAAACGTGCGCGATTCGGACATAGGGTTCCGCGAGAGGATCCCGGGCTTCCGCGTCACAGGTGCAGAAGCATCCGGCTGTTGCCCAAGGTGTTCGGCTTCACTCGTTCGAGACCGAGGAACTCGGCGACTCCCTCGTCATAGGAACGCAGGAGCTCGCTGTAGACATCTCCGTCGACCGGGGTCTCGCCGATCTCGACGAAGCCGTGCTTCGCGAAGAAGTCGACTTCGAAGGTCAGGCAGAATACCCGCCGCACCCCGAGCCATCGGGCGGTGTGCAACAACTTGTCCAGCACCTGATGTCCGACGCCGGCGCCCTTGAACTCGGGATCGACGGCGAGAGTGCGGACTTCGGCGAGGTCTTCCCACATGACGTGGAGTGCGCCGCAGCCGACGACGGTGGCGTCCTCGTCGCGTTCCGCGACCCAGAACTCCTGGATGGACTCGTAAAGGGTTACGGTCGCCTTGTCGAGCAGGATGCCGCGCTGCACGAAAGGATCGACGAGACGGCGGACCGCGGGGACGTCGCTGGTGCGGGCCCTGCGGACGGTGACGGCTTTGGCGGAGGTCGACATGGGGGGACGCTATCGCTACGGGCGGGCTGTCCCTTCGCCACCCTCGGGCTCCCGCGGGGGAGCGGGGAGCGGGTTGTCGCGCTGGACGATCCGGATGGCGTCGTTCAGCGACTCCCGCTGTTCCGGCGACATCATCCCGAAGAAGGCGACGAGCGCGGCGGCGGGGTTGTCGCTCTGCGCCCAGGCCTCGTTCATCAGGGCCGCCGAGTAGGCGGCGCGGGTGGAGACCGCCGTATATCGATAGGCGCGGCCTTCGACTTCCCTGCGGACCCAGCCCTTCTGGTGGAGATTGTCCATGACGGTCATGACGGTGGTGTAGGCGATGGACCGTTCCTGCTGGAGGTCCTCCAGGACTTCCCGGACGGTCACCGGGCGGTTCCATTGCCAGACGCGCGTCATGACGGCGTCTTCGAGCTCTCCCAATGGACGGGGCACAGCGTCACCATAGTGCTCGAAACGCCAATACGGGGCGATTTAAGACAAGAAACCAACAAAAAGGACGCACGACCTCGAAAGGTCGCACGTCCTCGGTGACGCGGGGCCGGCGGGAGCGGCAGCACGGGACCGGCGGGGCCTATACGGGCCGGGCGGGGCCGGTGCGGGCCGGGCAGGGCCTGCGGGCCGGCCGGCGGGGGCCGGTGCGGGCCGGCGGGGCCTCAGGAGGCGGCGGGGCCGTCCGCCTGGCGGGCCGCCTCGGCGCGGGCGAGGGCGGCGTCCACGGCCGCGTCCTCCTTGGCCTTGTTCGGGCCGCCCTGGCTCTTGACGATCGTGACGACGAGGCCGATGAAGAAGGCGGCCATCACGACGGGGGGCACGAGCGCGGATACGTATTCCATGCCGTCCAGAGTAGCTATCCGGCGGCCCGTTCCTCGGGTGGGGGCGGGGGTACGGGGCGGCGGCGCGGCGGGAACGCCTCGGAGGGCTTGGGCACCGGGCGCTCGGCCGGGGCGGGCGGGGTCGGCTTGGGCTCGTCGCCCGCCGTGCGCCCGCCGGGCAGGGCGAGCAGCCGGGCCCGGGAGGCGGAGGCCGCGGCCGGGGCGGTGGCCTGGGAGACCCGCGCCAGGCGCGCGCGCACGGAGCGCTCGGCGAGGACCTGGCAGCGGGCGAGCAGCTCGGCGGCGGCCGGGTTGCGGCGCAGCGCGCGCAGGGCGGCGAGGTCGTCGGCGCCGGGGTCGTAGCCGGCGGCCAGCGCGTCCCGGAGGAGCTCCAGATAGCCGCCGAGGGACCCGGGCAGCGCCTCCCGGTAGCGGACCAGGTCGGCGAGGAGGAAGGCGCGCAGCCGGCCCGCCTCGCGTACCGCCTCGTCCACGGATTCGGTCAGGCGCAGGCAGTCCTGGACGTCCTCCTCCTGGAGGGGGGCGGGGTGGAGGGCAGTGGCGAGGGCGCGGCGGAGCACACGCAGTTCGTCCGCGCTGAACGCCATGCCGCCGCGGGATCCGTATGGCGTGGGCATGGGCCGACACTACGCGCTAATCGGACAATTTTCGCTTAGCGATCATCGCGGCGCGCCGAACCCACCCCTACATGCGGGACACGTTCCGCTCGTACACGAGACGCAGGCCGATCAGCGTCAGCCAGGGCTCGTGCGCGTCTATCTCCTTCGAGTCGGCGAGGACCATCGGCGCCAGGCCGCCGGTCGCGATCACCGTGACGTCGGAGGGGTCGCCCTTCGGGCCGACCAGTTCCCGCTTCATCCGGGCCACGACGCCGTCGACCTGGCCCACGTATCCGAAGACGATGCCCGACTGCATGGCCTCGACCGTGTTCTTGCCGATCACGCTGCGCGGCCGGGCCAGCTCGATCTTGCGGAGCATGGCGCCCTTGACGCCCAGGGCCTCCACCGAGATCTCGATGCCCGGCGCGATCGCGCCGCCCGCGTACTCCCCGCGCGTGCTGACCGCGTCGTACGTCGTGGCCGTGCCGAAGTCCACGACGATCGCCGGGCCGCCGTACAGCTCGACGGCCGCGACCGCGTTGACGATGCGGTCGGCGCCGACCTCCTTGGGGTTGTCCGTGAGGATCGGCACCCCCGTCTTCACGCCCGGCTCCACCAGGACCGCCGGCACGTCCCCGTAGTACCGGCGGGTCACCTCGCGCAGCTCGTGCAGCACCGAGGGGACCGTCGCGCAGATGGCGATCCCCTCGATGCCGTCGCTCAGCTCGACGCCCAGCAGCGGGTGCATGCCCATGAGGCCCTGGAGCAGGACCGCCATCTCGTCGGCGGTCCTGCGCGGGTCCGTGGAGATCCGCCAGTGCTCGACGATCTCCTCGCCGTCGAAGAGACCGAGCACCGTGTGCGTGTTGCCGACGTCGATGGTGAGCAGCATCAGGCCCGCACCTCGCGCAGGTCCAGGCCGATGTCGAGGATCGGGGAGGAGTGGGTGAGGCCGCCGACCGCCAGGTAGTCCACGCCGGTCGCCGCGTACGCCGCCGCGTTCTCCAGGGTCAGCCGGCCCGAGGACTCCAGGACGGCGCGGCCCGCGACCAGGGCGACGGCCTCCTCGGTCTCCAGCGGGGTGAAGTTGTCGAGCAGGATCAGGTCGGCGCCCGCGTCCAGGACCTCGCGGACCTGGTGCATCGTGTCGACCTCGACCTCGATCGGCACCTCCGGGAACAGCTCGCGGACGGCCTTGAAGGCCTCCGCGACGCCGCCGGCCGCCACCACGTGGTTGTCCTTCACCAGGGCGGCGTCGGAGAGCGACATGCGGTGGTTGACGCCGCCGCCGCAGCGGACCGCGTACTTCTCCAGGGCGCGCAGGCCCGGCGTCGTCTTGCGGGTGTCGCGGACCTTCGCCTTCGTGCCCTCCAGCGCGTCCGCCCACGCGCGCGTGGCGGTGGCGATGCCGGAGAGGCGGCACAGGATGTTGAGCGCGCTGCGCTCGCCGGTGAGCAGGTCGCGGGTGCGGGCGGTGACGCTGAGCAGCTTCTGCCCGGCCTCCACGCGCGCGCCGTCCTCGACGTGCCGCTCGACCTCGAACTCGTCGGTGCAGACGATCGACAGGACGGCCTCGGCGACCCGCAGACCGGCAACGACACCGGCCTCGCGGGCGGTGAAGTCGGCCGTGGCGACGGCTTCCTCGGGGACCGTCGCCACGGTCGTGACGTCGACCCCGCCGTCGAGGTCCTCGGCGATCGCGAGGTGGGCGATGTCCTCGACCTGGACGGGGTCGAGCCCGGCGTCGGCGAGCAGCTCCGCGAGGGCGGGGTCGAGCCCGCACTCGAACTCCTCGCCGTCGCCGCAGGCGCAGCCGTCGCCGCAGCCGCCGGCCTCCTCGTCGGAGACCGTGTTGATCTGGATGAGAGGGACGTCCACGGGCTCGGGACGGGCTTCCTCGGGCGTGCTCACTTACGGCTCCCTGGGGGCGTCGACGGTGGGGGGAAAGTCGGAGGTCCCGGTGGTGCGGACGTCGAGGGTCCGCTCCGGGGTGAGGTGGACGACGAGGTGCCTGCGCCACCGGGCGTCGTCCCGGTCGGGGCGGTCCTCGCGCCAGTGGCAGCCGCGGGTCTCCTCGCGGCGGGACGCCGCCGCGACCAGGAGGCGGGCGACGGCGAGCAGGTTGGTGGTCTCCCAGGACTCGACGCCCGGCTCGGCGGACTTCCGGACCTCGGGCTTCGGGTCGTCGGCGTGGGCCGGGGCGGGTCCGGCCGTCCCGGCCCGGGGCGCCTCCGGCTCGCCCGGGACCGGCGGGATGTGGAGGGCGTCCAGCTCCTCGGAGGCCGTGCGCAGGCTCGCGGCGGACCGGAGCACCCCGGCGCCCAGGGTCATGGTGCGCTGGATGCGGCGCCGGGCACCGGGGTCGAGCAGCGGCAAGACCACCGGGGCCGGGTGGTCCACCGGGACGGCCGGGCCGCGGCCGGGGGCGCGGGCCACGACGTCCTCGGCGATCCGCTCGGCGAAGACCAGGCCCTCCAGGAGCGAGTTCGAGGCGAGCCGGTTGGCGCCGTGGACGCCCGTGCAGGCGACCTCCCCGCACGCGTACAGCCCGGGAACGGTCGTCCGGCCCGACAGGTCCGTGCGGACGCCGCCGGAGGCGTAGTGGGCGGCCGGCGCGACCGGGATCGGCTCCGTCACCGGGTCGATGCCGTGGGCGCGGCAGGCCGCCAGGATCGTCGGGAAGCGCTCCGCCCACATCTCGGCGCCGAAGTGCCGGGCGTCGAGGTACATGTGCTCGGCGCCCTGCTCCTCCATCCGGCGCGTGATCGCCTTGGCGACGATGTCCCGGGGCGCCAGCTCGGCCAGCTCGTGCTGCCCGAGCATGAAGCGGACCCCGTCGGCGTCGACCAGGTGGGCGCCCTCGCCCCGCACCGCCTCGGAGACCAGCGGCTGCTGGCCCTCGGAGCCGGCCCCGAGGAAGAGCACCGTGGGGTGGAACTGGACGAACTCCAGGTCGGAGACCTCGGCCCCGGCCCGCACCGCGAGCGCGACGCCGTCGCCGGTGGAGACGCCCGGGTTGGTGGTGGCGGAGAAGACCTGCCCCATGCCGCCGGTGGCGAGGACCACCGCGGGCGCGTGGACGGCGCCGACGCCGTCGTGCTGCCCCTCGCCCATGACGTGCAGGGTCACGCCCGCCGTACGGCCCTCGGCGTCCGTCAGGAGGTCCAGGACGAGGGCGTGCTCGATGGTGCGCACGCCCCGGTCCCGTATCGCCTCGACCAGGGCGCGGGAGATCTCGGCGCCGGTCGCGTCCCCGCCCGCGTGGGCGATCCGGCGACGGTGGTGGCCGCCCTCCCGGGTCAGCGCGATCTCGCCGTCGGCGGTCTTGTCGAAGTCGGCGCCCGTCGCGATCAGCCGGCGGACGGCGTCCGGGCCCTCCGTGACCAGGGCCCGCACGGCCCGCTCGTCGCAGAGCCCGGCACCGGCGACGAGGGTGTCGTCGAGGTGCTGCTCGGGGGTGTCGCCCTCACCGAGCGCGGCCGCGATGCCGCCCTGCGCCCAGCGGGTGGAGCCGTCGTCGAGCCGGGCCTTGGTGACGACGACCGCACGGAGCCCGGCGGCGGTGCAGCGCAGGGCGGCGGTGAGGCCGGCGACCCCGGAGCCGACCACGACGACGTCGGCGTCGATGGCCCAGCCCGGCGCGGGCGCGTGCAGCCGTATTCCGGTCACTTGGTGGCTCCGAAGGTCAGGGGGATGTTGTCGATGAGCCGCGTGCTGCCCACGCGCGCGGCGACGGCGAGGATCGCCTCCCCGTCGTGGCCGTCGGCGACCTCGGTGAAGTCGGCCGGGTCCACGAGGGCCAGGTAGTCGAGGACGAGCGGCGGCTCGGCCTTGGCGGCCTCGTCCAGGACGGCGCGGGCCGCGGCCCGCACGGCCTCGGCGCAGCCGCCCTCGGCGGCCTGCGCGACCGCGTGGGCGTCGGCGGCGGCCCGGGCCTCGCCCAGCCGCGACAGCGCCTCGGCCCGGTTCTCGGCCCGGCCCTGGGCGCCCGGCAGCGAGGCGGCACGCGCGCGCAGCGCCTCCTGGGCGGCGAGCCGCTCACGGGCGGCGAACAGCGCCCGCGACAGCGACAGCGCCGTCCGGCGCTCCCCGGCGGAGAGGTAGCGGTTGCGGCTGGAGAGGGCCAGGCCGTCGGCCTCGCGGACGGTCTCCACGCCGACGATCTCGACGCGGAAGTTCAGATCGCGGACCATGCGGCGGATCAGGGCCAGCTGCTGGGCGTCCTTCTGGCCGAAGAAGGCCAGGTCGGGCGAGGTCAGGTGGAGCAGCTTGGCGACGACCGTCAGCATGCCGTCGAAGTGGCCCGGCCGGGAGGCGCCTTCGAGCCGCTCGCCCATGGGTCCGGCGGTGATCCGGACCTGAGGCTCCCCGCCCGGGTAGACCTCGTCCACGGAGGGCGCGAAGACCACGCTCGCGCCCGCGTCGAAGGCCAGCGCGAGGTCGGCGTCCAGGGTGCGGGGGTAGCGGTCGAGGTCCTCGCCGGCGCCGAACTGCAGCGGGTTGACGAAGACGGTGACGACCACGAAGCCCTTGGCGCCGACGCGCTCGCGTGCGGCCCGGATCAGGGTGGCGTGGCCCTCGTGGAGGGCGCCCATGGTCATGACCACGGCGGTGCGTCCGGGCACGCCCCAGTGGGCCGCCGCGTCCTCCAGGTCCTCGACCGTGGGCACCAGCTCGGCGGGCTCGTGGCGGACGGCACGGCCGCCCTCGGCGCTCTTGCGGGCGAACAGGGTCATCGGTCGTCTCCTTGCGGCCCGTCGGCGGGGCCGGCGGGGTCTGCGGGGCGGGCGCTCCCGCCCGACGGCTCGGCCAGCACGCCCAGCAGGTCCTCGGCCAGCTCGGGCTTGAGCAGGCCGTGCGCGAGCGCCCGGTCGGCGGTCGTGCGGGCCATCGCCAGATAGCCGGCGACGGTGCCGGGCGCGTGCTTGCGCAGCTCGGACACGTGGGCGGCGACCGTGCCGGCGTCCCCGCGCGCGACGGGCCCGGTGAGGGCCGCGTCCCCGGACCGCAGGGCGTTGTCCAGGGCGGCGCCCAGGAGCGGGCCGAGCATGCGGTCGGGGGCGGCGACCCCGGCCTTGTGGAGCAGCTCCATCGACTGGGCCACCAGCGTGACCAGGTGGTTCGCGCCGAGGGCAAGGGCCGCGTGGTAGAGCGGCCGGGCCGCCTCCGCGATCCACTCGGGCTCGCCGCCCATCTCGATCACCAGCGCCTCGGCGGCGAGCCGCAGCTCCTCGGGCGCGGTCACCCCGAAGGAGCAGCCGGCGAGCCGCTGGACGTCGACGGCGGTACCGGTGAAGGTCATGGCGGGGTGCAGGGCCAGCGGCAGGGCGCCGGCCCGGCGGGCGGGGTCCAGGACCCGCGCCCCGTACCGCCCGGAGGTGTGCACGAGCAGCTGTCCCGGCCGTACGGCCCCGGTGTCGGCGAGGCCCTCGACCAGTCCGGGCAGCGCGTCGTCCGGCACGGTCAGCAGGACCAGGTCGGCGAGGGCGAGGACGCGGGCGGGCTCGACGACCGGGACGTCGGGCAGGAGCTCGGCGGCGCGCCGCCGGGAGGCGTCGGAGACCGCCGAGACGGCGACGGGGCGGTGCCCCGCGAGCCGGAGCGAGGCGGCGAGGGCGGGGCCCACCCGGCCGGCGCCGACGACTCCGACGGTGAGGCGGGCGGGTCGGTCCTCGGCCCGGAGCTCCGATGCTCCGGGCTCTGGCGCTGCTGGTGCGTTCACGGTGGGGACGGCCTTCCGTTCCAGTCCTCGGCGGGTACCGGACGATTTCTGGTCATGCTACGCCAGCGTTTCGCGGCGCTCCGCGGGCTGTCCACAGGGTGTGGGCGGTGGTGTGATGATCGGCCCATGAATCCTGAGACTCCTGTCGAGACTCCTGGCCGGCCTCCCGTGGACGAGGAAGCGGCCCGGCTCCACCGGGCGAAGGTGTGGGGCGGCGCCGAGCGCCGCCTGTGGGACACCTCGGTCGACGGCACGGCCGGCTCGCGGCTGCGCGAACTGGCCGCCTGGACGGAGGCCACGGGCCGCGGGGACGCCCCCGTCGACATGTACGGGAACGGGGTCGTGGAGGAGCTGGAGCGGCGCGTCGCCGAAGAGCTCGGTCTTCCCGCCGCCGTCTTCTTCCCCACCGGCACCATGGCCCAGCAGGTCGCGCTGCGCTGCTGGGCCGGGCGCACCGGCAGCCCCGTCGTCGCCCTCCACCCGCTCGCCCACCCCGAGGTCCACGAGAACGGGGCGTTCGGGGCCGTCTCGGGGCTCCGCACGGTCCACCCGACCGACGCGCCCCGGCTGCCGACCGCCGAGGAGGTGCGGGGCCACCCGGAGCCCTTCGGGACGCTGATGCTGGAGCTGCCGCTGCGGGACGCCGGCTTCGTGCTGCCGTCCTGGGAGGAGCTGACCGAGGTGGTGGAGGCGGCCCGGGAGCGGGACGCGGTGGTCCACTTCGACGGGGCCCGGCTGTGGGAGACCACGACGCACTTCGGCCGCGGGCTCGCGGAGGTCGCGGGGCTCGCCGACAGCGTGTACGTCTCGTTCTACAAGTCCCTCGGCGGCATGTCCGGGGCCGCGCTCGCCGGCCCCGAGGAGGTCATGGAGGAGGCCAGGATCTGGCGGCACCGGTACGGGGGGATGGTCTTCCAGCAGTACCCGGCGGCGCTCTCCGCGCTCCGGGGCCTGGACGTCGAGCTGCCCCGGCTGCCCTCGTACGTGGCGCACGCGCGCGTGGTGGCCGACGCGGTGCGGGAGGCGTTCGCGGAGGCGGGCCTCGGCTGGTCCCGGGTCCACCCGGAGACCCCGCACACCCACCAGTTCCAGGTCTGGCTGCCGTACGACCCGGCCGCCCTGACGGCGGCGGCCCTCGCCCAGACCGAGGACACCGGCGTCGCCTTCTTCCGCCGCTGGTCCTCCCCGGGCGCGGGCGGCCCGCCGGGCGTCGCGATCACGGAGCTGACGGTGACGGGCTCCGGCCTGGAGTGGACGGCGAAGGACGTGAAGGAGGCGGTACGGGACTTCCTGGCGCGCGTGGAGGGGTGAGGGGCCTGGGGGGGCGAGGTTTCGGGGGTCGAGGCCGGGGCGTCGGGCGCCGGGGGTCGAGGCCGGAGTCCGGGGCGTCGGGCGCCGGGGGTCGAGGCCGGAGTCCGGGGCCTGAGGCCAGGGCCGGGGTTCCGGAGGCCGCGAGTCGGGATACCGGGGGCCTGGGTCGGGGGTCGGAGCCGGGGTCAGGGGCCGGGGCCGTCCTCGGAGGACGGTCGGGTTCCTCGGGCCCGTCAGGAGGACGGACGGCGGCGGCGCAGGGCCGCGCGGAGGCGCAGGCGCAGGCCTCCGCCGGCCCTGCGGCCCGCCACCACCCGCTCGAAGCGGCGGCGGTCGCGGGCGGCCCGCAGGACGGCCACGTCGTGGGTGCCGGGCACCGGCGGCATCGGTTCGCCGAGCCGGGCGGCGCGGCAGGCGTCGAAGAGGTACTGGTGCAGCGCGTTCATGCCCCCACCGTGCGCCGCGCCGCCACGCCCCGGCCCCCGGATTGACGGCCCCCGTCAATCCGGGGCCCGCCGATTGACGGCCCCCGTCAAACGGGACGACAACGCCCCCTCCCCACCCCGCACCATGGACGGGTGAGCGTGACCATCGACATCACCGGACTGCCGCACGAGCGGATCACCTTCTGCCCCTCGCCGCTGGCCGAGCTGGGCTCCGCCCTGCACACCCTCGCCGTGCCCGCGCACCACCCCCGGCTGCACGCCTGGACCACCACGACGACGGCGGCCCTGAAGCCGGAGCTCGCCGACCGGCTCGTCGATGCCGACTTCATGTGGAACAACACCCGCTCGGACATCCTGCTGCCGTCGCGGCCCCGGGAGACCCTCGCGGAGGAGCTGGACGACCTCGACCGCATGGACGACGAGAAGTTCGTGGGCTCCGCCCTGGAGATCTCCTGCAACAGCCGTTACACGGACGGCGCCCCCTCGCCGCTCGTCGACGAACGGATGCGCCGCCGCGCCCTCGACCTGGCCGCCGCGCGCGGCCCGCGCCAGGCCTCGTTCGTGGAACGGATGCTCGCCGACCCGCCCGGCACGCGCGCGTGGATCCGGCGGCTCCTGGAGGACTGCGACGAGGCCTTCTTCGCGGACACCTGGCGCCGCGTCCGGGTCCAGCTCGCCGCCGACGCCCGCCACAAGACGGAGCTGATGCGCCGCGAGGGACTCGCCGAGGCCGTCGCCGACGCCTCCCCCGCGATGAGCCTGGAGGAGGACGCGCACGGCTCCCGGATCGTCGTCGACAAGCTGGTCCAGGGCCGGACCAGCGCCGAGGGCACCACGCTGACGTTCCTGCCGACGGCCTTCGGCTGGCCGCACCTCTTCGCCCTCTACACCCCCGGCTGGCAGCCCGTCGTCCAGTACCCGATCCCCACCCGCGACCTCGGCGGCGCGGCCTCCGTCGAGGCGGTCAAGCTGCGCCTGGAGGCCGTCGCCCACCCCATGCGGATGCGGCTCTGCCGCAGCCTGGCGCGGGGCTCCAGCACGACGAGCGAGCTGGCCGACGCGTACAACATCACCGCCCCCGAGGTCTCCCGCCACCTCGCGGTCCTGAAGAAGGCCGGGCTGATCATCACCCAGCGCCGCGGCCGGTACGTGCACCACCAGCTCGACGTGTCCGTCGTCGCCCGCCTCGGCAGCGACTTCCTGGAGTCGGTGCTGCGCTGAGCCCGGCCCGACCGGTCCCGACCGGTGCCGGCCAGTGCTCATCAGTGCCGATCAGTCTCGGTCGGTCCGGTCGGTCTCGGTCGGTCCGGTCAGTCGAAGCGGATGTGGGAGAGGCCGATCCGGATCCGCCGCAGCCGGTGGCGCAGCCGCCCGTCCGTGTCCGGCGCGATCCGCAGCCCGGCGAGCCGCGCCACCTCGTCGGCGACCCGCGGGACCGGCATCCGGTCCGTACGGAGGTGGTGGGCGAACTCCGGGCCGGCCAGCCGCTCCAGGCACTCGTCCAGCCTGGCGACGGCGAAGCTCTCCCGCTTGAGTCCGCGCCCGAGCCCCCGCTCCGCGAGCCGCTTCAGGACCGTCTCCCGCTCGGCGAGCAGCGCGAAGTGCCGCACCCGCTCCTCGCCGTGCGCCTCCCGCAGCCGCCCCACGACCTCCGTGAAGTACCCGGGGTCCACCAGCGTCATCGGGACGATCACCGGCCCGTCCCCGTACTCCCTCAGCGCCAGGTCCAGCACCTCGTACACCCCCCGCCGCCAGGCCGGCAGGTCCTGGAAGTCCCCGCGCAGCGACGGCGGCAGCGTCCGGTGCAGACCGAAGCCGATGTGCTCCGGATCGCAGACCACGCTGCCCGGCAGACGGCGCCGCAGCTCGTACGCGGTCTGGGTCTTGCCGCCGCCGAACGGCCCGTTGATCCACAGCAGCACGGCTCAGCCCATCCCGCCGCCGCCCGCCCGGACCAGGCCCGTCTCGTACGCCAGGACCACGACCTGGACCCGGTCGCGCAGGCCCAGCTTGGTCAGGATGCGGCCCACGTGCGTCTTCACCGTCGCCTCGGAGAGGACGAGCCGGGCGGCGATCTCGCCGTTCGACAGGCCCTGCGCGACCAGCATCATCACCTCGCGCTCCCGCTCCGTCAGCCGCTCCAGCTCCTTGTGCTGCGGCTCCTTCCCCGAGGACGGCAGCATCGGCGAGAAGCGGTCGAGGAGCCGGCGCGTGGTCGAGGGCGCCACCACCGCGTCCCCGCTGTGCACCGAGCGGATCGCGCCGAGCAGCTCCGCCGGCGGCACGTCCTTCAGCATGAAGCCGCTCGCACCCGCCTTCAGACCCGAGAAGGCGTACTCGTCGAGGTCGAACGTCGTCAGGATCAGCACCTTCGGAGCCCCCGGCTCCGCGCAGATCCGCCGGGTCGTCTCCACCCCGTCCAGCTTCGGCATCCGCACGTCCATCAGGACGACGTCGACCGCCGTGGACCGCAGCACCTCCAGGGCCTCGACCCCGTCGCCGGCCTCCGCCACGACCTCCATGTCCGGCTGGGCGGCGAGCACCATGCGGAAACCGGTCCGCAGCAGCACCTGGTCGTCGACGAGCATCACGCGGATGGACATCAGGTCAGTTCCTTAGGGGTCGATCGTCAGTGAGCGGGCTTGAGGGGGAGCAGGGCGCTGATCCGGAAACCGCCACCCGGACGCGGGCCCGCGTCCAGGGTGCCGCCGACCATGCCGACCCGCTCCCGCATGCCGATCAGACCGTGGCCCCGCCCGTCGGCGCCCCCGTCCTCGTACATCTCCTGCGGAGCGCCCCGGCCGTCGTCCTCGACGAGCAGGCCGAGACCGTCGTCGAAGTAGACGAGGCGCACGCTGGCGCCCGCGTCCGGCCCGCCGTGCTTGCGCGTGTTGGTGAGGGCCTCCTGCACGATCCGGTACGCGGTGAGCTCGACGCCGCTGGGCAGCGGTCGCGGGCTCCCCTCGATCGCGAAGTCGACGGTGAGGCCGGCGCCCCGGACCTGCTCCACGAGGTCCTCGATCTGCCGCACGTCGGGCTGGGGCACGTACTCCCCGGCCTCCTGGTGCTCGCCGGTGCGCAGGATCCCGAGGAGCCTGCGCATCTCGGCGAGCGCCTGCCGGCCGGTGGTGGAGATCGTCTCCAGGGCCTGCTTGGCGGTCTCCGGGGAGGAGTCCATGACGTAGGCGGCGCCGTCGGCCTGCACCACCATCACCGACACGTTGTGCGCGACGACGTCGTGCAGCTCGCGGGCGATCCGGGCGCGCTCGGCGGCGACCGCGACCTTGGCCTGGGCCTCGCGCTCCTGCTCCAGGCGGGAGGCCCGCTCCTCCAGCTGCGCGAAGTAGGCGCGGCGGGTGCGGAGCGAGTCGCCGAGCACCCAGGCGAGGGCGAACGGCACGGTCATGATGATCGTGAAGAAGACCTTGGCCGCGTCGGAGCCCGTGCCCTCCATGGGCCATCTGAGCTGCGAGAGCGTGGAGGCGCTGAGCCCGCCGATGAGCGCGAGTCTGGACGCCCAGCGGGGTCCGTCGTGCGCCGCGACGGTGAAGATGATCACGAGCATGGCGAAGTCGGCCATGAACGGCACCAGGCCGAGGGCGAGCTGGGCGACGCCCAGCGCGACCGCGAGCACCAGCATCTTCTCCGGGGCACGCCGGCGCAGGGCCACGACCAGGGAGAAGAGCAGGGCGACGAGGCCGTACCCCACGGCGCTGCCCCTCATCTCGCCCGCCGACACCACCCACAGCAGGGAGAACCCGAGGAGGACGACGGCCCAGAAGGTGTCGACGCCCGTCGGGTGTCTGCGGATGAAGTCGTAGAGGCTCTGCACGTCACCCAGAGTAGGGAAGACGGATAGGTGCAGGGATCAACCGTGGGGTCGATCCTTGGCGCGGACCCCGTACTCCCCGAGGTGGAGACTGGGGCACGTGACGGATGAGACGTGTCAGTGGCAGGGGTGGCGGGAGGCCACGGAACGGGCGCTGTACGGCCCCGGGGGCTTCTACCTGCGCCCCGAGGGACCGGCGGGCCACTTCCGCACCTCGGTGCACGCCTCCCTGCTCTTCGCCGCGGCCGTGGCCCGGCTGCTCGGCGAGGTCGCGGAGGAGCTGGGCACGGCCGAGGTCGACCTGGTGGACGTGGGCGCGGGCCGCGGCGAGCTGCTGACGGCGGTGCTCGCGGCCGTCGGGCCCTCGCTCTCGGTACGGGCGTACGCGGTCGAACGCGCCGCCCGCCCGGACGGGCTCGACCCACGGGTGGAGTGGACGGACCGGGTGCCGCGGGGCGTGCGCGGGCTGCTCTTCGCGAACGAGTGGCTCGACAACGTGCCGGCGGACGTCGCCGAGGCGGACGCGACGTGCACGGCCCGGTACGTGGAGGTCGCGCCGGACGGCCGCGAGCGTCTCGGCGCCCCCGTCACCGGCCCGGACGCCGACTGGCTGGACCGCTGGTGGCCGCTGCGGGAGCCGGGCGCGCGGGCCGAGATCGGCCGGCCCCGCGACGAGGCCTGGGCGGCGGCGGTCGCCTCCCTGGCGGCGGGCCGCGCGGTGGCCGTGGACTACGCGCACCTACGGGAGGCCCGGCCGCCCTTCGGCTCCCTGACCGGCTTCCGCGCGGGCCGCGAGGTCCCCCCGGTGCCGGACGGCGGCTGCGACGTGACCTCCCACGTGGCCCTGGACGCGTGCGCGGCCGCGCCGGACGACGGCCTGCCCGCCCCCGAGCTGGTCACGCAGCGGGAGGCTCTGGGGCGGCTCGGGGTGTCCGGGGGACGGCCGCCGCTCGCGCTCGCCTCGACCGACCCCGCCGGTTACGTCCGCGCGCTCGCCTCCGCCGGCGAGGCGGCCGAGCTCACCGCCCGCGGCGGCCTCGGCGACTTCCTCTGGCTGACCCAGCGGGTCCCGGGCTCCGTCCACCGACCCGAGGGGCCCGGGGCCCCCGGGCCACGGGGGATACTGGCCGCATGACGGAGACGACGGTCGGAATCGGCGGCGCGGCGGAGAGCACCGACATGGTGCTGAACATCGGACCGCAGCATCCCTCGACCCACGGCGTGCTCCGGCTCCGGCTCGTGCTCGACGGCGAGGTCGTCCGGCACGCCGAGCCGGTGATCGGCTACATGCACCGGGGCGCCGAGAAGCTCTTCGAGGCCCGGGACTACCGGCAGATCATCATGCTGGCCAACCGGCACGACTGGCTGTCCGCCTTCTCCAACGAGCTCGGCGTCGTCATGGCCGTCGAGCGGATGCTCGGCATGGAGGTCCCGGAGCGGGCCGTGTGGACGCGGACGCTCCTCGCCGAGCTGAACCGCGTCCTCAACCACCTGATGTTCCTCGGCTCGTACCCGCTCGAACTGGGCGGGATCACCCCCGTCTTCCACGCCTTCCGGGAGCGCGAGGAGCTCCAGACGGTGATGGAGGAGGTCTCCGGCGGCCGGATGCACTACATGTTCAACCGGGTCGGCGGCCTCAAGGAGGACCTGCCCGCCGGCTGGCTGGGGCGGGCGCGGCAGGCCGTCGCCGACGTCCGGTCGCGGATGGACGTGTACGACCGGCTGGTCCTCGGCAACGAGATCTTCCGGGGCCGTACGCGGGGGGTCGGCGTCCTCGCGCCGGAGACCGTCCACGCGTACGGGGTGTCCGGGCCCATCGCCCGCGCCTCGGGCGTCGACTTCGACCTGCGCCGCGACGAGCCGTACCTCGCGTACGGGGAGCTCCAGGACACCCTGCGGGTCGCCGTGCGGCAGGAGGGCGACTGCCTCGCCCGGTTCGAGTGCCTGCTCGACCAGACGCACAACTCCCTGGACCTGGCGGACGCCTGCCTGGACCGGATGGCCGAGCTGGCACCCGGGCCGATCAACCAGCGGCTGCCGAAGGTGCTCAAGGCGCCGGAGGGGCACACGTACGCCTGGACCGAGAACCCGCTGGGCGTCAACGGCTACTACCTGGTGTCCAAGGGCGAGAAGACCCCGTACCGGCTGAAGCTGCGGTCGGCGTCGTTCAACAACATCCAGGCGCTGGTGGAGCTGCTGCCGGGGACGCTGGTCGCCGACATGGTGGCGATCCTGGGCTCCCTCTTCTTCGTCGTGGGCGACATCGACAAGTAGCCCCCACCGTTGTGGGCTCGCGCCCGCGGGCGGTGCCTCCGCCGCTGCGGGCAGCCGCTTCGCCGGGGCGGCGCCCATCCCTGTTGCGGGCTGCCCCCGCCGCCCCCGTTGTGGGCAATCGTTCCGCTGGGGCGGAACGGGTGGGCACAACGGACCCGCGCCCTGCCGGCGCCCAAGGCTCATGTGCCTGGACCCGCACCCCGTGCACAGCGCACCGGTGGTGGTGCGGGTTCAGGCGCGGGACGCGGAGGCGCCGCTAGGGGCGCCGTCCCGTGTGCCCACCCGTCCCGCCCCAGCGGGACGATTGCCCACACGGGGGTACGGGAGGGGCACCGCCCCGCAGGGTGCGGCCCCCGCGGGCCGAGGTGCCGACCCGCGGGGTGCGGGCTCGTGGCTCGTGGAGGGTCAGGAGATGATGGCGCCTCGGAGTTCCGCCACGTCCAGTTGCTCCGTCTCGTCGTGCGCCGTCAGGTCGATGACCTGACCGATCGCCCGCGGCGCCGCGGCGACCGGGGTGAGCAGCGGCGTCCCGGAGGCCAGGACCTCCTCGCCCACGACGTCGGCGAGGTCGCTGTTCTGCACGTCCTCGATGACGGCCGCCGCCTTCTGCGTGCCGAAGAAGTCGAAGCCGCCCTCGGGGCGCGGGGCGGGCCGGCGGGCCGCGTACGGGACGACCGCGGCCGCGACCGGCACTGCGGGCAGGGTGGTGGAGGCGGCCGTGCGGGTGTGCTCGGTTCCGGCGGCCGCCGCGTGCTTCCCCTGCGGCTCCTCCGTCTCCCGGGCGCGCTCGGCGAGGTCGCGGGCGCGGGCCGCCTCGGCGGTGCGGCGGGCCTGCTGGGCGGCGGCGTTGCGCGGGAGGTCGCGCAGGGCCTGGGCGGCGCGGCGGAAGGCCTCCGGGGTGGGCGTGGAGCCGCCGGCCGGCAGCGCCTTGGCGTCGGCGCCCGCGGCACCGCCGGTCTCCAGGGCGAGGACGCGGCGGCCCTCCAGGGCGCTGGCCCGCTCGGTCTCCGCGGTGGCGTACCGGCGGAGGAGGTCGGCGTGCTCGCCGCGCAGCCCGGCGAGCTCCACGCGCTTGGCGCGGAGTTTGGCCTCGAGCCGGGCCCGCAGCGCGCGGGACTCCTCCAGGTCGGACTCCAGCTCGGCGGTCCGCTCCTCGGCCTTCCACTGGTCGGCGGCGCGCGCCCGGTCGAGTTCGGCGACCTTGAGGCCGGCGCTCCGGTCCCAACTGCGCATGAGGACGGCGCCGGTGACGGCCGCGGCGGCCGCGGCGGCCGCGAGCAGCCGCGCGATCACCGGGTCGCCGGGCAGCCAGGCGGCCGCGGCGCACACGACCGCGGCGCCGGCGACCGCGGAGGGCGGCAGCAGCTTGTGCAGAGGCGGGGAATGGCGGTGGCGTCCACGTGGCATGGCCTGAAATTTACCGTGCGTAGGCGTCATGTGGGGTGTCGGCCCGGCAATCTCTTGGCCACTTCTCGCCACCAGAAGTGGATATCGATGGTTCCGGTTCCGTTTCGGGCCGACTCCCCTCCCTCATCTCCTACTTCTTGAGCAGCCCCTTCGTCTCCAGATACTCCTTGGCGACGTCCTCCGGCTTCGCCCGCTCGGCGTCCACCTTGCGGTTGAGTTCGGCGAGATCCGCTGTGGTCAGCACCTTGGTGAGACGGTCGAGCGCGGCCGCTATCTCGGGGGAACCGGCGTCCTTGGCGTTGACCACCGGCAGCACGTTGTCGGCGTTCTGCAGATGCTTGTCGTCCGTGAGGAGGACGAGGCCGTACGTGTCGATCGTGGCGTCCGTGGTGGTCGTCAGGACCAGCTGGTCCACCCCGTCCTTCACCGCCTGCTTGGCCTGCGGCGTGCCGACTCCCTTGGGGTCGATCCCGGCCACGTCGATCCCGTACGTCTTCTTCAGACCGGGCGCGCAGAAGGGCCGCACCGCGCATTCGTCACCGGCCGCGATCTTCACCTTCAGCTTCGCGCGGCCGAGATCGGAAAGCGTCGTCAGCTTGTTCTTCGCGGCGAATTCCTTGGTCACCGCGAAGGCGTTCTGATCGACGGCCTCTCCGGCCGCGAGGACCTTCAGTCCGCGCGGTTCGGCGAGCTTCCGCAGCGCGTCGACCGTGGCCGTCACGTCGCCCGAGGCGACCGGCTTGTCCTCGGGCGCCTTCGGGCCGTTCGCCTTCGCGTTGAGGAATTCCGCGATCGTCGCCGCGTATTCCGGGACGACGTCGATCTCGCCGTTCTCCAGGGAGGGTTCGTACAGCTCGCGATTCTTCACCGTCGTGACGGACACCGAGTATCCGGCGGACCGCAGCGACTGCGCGTACAGCTCGGCGAGGACCTTGGCCTCCGTGAAGGCGGCCGCGCCGACCACCAGCGAACCCTTCTCCCCGCCGCCGGAGCCGCCGGAGCTCCCGGCGCTCCCGGCGTCCTTCTTCTTGCCTTCCTCCAGGCTGTCACCGCCGCACGCGGCGAGGGCGACGGTCAGCGCCGCCGTACCCAGCAGCGCGCCCGCGATACGCGAGACCCTGTTCACCAGATCACCCATCTCATCAGTCAGCGTTCGATCGATCGGCCGTCATGTGCGAAAAGGCGGTCCACGCCCACCAGGACGCCCTCCACCAGGAGGGCGAGCAGCGCCACCAGCACGGCGCCCGCGACCACCTGCGCGGTGTCGTACGTGGCGAAGCCGGCCGTGATGACGCGGCCCAGGCCGCCCTGTCCGACCATCGCGGCGATCGTCGCCGTGGCGACCACCTGCACCGCGGCCGAGCGGATGCCGGTCATCACCACCGGTCGGGCCAGCGGGAGTTCGACCCGGAGGAAGAGCTGACCGCCCGTCATCCCCATGCCCCGGGCGGCCCGCACCGCCGCCCGGTCCACCTCCCGCACCCCCACGTACGCGTTGGTGAGGAGCGGGGGGATCGCGAAGAGCACCAGGGCCACCACGGTCGGCACGTAGCCGGCGTTCCGCAGGGGCGACACCATGAACAGCGCGAGCACCGCGAAGACGGGGATCGCCCGCCCCACGTTCGACACGTTCACCGCGAGCGCCCCGCCGCGGCCGAGGTGCCCCAGCCACAGGCCCAGCGGCAGCGCGAGCGCGGCGGCGATCAGGAGCGCCGCCCCGCTCACGTACACGTGCTCGGCGAGCCGCCGCCCGATGCCCTCCTCGCCCGTCCAGTGCGCGCCGGTGGTGAGCCAGCCCCAGGCGTCCGTCACGATGCCCACCTCACCCACCTCCCGGCGCGGTCCGTATCCGGGTCCAGGGCGTGAGCAGCCGCTGGAGGCCCAGGAGCAGCAGGTCGGCGGCGACGGCGAGCAGCACGCACAGCACCGACGCGGCGAGCATCTGCGCCTTGAAGAAGGTCGGCAGCGCGTCCTCGATGAGGTTGCCCAGGCCGCCGCGGCCGACGACCGAGCCGACCGTCGTCAGCGCGATCGTGGAGACCGTCGCCATCCGGACCCCCGCCATCAGCACCGGCAGCGCCAGCGGGAGCTCGACCTGCCAGAGCATCCGCAGCGAGCCGTACCCCATGCCCCGGGCGGCCTCCCGCGTCTCGGCCGGCACGGCGGCGAGCCCCGCCAGGGTGTTCCGCACGAGGATCGTCAGCGCGTACAGCACGAGGCCGGTCACGACGAGCGCCGCCGAAAGGCCGAAGAACGGCAGCAGCAGCGAGAACATCGCGAGCGACGGCACCGTGTAGAGCAGGGTGGTCAGGCCGAGGACCGGGCCGGCGAACCGGGGCCGGGCGCGGACGAGCAGCGCGAGGGGCACCGCGACGGCGAGCGCGATCAGCACCGACACGACCGTGATTCCCACATGCTGGAGCAGGGCGTCCGTCAACTCCCCGCCGCGCGTGCGCAGATACTCGCCGCAGACCCAGTCGTTCGTGACCAGACAGTTCGGCGCGCTCATCGTCCCTCCCCCCGGGTCGCCCGCCCTCCCGAACTCTTGTGTGACGACCCTAACCCCCGCCACCGACAATCCCCGAGACTCGCCACAATGCGGCAACACGCCCTTCACACACACCCGTCGCCCGGGGGACAGAATGGGGAACCATGATCCGGTTCGAACGCGTGACCAAGCGGTACGACGACGGCACCACGGCCGTCGACGACCTCTCCTTCGAGGTCGCCGAGGGCGAACTCGTCACCCTGGTCGGCCCCTCCGGCTGCGGCAAGACGACCACGATGATGATGGTGAACCGACTCGTGGAACCGACCTCGGGCCGCGTCCTCGTCGACGGCCGGGACGTCGCCGGCGTCGACCCGGTCGCCCTGCGCCGCAAGATCGGATACGTCATCCAGCAGGTCGGGCTCTTCCCCCACCGCACGGTCCTCGACAACACCGCGACCGTCCCCGCCCTCCTCGGCTGGAAGAAGGCCGCCGCACGCGCGCGCGCCGCCGAACTCCTCGAACTCGTCGGCCTCGACCCGGCCGTCCACGGCCCCCGCTACCCCGCCCAGCTCTCCGGCGGCCAGCGCCAGCGCGTCGGCGTCGCCCGCGCGCTCGCCGCCGACCCGCCCGTCCTCCTCATGGACGAGCCCTTCGGCGCCGTCGACCCGGTCGTCCGCGAACGCCTCCAGAACGAGTTCCTCGCCCTCCAGGCCACCGTCCGCAAGACGGTCCTCCTCGTCACCCACGACATCGAGGAGGCCGTCCGCATGGGCGACCGCATGGCCGTCTACGGGCAGGGCCGCATCGAACAGTTCGACACCCCCGCCACCGTCCTCGGCTCCCCCGCCACCCCCTACGTCGCGGACTTCGTCGGCAGCGACCGCGGCCTCAAGCGACTCGCGGTCACCCCCGTCACCGAGGCCGACCTCGACCCCCGGACAGAAAGCACCGAACGGCACGCCGGAGGCCCCGAGGGAGACCGGGACGACGCCCGAGTGCCCCTCGGGACCTCCCTCAAGGACGCCCTCGCCGTGCTCCTCCAGCACGACACCGGCCGCCTCACCGTCACCGGCGACGACGGCCGCCCGCTCGGCGTCCTCACCCCGGCCGGCGTCCACCGCGCCCTGCGCCGGGCCACGGCACCCGCGGACCCTAGTTCGCGCTGAGCCTCGCACCCATCCAGATCAGGCCCGGCGGCAGCTCGCGGTTCCACGTGTTGAAGTTGTGGCCACCGCTGTCGAGGATGATCGACGACACCGTCGCCGGGCTCTTCACCTTCTTGATGAACTGCCGCGTCCCCTTCAGGTTGCTCTCGCCCCGCTTCGACGAGGTCACCAGGAGCGACGTCTGCCCCCGCGGCCGGTGATCCAGACTCCACAGCAGGTCACCCCGCTTGCGCAGGGCGTCGTCCCCGTGGAACAGATCCCCCGTCGTGACGTCCTCCGCCGCCCGGTAGTACGCGGAGAAACCCGCCCCCGCCGCGAACCGGTCCGGATGGTGGAGCGCCATCTTCAGAGCGCAGTACCCACCCGTCGAGTTCCCCATGAACCCCCAGTTCCGAGCCCTCTTCCCCACCCGGTACGTCTCCGAGACCGCCTTCGGCAGGTCCTCCGCGAAGAAGGTCTCCGTCTGCGGGCCCCCGGGAACGTCCACGCACTCGGTGTCCCTCGGCGGCGCCACCGTCGGACGCAGCATCACCAGGATCATCGGCTGCATCCGCCCCGCCTTCGCCTGGAGGTACGCCGTCTTCGGATAGTTCAGCCCCTTGAGCAGGTTCTCCGCCGTCCCCGGATACCCGGTGAGCACCACGGAGGCCGGAAACGTCCGTTTGGCGTACTGCGGCTGGAAGTACTCCGGCGGCAGATACACATAGGCCGGCGACACGATCCCCGAGCGGCCCCCCGCCACCATGACCTTCTGGACCTGCCCCCCGACCGACGGACGACCCCCGCCCGGCACGTCCAGCGCCTGCGACCCCAGCACCCGGAGGTGCTTCGAACCGGCCGCGTGGTCGACGACCACACCCATCTCCTGCTCCTGCCCGAACAGATCGGCCCAGGAACCGTAGAAGAGGAACGACCGGTTCGCCGCCAGCCCCACCGCCGCGAACAACACCACCTGCGTCACGAGCAGCAGCCCCACCCGGCCCACGACCGGCCGCCAGCCGCGCCGCGCCAGCCTCGGCCACAGCCAGACCGTGGCCAGGAACAGCACCACGGCCAGCACCACCGCCAACACGAGGACCTTGTTGCTGGTGAGACCCATGAGACGACCGAGCCTTCTTTCCGAGATTTTCCTGTGCACGAATGAACCCGGTCCGGTACGCCGTCGTCATAGAAGGCGCACCAGCCGGAACGGCCCACCGAACGCGCCGCAGGGCCCGACCGGAGTCAGAGACCCTGCGCAGGACCACGAGAAGTACGGGAAGCCATGTCTGTCACGGTAGATGGGGACAAATCAGGATTGGTTCCGGTTCGGGTGCGGCGGATTCTCCGCGGCCCCCGCCCCGAGAACGTCCCCGCCCACGTCGGCACCGCCTGCACCGCCATCGGCCTCATCGACATCGCCGCCGGAGTCTTCCCCCGCTTCCGGACCAGCCGCATGCACGCCGTCGCCGAAGTCCTCCCCGGCACCCTCGGCCCCCTCTCCGCCGCCCTCTCCCTGAGCGCCGGCGTCCTCCTCCTGCTCCTCGCCCACGGCCTCAAGCGACACAAACGCCGCGCCTGGCGCGCCGCCGTCGTCCTCCTCCCCCTCGGCGCCGCCGCCCAGTTCGTCTGGCGCCACTCCGCCCTCGGCGCCCTCCTCTCCCTCGCCCTCCTCACCCTCCTCGTACGCCACCGCAACGAATTCGCCGCCCTCCCCGACCCCCGCAGCCGCTGGCGAGCCCTCGCCAACTTCGTCCTCATGGGCGCCGGATCCATCGCCCTCGGCCTCGTCATCGTCAGCGCCCACCCCCACCGCGTCATCGGCAACCCCAGCCTCGCCGACCGACTCGAACACGTCCTCTACGGACTCCTCGGCATCGAAGGCCCCGTCGCCTACACCCAGGGCGTCGACTGGACCGTCGGCTACTCCCTCGGCGCCCTCGGCATGCTCACCGCCCTCACCACCATCTACCTGGCCTTCCGCCCCGAACACCCCGCCGCCCGCCTCACCGACGACGACGAGACCCGCCTACGCGCCCTCCTCGACCAGCACGGCGGCCGCGACTCCCTCGGCCACTTCGCCCTCCGCCGCGACAAGGGCGTCGTCTTCTCCCCCAGCGGCAAAGCCGCCGTCTGCTACCGCGTCGTCTCCGGCGTCATGCTCGCCAGCGGCGACCCCATCGGCGACGTCGAAGCCTGGCCCGGCGCCATCGAACGCTTCATGGACGAAGCCAAGGCCCACTCCTGGACCCCCGCCGTCATGGGCTGCTCCGAAACCGGCGGCCAGGTCTGGACCCGGGAAACCGGCCTCGACGCCCTCGAACTCGGCGACGAAGCCGTCGTCGACGTCGCCGACTTCTCCCTCTCCGGCCGCGCCATGCGCAACGTCCGCCAAATGGTCAAACGCATCGAACGCAACGGCTACACCACCCAGGTCCGCCGCGTCCGCGACCTCGACGACGACGAACTCGAACGCGTCCGCCGCGCCGCCGCCGACTGGCGCGGCACCGACACCGAACGCGGCTTCTCCATGGCCCTCGGCCGCATCGGCGCCCCCGGAGACGGCGACGCCGTCATAGCGACCGCCCACAAAACCGACGACACCGACACCCCCTACGGCGACCTCAAAGCGATCATCCACTTCGTGCCCTGGGGCCCCGACGGCATGTCCCTCGAACTCATGCGCCGCGACCGCTCCGCCGACCCCGGCATGAACGAGCTCCTCATCGTCGCCGCCCTCCACGCCTCCCCCGACCTCGGCATCACCCGCGTCTCCCTCAACTTCGCCATGTTCCGCGCCGCCCTCGCCCGCGGCGAGAAGATCGGCGCCGGCCCCGTCCTCCGCATCTGGCGCGGACTCCTCGTCTTCCTCTCCCGCTGGTTCCAGATCGAGTCGCTCTACAAGTTCAACGCCAAATTCCAGCCACGCTGGGAACCCCGCTTCGTCGTCTACCGCAAAAGCCGCGACCTCCCCCGCATCGGCCTCGCCGCCATGCAGGCCGAAGGCTTCGTGAACCTCACCCCGCCCCGCCCCTTCACCCGCCGACGCCCCACCCCCGCACCCCGACCCTGCGCCCACATCACCCCCGCCCCGACCACCGACCACGAGGTCCGAGCCGCCTGACCGGAGCACGCCCCCACCCGAGCACCCCCTCCACACGGCCTGATATCGCCCCTGGGCCCTACGCTGGACACATGAGTACGACGATCGACCGGGGCACGGCCCAGGGCCTGCCGGAGTGGGACCGCTGCGCGGTCATGGGCGTGGTCAACGTGACCCCCGACTCCTTCTCCGACGGCGGCCGCTGGTTCGACACCACGGCCGCCGTCAAACACGGCCTCGACCTCGTCGCCGAAGGCGCCGACCTCGTCGACGTCGGCGGCGAGTCCACCCGCCCCGGCGCCACCCGCGTCGACGAGGAAGAAGAACTCCGCCGCGTCATCCCCGTCGTCCGCGGCCTCGCCGCCGAAGGCGTCACCGTCTCCGTCGACACCATGCGCGCCACCGTCGCCGCCCGCGCCGTCGAAGCCGGCGCCGTCCTCGTCAACGACGTCAGCGGCGGCCTCGCCGACCCCGCCATGGTCCCCGCCGTCGCCGCCGCCGAAGTCCCCTTCGTCGTCATGCACTGGCGCGGCTTCAGCCACGACATGAACAGCCTCGCCGTCTACGACGACGTCGTCGGCGAAGTCCTCACCGAACTCCGCACCCGCATGGAAGCCGTCATCGACGGCGGCATCGCCCCCGAACGCATCGTCATCGACCCCGGCCTCGGCTTCGCCAAACTCGCCCCCCACGACCTCGCCCTCGTCGCCCACCTCCCCGACCTCCGCACCCTCGGCCGCCCCCTCCTCGTCGCCGCCTCCCGCAAACGCTTCCTCGGCCACGTCCTCACCCGCGAAGGCGCCACCCCACCCCCCGCCCGCGAACGCGACGCCGCCACCGCCGCCGTCTCCGCCATCGCCGCCCACACCGGCGCATGGGCCGTCCGCGTCCACGAAGTACGCGCCACCGCCGACGCCGTACGCGTCGCCAGGGCCGTCGAAGGAGCCGCGTGAGCCGCACCGACCCGGCCACCGACGAAGCAGCCGTCGAAGCCGCCAACACCGCCTTCTACGAAGCCATGGAAACCGGCGACTTCGAACGCCTCGCCACCCTCTGGCTCGACGACGACACCACCCCCGTCACCTGCGTCCACCCCGGCTGGCCCGTCCTCACCGGCCGCGGCGAAGTCCTCCGCTCGTACGCCCTGATCATGGCGAACACCGACTACATCCAGTTCTTCCTCACCGACCTGCGGATCTCCCTCGCCCACGACACCGCCCTCGTCACCTGCACCGAGAACATCCTCAGCGGCGGACCCGCCGAGGACGGCGCCGAGCTCGGCCCCCTCGTCGGCCAGCTCGTCGTCGCCACCAATGTGTTCCGCCGCACACCCGGCGGCTGGCGCATCTGGTCCCACCACGCCTCCCCCGTCCTCGGCGAAACCGAGGAAACAGACGGCACCGAACCCGGCACCGGCCCCCTCGAACCCCCCACCGAACCCCCCTCCTGACCCACCCCCGGCCCCCCACGGGCAAGCGCTGTCGGTCCCCGCAGGTAGATTCGAAGCGGACACCCGGCCGTCCGCACCCGGCTGCGTGGCCACCCGAACTACGACAGCAGGAGTGATTCGCGTGGATCGTGTCGCGCTGCGCGGCCTCAAGGCCCGAGGCCACCACGGCGTCTTCCCCAAGGAGCGCGAGGAGGGCCAGACCTTCATCGTGGACCTGGTCCTCGGCCTGGACACCCGCCCGGCCGCCGCCGACGACGACCTCACCAAGACGGTGCACTACGGCATCGTCGCCGAAGAGGTCGTCGACGTCGTCCAGGGCGAACCCGTCGACCTCATCGAAACCCTCGCCGAGCGCATCGCCCAGCAATGCCTCAGCCACGCCGGGGTACAAGAAGTGGAGGTCGTCGTCCACAAACCGGACGCGCCCATCACCGTGCCCTTCGACGACGTGACCATCACGATCACCCGGAGCCGACGATGAAGCCGACGCAGAGCGACCCCACCGTCCAGCCCGTGCCGGCCTCCGTCGTCGCCACCGTCGACGCCGCCGACACCACCCTCTCCAACCCCCGCTGGGCCGTCCTCGCCCTCGGCGCCAACCTCGGCAACCGCCTGGAAACCCTCCAGGGCGCCGTCGACGCCCTCGGCGACACGCCCGGCCTCCGGGTCAAAGCCGTCTCCCCCGTCTACGAGACGGCCCCCTGGGGCGTCGAGCCGGGCACCCAGCCCTCCTACCTCAACGCCGTCGCCCTCGTGAAGACGACACTGCCCCCCTCCTCCCTCCTGGAACGGGCCCACGCCGTCGAAGAAGCCTTCCTCCGCGTCCGCGAAGAACGCTGGGGCGCCCGCACCATCGACGTCGACATCATCACCTACGCCGACGTCGTCTCCGACGACCCCGTCCTCACCCTCCCCCACCCCCGCGCCCACCAACGCGCCTTCGTCCTCGCCCCCTGGCACGACGTCGACCCCGACGCCCAGCTCCCCGGCCACGGCCCGGTCGCCGACCTCCTCACCGCCCTCGGCCACGAAGGCGTCACTCCCCGTGCCGACCTGGAACTCCGTCTGCCCGAGTAGTCGTTACGCTCGGGGAGACCGCCCGGCGACCACGACCGACGACCACACGAAGGACACCCGGTGAAACAACTGCGGCTGAAAGTACTCACCGGACTGTTCCTGGTCGCCGGCATCCTCTCCTGGGGCGCCGCCCGCCTCTGGGACTCGGTCGGCACCCTCCCCAGCGTGCCGCTCGCCGCACCCATCGTCCTCGCCGTCATCGCCGTCGTCCTCACCGCCACCGCGCTCTCCCTCCGCGCCCGCCTCAAGGCCCAGCGCGAGCGCCGCCCCGGCGCCAAGGGCGTCGAACCCCTGATGGCGGCCCGCGCGGTCGTCTTCGGCCAGGCGAGCGCCCTGGTCGCCGCCCTCGTCGCCGGCATGTACGGCGGCGTGGGCGTCTTCCTCCTCGGCTCCCTCGACATCCCCGCCCGCCGCGACCAGGCCCTCTACGCGGCCTGCTCGGTCGCGGCGGGCATCGCCGTCATCGCCGCCGCCCTCTTCCTGGAACGCGTCTGCAAGCTCCCGGAGGACGACGACAAGGACCGCGCCCCGGCGGCGTAGCCACCCCTACCAGGGCTCGCGCGCCAGGTGCCCGTTCACCAGGAAGGTGGGGTGCGGGGAGAGCTTGTACCCGTAGAAGGTGAAGGGCTTCGCGCCCAGGGCGGAGCGGGGGCGGACCTCCTGGACCTTGATCCAGGAGGACTCGGGCGGGTTGAGGGGGTGGTGCTCGGGGTGGAAGGTGCCACGGGTGGCCCAGCGGTTCGACACGTAGAGCTGCGAGGCGAGTCCCCGCTTCGCGGGGGTGAAGCGCGCACCGATGATCCGCGCCAGCTCGACGAGAAACGGTACGTTGGCGCTCGCGATCATCCGCCCCCACCCGTGCTTGACGGTGAAGCCATCGCCATCGATGTACCCGTCGAGGAACCCCTTGAAGGTGTCGATGTCGCGCAGCACGACACGAGGGAAGAGCTGCCGCATGTGGTGGGCGTCTCCACCCACGTAGTGCCGCATCGCGTCGGAGAGGTACGAAGAGACCACTCGCACGCGGAAGCCGGGCAGGTCACGCTTCAGATAGCCGGAGGGTCGGGTGACCGCCTCCAGACGGGCGGGAAGGCCTGTGCAGGCCGTGAGCGCGGTCGCGTACCGCGAAGCAAAGCCCTCGTCATTGACGATCAAGGACACGTAGTTCTTGTAGACGGTCCCGTCGGCGCACGTGGCGCCCACGAAGTAGCCGAAGTCATACCCGGGCCGGATGACCGGCCGCTCCCGGCACAGCTTCTTCGCGTGCGTCCAGGCGACCGTCGTCCCCGCCGCGTCCGCGGCGCGCTTCCACCCCTCCGGGGTGAGCAGCAGCAGATCCGGGCCGGCGGTGAAGGTCATGTGGTCCGTGACCACGTCGACGGCCTGCCGCCCCTTCACCGCCGTCACGTCCACGACCGTGGTCCGCACCGTCCGGTCGCCGTCCAGCGTCCACATCACACTGCCCGGCGCCACGTTCTTGGCCTGCGTGCAGCCGTCCACCAGGTTGACCAGCATCTTGCTGGTCGGTCCGTACCCCATACCGCCCCCTTGATCAGCGAGGAACTCCGCTGATCAAGGACGGTAGGGAGCAAGCCGGACAGTCCGCCACTAACGGGCCAATATCAGGGACATGGCCTCAGCACGTGTAGTAGCGTCACGAAGTTGACCACGTACCGCCGAGGTCGTCGTCTTCGCGCCGGGCTTGCGGACCCCGCGCAGCGCCATGCACATGTGCTCCGCCTCGATGACGACGATCGCGCCGCGCGCATCGAGGATCCGCATCAACGAATCCGCGATCTGCGTCGTGAGGCGCTCCTGCACCTGCGGACGACGAGCGAAGACATCGACAAGGCGGGCCAGCTTCGACAGGCCGGTAATCTTGCCCGTTTCCGCCGGAATGTAACCAATGTGTGCTACGCCATGGAATGGGAGCAAATGATGCTCACAGGTCGCTGTCAGCTCAATGTCCTTCACCAGGACCATTTCGTCGTGGCCCAGGTCGAACGTCGTCGTCAGAACGTCCTCGGGCTTCTGCCACAAGCCCGAGAACAGCTCCCTGTACGCCCGCGCCACCCGCGCCGGCGTCTCTCGCAAACCCTCGCGGTCCGGGTCCTCGCCGACCGCGATGAGGAGCTCCCGTACGGCATTCTCGGCGCGCTTCTCGTCGAACTCGCCGATCTTGCCCTCGCCGTCCAGCGTCACCGGGTCGGTCATCCTGTGCCTCGTTCCGTCTGACTGTGTGCGCGCGAAAGAGCCGCGCCCCCACAGGCTAGAACCTGTGGGGGCGCGGCTTCCATTCCGGGGGGCCGGGTGGTCAGTCCTCGGGGGTGTCGACCGGGGCGATGTCGATGCCCTTGGTGGTGTCGACCGCCGGGGTCGCCGAGCCGTTCGCGCTGTTCGTCAGGGCGAGCTCCTTGGGGGAGAGCACCGGCGGGCGCGTGGAGGGGGTGCGGCGGCTGGAGCCGGTCCAGGCCGGGCGGGCCGGGCGCTTGACGATGGGGGCGAAGATCTCGGCGATCTCCTCCTTGCCCAGCGTCTCCTTCTCCAGGAGGGCGAGGACGAGGTTGTCGAGGACGTCGCGGTTCTCGACGAGGATCTCCCAGGCCTCGTTGTGCGCGGTCTCGATGAGCTTCTTGACCTCTTCGTCGACCAGCGCCGCGACCTCTTCCGAGTAGTCGCGCTGGTGCGCCATCTCGCGGCCGAGGAAGGGCTCGGTGTTGTCGCCGCCGAACTTGATGGCGCCGAGCCGCTCGGTCATGCCGTACTGGGTGACCATGGCGCGGGCCGTGGCGGTGGCCTTCTCGATGTCGTTCGCGGCGCCGGTGGTCGGGTCGTGGAAGACCAGTTCCTCGGCGGCGCGGCCGCCCAGCATGTACGCGAGCTGGTCGAGCATCTCGTTGCGGGTGGTCGAGTACTTGTCCTCGTCCGGGAGGACCATCGTGTAGCCGAGGGCGCGGCCGCGGGACAGGATGGTGATCTTGTGGACGGGGTCGGAGTTCGGGGAGGCCGCGGCGACGAGGGCGTGGCCGCCCTCGTGGTAGGCGGTGATCTTCTTCTCCTTGTCCGACATGATCCGGGTCCGCTTCTGCGGGCCCGCGACCACGCGGTCGATCGCCTCGTCCAGAGCCTTGTTGTCGATCAGCTTCTGGTCGCTGCGGGCGGTGAGGAGGGCGGCCTCGTTGAGGACGTTGGAGAGGTCCGCGCCGGTGAAGCCGGGGGTGCGGCGGGCGACGGCGCCGAGGTCGACGTCGGGGGCGACGGGCTTGCCCTTCTGGTGGACCTTGAGGATCTCCAGGCGGCCCTGCATGTCGGGGCGGTCGACGGCGATCTGCCGGTCGAAGCGGCCGGGGCGCAGGAGGGCGGGGTCGAGGATGTCGGGGCGGTTGGTGGCGGCGATGAGGATGACGCCGCCCTTGACGTCGAAGCCGTCCATCTCGACGAGGAGCTGGTTGAGGGTCTGCTCGCGTTCGTCGTGGCCGCCGCCGAGGCCGGCGCCGCGGTGGCGTCCGACGGCGTCGATCTCGTCGACGAAGACGATGGCCGGGGCGTTGGCCTTGGCCTGTTCGAAGAGGTCGCGGACGCGGCTGGCGCCGACGCCGACGAACATTTCGACGAAGTCGGAGCCGGAGATCGAGTAGAAGGGCACTCCGGCTTCGCCGGCGACGGCGCGCGCGAGGAGCGTCTTGCCGGTTCCGGGGGGGCCGTAGAGGAGGACGCCCTTGGGGATCTTGGCGCCGACGGCCTGGAACTTGGCGGGTTCCTGGAGGAACTCCTTGATCTCGTGGAGTTCCTCGACGGCCTCGTCCGAGCCGGCGACGTCGGCGAAGGTGGTCTTGGGGGTGTCCTTGGTGATGAGCTTCGCCTTGGACTTGCCGAACTGCATGACGCGGGAGCCGCCGCCCTGCATCTGGTTCATCAGGAAGAGGAAGACGACCACGATGAGGACGAAGGGGAGGAGCGAGAGCAGGATCGAGACGAAGGGGGACTGCTTCGTCGGGGAGACGGTGTAGCCCTTCTCGATCTGTCCGGCTTCGAACTTCTCCTGGAGCTTGTCGGCGAGGTCGGCGCCTTGGGTGCCGATGTAGCTGGCCTGGAGCTTGTCGGCCTTGTTGATCTTCTGACCGTCGATGAGGTCGATCTTGATGAGCTGCTCATCACCGGTGGTGAGTTTTGCCTGCTTGACCTGGTTCTTGTCGATCGCCTGGACGACCTGGCCGGTGTCCACCGTCTTGTAGCCCTCGGACGAGCCGACGACCTGCATCAGCACGACCACGGCGAGGACGGCCAGCACGATCCACATGACCGGCCCACGGAAGTATCGCTTCACGTCCATCCATACGGAGCGGTGTCGCTCCGTCCCTCCTGCCCGTAGGAAAATGCTGCTGTGAGTGCTGCTGTGTGAAAAAGCTGTTCTTCGGACGGTACCTCAGCATCGTCGCCCGCGACCGCCTTCCCGTGGTTCAACGGAGGGAAGGCGGTGCGGGTTCCCCGAGGGGCCGAGGTCTCGGCCGTGGTGTCAGCCGCCGTAGACGTGCGGGGCGAGTGTGCCGACGAAGGGGAGGTTCCGGTACTTCTCGGCGTAGTCGAGGCCGTAGCCGACGACGAACTCGTTGGGGATGTCGAAGCCGATCCACTTGACGTCGATGGCGACCTTGGCGGCCTCCGGCTTGCGCAGGAGGGTGACCACCTCGAGGGAGGCGGGCTCGCGGGAGCCGAGGTTCGACAGCAGCCAGGACAGGGTCAGGCCGGAGTCGATGATGTCCTCGACGATCAGGACGTGCTTGCCCTTGATGTCGGTGTCGAGGTCCTTGAGGATCCGGACGACGCCGGAGGACTGGGTGCCGGCGCCGTAGGAGGAGACGGCCATCCAGTCCATGGTGACGGGGGTGGAAAGGGCGCGAGCCAGATCCGCCATCACCATCACGGCGCCCTTGAGGACGCCGACGATGAGCAGGTCCTTGCCCGCGTATTCCGCGTCGATCTTCGCGGCCAGCTCTGCCAGCTTGGCGTCGATCTCTTCCTTGGTGATGAGCACCGACTGGAGGTCGGTGCCCATGTCCTTCTCGTTCACCCGGGTCACTTTCGTTGCAGCGTGCGTCAGCCTTGCCGGATGACCAGTCTGCCACCCTGGCGGCGGGCTTCGACTCGGCCGGGCAGGTTGATGGCTCCTTGGCCGCGCCAGCCGGTGATGAGTCGGTCGACTTCTTCGATGTGGCGGGCGAAGAGGGAGCCGGCGGGTGCGCCTTCGGCGATGACGGCGCGGCGCAGGACCCGGCGGCGTACGGCGGGGGGGAGTCCGTGGAGTTTGGCGCATTCGAGGGCGCCTGCTTCGTCGCGTACGGCGGTCTCGGCGTCGGCGGCCCAGGTGTCGAGGGCGTCGGCGTCGTCGCGGGAGAGCTGGGCCGTTCGGGCGAGGGCTTCGACGACGCCTTTGCCGAGGGCTTTCTCGAGGGCGGGGAGGCCTTCGTGGCGGAGCCGGGAGCGGGTGTAGGCGGGGTCGCTGTTGTGGGGGTCGTCCCAGACGGCGAGTTCTTGGGCGATGCAGGCCTTGCGGACGGTCTGGCGGTCGAGCTGGAGGAAGGGGCGGCGGTAGCGGCCGGAGGTGCCGGAGACGGCGGCCATGCCGGAGAGGGAGCGGATGCCGGAGCCGCGGGCGAGGCCGAGGAGGACGGTTTCGGCTTGGTCGTCGCGGGTGTGGCCGAGGAGGATCGCGGTGGCGCCGTGGCGTTCGGCGGCTGCGTCGAGGGCGGCGTAGCGGGCGTCGCGGGCGGCGGCTTCGGGTCCGCCTTCGCGGCCGACGGTGACGGTGACGGCTTCGGCGGGGGTGAGGCCGAGGGCGGTCATGCGTCCGGCGACCTCGGCGGCTCGGGTGGCGGAGCCGTCCTGGAGGCCGTGGTCGACGGTGATGCCGCCGGCGCGTAGGGGGAGTTTGCGGGCCTCGAAGGCGAGGGCGGAGGCGAGTGCCATGGAGTCGGCGCCGCCGGAGCAGGCGACGAGCACGAGCGGTTCGTGGCCGGTCGTGTGGTCGGTGAGGACGTCGTGGAGTACGCGGCGGACCGCCAGGCGTATCGCCGCGACCGCAGGATGGGGACCCATGTCCGGTTCCCTTCGTGATGGGGGTGGGGTGCCTCGGTCGGTGTCTTAACGGTCGGAAAGGGGGGTTCGGTCACTCAGAGTGCGTCGATGGTGACAGAGACCCGGCCGTTACCCGAGCATTGCACGCCTCACCCCTTGCTCAGGGTCCCTCGGATGGGTGATTGGGGGGTGTTCTGGCGTGTTCTCGTGTCATGTGCCGCTTCCGTCTCAGGAGTCTGCCTTACGGTGCACCCTCGCGATCCAGTCGGCGGGTGCGGCGATCTCCGCCTTGGTGGGGAGCGTGTTGGGTGAGGTCCAGACGCGGTTGAAGCCGTCCATGCCGACCTGGTCGACGACGGCGCGGACGAAGCGTTCGCCGTCGCGGTACTGGCGGAGTTTGGCGTCGAGGCCGAGGAGTCGGCGCAGGGCGAGGTCGAGGCGGGAGGCGCCGCGGGCGCGGCGGGCCTGGAACTTCTCGCGGATCTCGGCGACGGAGGGGACGACCTGGGGTCCGACGCCGTCCATGACGTAGTCGGCGTGGCCTTCGAGGAGGGACATGACGGCGGTGAGGCGGCCGAGGATCTCGCGTTGTTCGGGGGTCTGGACGAGTTCGACGAGGGAGGGGGCGGGTTCGCCCTCTTCTCCTTCGGGGCGGCCGCCGGCGAGGGTCTGGACGGCTTCGCGGAGGCGTTCGACGACGGTGCCGGGGTCGACGTCGGTGGCGGCGAGGAACGACTGGATCTCGCCCTGGAGGTGGTCGCGGAGCCAGGGGACGCCGGTGAACTGGGTGCGGTGGGTCTCCTCGTGGAGGCAGACCCAGAGCCGGAAGTCGTGGGGGGAGACGTCGAGTTCGCGTTCGACGTGGACGATGTTGGGGGCGACGAGGAGGAGGCGTCCGCCGCCGTCGGCGCCGGCGGGGAGGTCGCGGGTGGCGGGGGCGAAGGTCTCGTACTGGCCGAGGATGCGGGAGGCGAGGAAGGACAGCAGCATGCCGAGTTCGACGCCGGTGACCTTGCCGCCGACGACGCCGAGGACGGCGCTGCCGGGGGTGCTGGAGCGGCGTTCCTGCATCTTGCCGAGGAGGGGGGTGAGGAGGGCGCGGAAGCCGGCGACGTTGGCTTTGATCCAGCCGGCGCGGTCGACGACGAGGACGGGGGTGTCGGCGGCGGGGTCGGTGCCCTCGGGGATCATCCGGGTGTAGGCGCGGACGTGTTCCTCGGAGGCTTTGGCGTGTCTGCGGAGTTCGGCGACGACCTCGCGGGCCTCGTCGCGGCTGACTTCGGGTCCGGGCCGCACGAGGCGGGTCGCGGTCGCGACCGCGAGGTTCCAGTCGACCATCCCGGATGTGCCTGCGCCACCGATGCTCGTCATGCGTCAACCGTACGGGTTCGGCGCCTGTTCGGTCAGGGTTCGGTGGGGTTCGGACACGGGTGGGCGGGGGGCGGGGTGCTGGTCAGTTCTGACCGGCGAGGGCGGCGGAGAGGCGGTCCAGGGCGGGTTGTGCCTCGTCGGGGGAGGGGGTGCGGCCGGCGAGGAACGCGAAGGCGAGGAGGCGTCCGTCGGGGGTGACGACGGTGCCGGCGAGGGTGTTGACGCCGGTGAGGGTGCCGGTTTTGGCGCGGACGAGTCCGGCGCCGGCGGGGGCGGTGCCGAAGCGGCCGGCGAGGGTGCCGGTGAAGCCGCCGACGGGCAGTCCGGTGAGGAGGGGGCGCAGGGCGGGTCGGGTGGGGTCGGCCGCTCGGGTGAGGAGGCCGGTGAGGAGGGCGGCGGTGACGCGGTCGCGGCGGTCGAGTCCGCTGCCGTCGGCGAAGCGGGCGCCGGTGACGGGGAGGTGGAGGCGGGCGAGTTCGTCGTGGACGGCCTTCTCGGCGCCCCGGAAGTCGGCGGGCTGTCTGCGGGCGAGGGCGGTCTGTCGGGCGAGGGCTTCGGCGAGGTCGTTGTCGCTGTGGGTGAGGGTGTGTTCGACGAGGTCGGCGAGGGGGGCGGATTCGGTGCGGGCGAGGGGGGTGGTCTTGGGGGTGGGCCCGGGGGCGGGGGTGCCGGTGACGGTGATGCCGGCTTCGGTGAGGAGTTCCGCGAAGGCGGTGGCGGTGTCGCGGGCCGGGTCGGCGGCGCGGGGGGCGGGGCCGCTGGTGCTGTCGTCGAGGCGTCCTTCGCGGGTCATGAGGGCGACGACGGGGGCGAGGTTCTCGTTGGGGCCGATGGGGTGGAGTGCGGGGCCGCGGTAGAGGCTCGTGTCGTAGGCGAGGCGTACGGAGGTGTGGTGGCGGGTCCTGAGGGCGCGGGCGGTGTCGGTGGCGAGGGTCCCCAGGCGGGCGGGGTCGAGGGTGGGGTCGCCACCGCCGGTGAGGGTGATGCCGCTGCCGTCGGGGGTGGCGGTGACGGTGGTGGGGATGCGGTGGTCGGGGCCGAGGGCGGAGAGCGCGGCGGCGGTGGTGGCGATCTTGACGGTGGAGGCGGGGGTCATGGGGGTGGTGGCGCCCTCGCCGTACAGCTGTTCTCCGGTGGCGGTGTCGACGACGGAGGCGGTGCGGAGGGTGCCGAGGCCGGGGTCGGCGAGGAGGGGGACGAGGGCGGCGGCGAGGTCGGTGGCGCGTCCGGCGGGGGCGGGGGCGTGCAGGGCGGTGAGGACGCCGGGGGCGCTGGGGGCGGGCGCGGGGCGGCGGGGTGCGGCGGGGGCGGGGTGCGGGGCGTGATGCGTGCCACCCGTCGTGGGGGCGGCGGCGCGGGCCCGCTCGGCCGTACGCTGGCCTCCGTCCCACGGTCCGGCCGCGGTCACCGCCGCGGCGGCCAGGACGAGACCGAGGGCGGCGGAGCCCGCCGTGAGCTGCCACGTCCTCGGCTCCGGCATTGCTGACCAGCCCCTTTCGCGATCACACACGTGCGTGAGGGACACTTAATCACCGCGCGTCGTCGCGAGCATTCACTTGTGTTGATTCAGGAGGAGCCACCCGTGGAGTTCGACGTTCTCATCGAGATCCCGAAGGGATCGCGGAACAAGTACGAGGTCGACCACGAGACCGGTCGCATCCGCCTGGACCGTCGTCTTTTCACGTCGACGGCCTACCCGACCGACTACGGCTACGTCGAGAACACCCTGGGTGAGGACGGCGACCCGCTGGACGCGCTCGTGATCCTCGACGAGCCCACCTTCCCGGGCTGCCTGATCAAGTGCCGCGCCATCGGCATGTTCCGCATGACGGACGAGGCCGGCGGCGACGACAAGCTGCTGTGCGTGCCGGCGACGGACCCGCGCATGGAGCACCTGCGGGACATCCACCACGTGGCGGAGTTCGACCGTCTGGAGATCCAGCACTTCTTCGAGGTCTACAAGGACCTGGAGCCGGGCAAGTCGGTCGAGGGTGCCGACTGGGTCGGTCGCGCCGAGGCCGAGGCCGAGATCGAGAAGTCGTTCGCGCGCGCCAAGGAGCAGGGCGGCCACTGAGCCCCTGATGCCGGGTTGACGTGAAGGCGGTGCACCTCTTGGGGTGCACCGCCTTTCGCGTGTCTGTCGCACCTTCATACTGGAATCCAGGATTCCCCGGGGATGAGGGCGGAGAGAGTGGTGGCGGAGCCGGAGGACGGTGCTCCTGAGGACCGGAAGCCGCAGTCGGACGAGGCGCGGAGCGCGTTCGTGCCGCCGGCGGGGGTGGAGAAGCCCGTGCCGGCCGAGGAGGAGCATCCGACCTCGGAGTTCGCCCTTCCGTCCGGTCTGGTGCCGGAGCCGCCGCAGGAGCCGGAGGGTTCGGCGTTCGCGCCGCCGGCCACGTACTCGGCGAAGAGCTCGCCTCCCGCGTTCACTCCGGCGTACGGGGTGCCGATGGTGCGGCTCTCGCAGGACGCGCCGTGGCAGGACCGGATGCGGACGATGCTGCGGCTGCCGGTGGGTGAGCGGCCGGTGCCGGAGGCGCCGCGCAAGGAGGACGAGTCCGGGCCCTCGGTGCCGCGCGTGCTCGACCTGGCGCTGCGCATCGGTGAGCTGCTGCTCGCGGGCGGGGAGGGCGCGGAGGACGTCGAGGCGTCGATGTTCGCGATCTGCCGCTCGTACGGTCTGGACCGGGTGGAGCCGACGGTCACCTTCACGCTGCTGTCCGTCACCTATCAGCCGTCGCTGGTGGACGACCCGGTGACGGCGAACCGGACGGTGCGCCGCCGGGGCACGGACTACACGCGGCTCGCGGCGGTCTACCAGCTGCTGGCGGACATCAACGCGCAGGCGCACGAGGTGTCGCCGGAGGAGGCGTACCGGCGGCTGGCGGAGATCCGGCGGAACCGGCACCCGTATCCGGGCTGGGTCCTGACGGCGGCGGCCGGTGTGCTGGCCGGGGCGGCGTCGGTGCTGCTCGGCGGCGGTCCGACGGTGTTCTTCGTGGCGGCGCTGGGCGCGGTCCTCGGCGACCGGCTGGCGTGGCTGTTCGCGGGGCGCGGGATGCCGGAGTTCTACCAGTTCCTGGTGGCGGCGATGCCGCCGGCGGCGATGGGGGTGCTGCTGACGCTGCTGCACGCGGACCTGCGTCCTTCGGCGGTGATCACCGGTGGGCTGTTCGCGCTGATTCCGGGGCGGGCGCTGGTGGCGGCGGTGCAGGACGGGCTGACCGGTTTCTACATCACGGCCTCGGCCCGGCTCCTGGAGGTGGCGTACTTCTTCGTCGCGATCGTGGTGGGCGTGCTGTCGGTGCTGTACATCGCGGTGCAGTTCGGGGCGGAGCTGAACCCGGAGGGGGTGCTGCGGCCGGTGGAGCGGCCGGTGGTGCAGATCCTGGCGTCGATGGTGCTGTGCGCGACCTTCGCGATCCTGTTGCAGCAGTCGCGGGCGACGGTGCTGTTCGCCACGTTGAACGGCGGGGTGGCGTGGGTGGTGTACGCGTCGATCGCGGTGACCGCCGAGGCGTCGGCGGTGATGGCGACGGCGGTGGCGGCCGGTCTGGTGGGTCTTTTCGGCCAGCTGATCGCCCGCTATCACCACACGTCGTCGCTGCCGTACGTGACGGCGGCGATCGGGCCGCTGCTGCCCGGTTCGGCGACGTACTTCGGTGTGCTGGCGATCGCCCAGCACAATCTGGACCAGGGTTTCGCCTCGCTGGCGAAGGCGGCGGCGCTCGCCCTGGCGATCGCGATCGGCGTGAACCTGGGGAGCGAGCTGGCCCGCCTGTTCATGCAGGCCCCGGGTGCGGCGGCGGCGCGGCGCGCGGCGAAGCGCACCCGGGGTTTCTAGGGCCTGGCTTTTCGGGTCAGGTCCTGGGGCCTGGCTTTCGGGTCAGGTCCCGGCTGCCGCTGCTACCGCTTGGCGTGGCGGCCCCGGGAGGCGCCGGGCGGGTTCGGGGTGCCGGGGGCGTCGTGGTCGCTGCGGGGCGGGTTCTTCTTCGCGTGGGAGCGGGCGCGGAGGAGTTCGATCGCGACGGGGATCACGGAGATCAGGACGATCCCGACGAGGATCAGCTCGATGTGCTTGTGGACGAACTCGATCTTGCCGAGGGCGGAGCCGAGCAGGGTCACGCCCGCGCCCCACAGCAGGCCGCCGATGAGGTTGAAGATGATGAACGAGCGGTAGTTCATCCGGCTCACGCCGGCGATGATCGGCGTGAACGTCCGCACGATGGGGACGAAGCGGGCCAGGATCAGCGACTTCGGGCCGTGCTTCTCGAAGAACTCGTGCGCCTTCTCGACGTTCTCCTGCTTGAAGAGCTTGGAGTCGGGGCGCTTGAAGAGGGACGGGCCGACCTTGCGGCCGAAGAGGTAGCCGACCTGGTCGCCGAGGACGGCGGCGGCCACCACCAGGGTGCACACCAGCCACAGCGGCGTGTCGAGCTTGCCGGTGGTGACGAGCAGGCCGGTGGTGAAGAGCAGCGAGTCGCCGGGCAGGAAGAACCCGATGAGGAGGCCGGACTCGGCGAAGACGATGACCAGGACACCGATCAGACCAAAGGTCTGGATCAGATAGTCCGGGTCCAGCCAGCTCGGTCCGAGGGCAAGCGTGTTCACGGGTTCCGGGCTCCTGCGGTCGGTGGGGGCGTGGGGACGGCTGGCCCCAAGCTATCAACGCGGGCCGCGGGCGCCCGGTTCCACCCGGCCCCACGGGATGCGGACCGGCCGCGCCGGCCCGAGGCTGGGGGGTCAGGAGGTGCATGCCGATGGGCATCGAGGAGTACGGGGGCGGTCAGGGGCCGCACCCCGAGGTACTGGTCGTGACGACGAACGACGTGCCGGGTTTCGAGGTCCGGCAGGTGATCGGCGAGGTCTTCGGGCTCACCGTCCGGTCCCGCCATCTGGGCAGCCAGATCGGGGCGGGGCTGAAGTCGATGATCGGCGGTGAGCTGAAGGGTCTGACGAAGACCCTCGTGGAGACCCGCAACCAGGCGATGGAGCGCCTGGTGCAGCAGGCGAAGGCGCGCGGCGCGAACGCCGTGCTCATGTTCCGCTTCGACGTGACGGAAGCGGCGGACGTGGGCACGGAGGTGTGCGCGTACGGTACGGCGGCGGTGATCGCACCGCGCGCGTGAGGCGCCGTGTGGGCGCGCCGCGCGCGTGAGGCACCGCGTGGGCGCGGCCGGTCGGGTCGCCCGCCACCGTGCTCGCCCGGCACCGTGCTCGGCCGGTGCCGGGCGCGGTCCGTCAGACGGTCCGGCGTTCGGCGTTCGCCCGGACGGCCTCCCGCAGGTGCTCGGGGAGGCCGGGGTGGATCGCCTCGTAGAACGCGTGGAAGTTCTCGTCGGCGACGTACATCTCGGCGAGTTCCACGTGGGTCCTGGGGTGGCACTCGAAGAACCAGGTGGTGAGGTGGCGGCGGTGGGCCTCGGCGAGGTCCATCGCCTCCTCGGACCTCGGGTCCCGGCCCTCGCCCATCAGGGCGGCGTAGGCGGCGCCCCAGGCGTCCACCTCGTCCTTCATCCGCTGCCAGTCCTCCTTGCCGTAGGCGGCGGCGCGGGCCCGTGCCTGCTCGTGGGAGTGGGAGCCGCCCCAGCGGCGGGCGGTCTCGGCCGCGAACCGTTCGGGGTCCTTGTCCCCGAAGACCTCGAACTTCTCCTCGGGGGTGAGGTTGATGCCCATCTTCTTCGCCTCCATGGCGTGCTCGACGGCCGCCGCCATCCTCTGGAGTTCGCCGATCCGCGCGGTCAGCAGCGTGTGCTGGCGCCGCAGGTGCTCCTGCGGGTCGGCGTGCGGGTCGTCGAGGAGGACGGCGACCTCTTCGAGGGGGAAGCCGAGCTCCCGGTAGAACAGGATCTGCTGGAGCCGGTCGAGGTCCGCGTCGTCGTAGCGGCGGTGGCCCGCCGTGCTGCGGCCGCTCGGCGAGAGCAGCCCGATCGCGTCGTAGTGGTGCAGGGTGCGCACCGTGACCCCGGCGAAGCCGGCCACCTGTCCCACGGAGTAGCCCATCGGCCGTCCGCCCTTTCTCAGTCGGTACGCCGTTCAGCCTGGGTCCTGACGCGACGTGAGGTGCAAGTGTCGTCGGGGGCGTTGTCCGGGGTGATGTTCAGGTTGATGTCCGGGGTGGTGACGGTAGTGATGTCTGGGATGTTGTGCGGCATTTGCTCACTTATGGTGGGCCGGTGGCCACCGATCATGCTCCGCCTCCCGTGGAGGCGCCCGCCCGGCTCCTGCTCCCCCAGATCCTGCCCGCCCTGCTCGTCGGGGTGGGGGCGAGCCTGCTGTTCCTCGGGATCAGCGCCCTCGCCGAGAAGTTCCAGCACGTGCTCTGGAACGATCTGCCGGACGCGCTCGGCATCGGGAACCACTCCGCCCTCTGGACGATCATCATGCTCACGGCGACGGGCATCGCCGTGGGTCTCGTCGTGTGGAAGGCGCCCGGCCACGCCGGACCCGACCCGGCCTCCGAGGGGCTCGGCGGGGCGCCGCTCGCCCCGGGCGTGGTGCCGGGGCTGCTGCTCGCGAGCACCCTCGCCCTGGCCGGCGGCGTCAGCCTCGGCCCCGAGAACCCGATCATCGCCGCCAACATCGCCCTCGCCTACTGGCTCGGCCGCAGGGCGGCCCCCTCCGTGCCGGGCGCGGCCTGGGTCGCGCTCGCCTCGGCCGCCACCGTCGGCGCCCTCTTCGGCACCCCCGTGGCGGCCGCCCTCCTCCTCTCCGAGGCCCTGGTCGGCCGGCCGGGCCGCGGTTCCCTCTGGGACCGGCTCTTCGCCCCGCTCGTCGCCGCCGGTGCCGGGGCGATGACCACCGAGCTGCTCGCGGAGCCCAGTTTCGACGTGGGGCTCCCGCCGCTGACCGACCCCGGCTTCGGCGACCTCCTCGCGGCCCTGGTGATCGCCTCCGCCGCGGCCCTCTTCGGCCTCGTCTCCTGCTTCCTCTTCCCCCACCTCCACGCCGCCTTCCGGCGCCTGCGGCACCCCATGGTGATGCTGCCCCTCGGCGGGCTGGTCCTCGGCCTCCTGGGCGCCCTCGGCGGGAAGGAGACCCTCTTCAAGGGTCTGGAGCAGACCAAGGAGCTCACCGCCTCGATCGGCGCCTGGTCCTCCGGCGAGCTCGCCAAGTTCGCCGTCGTCAAGCTCCTCGCCCTGCTCGTCGCCGCCTCCTGCGGCTTCCGGGGCGGCCGGATCTTCCCCGCCGTCTTCATCGGGGCGTCGTTCGGACTGCTCGCCCAGGCCCTCGTCCCCGAGGTCCATCCGGCCGTCGCCGTCTCCTCCGCCGTCCTCGGCGTCCTGCTCGCCACCACACGGCAGGGCTGGATCAGCCTCTTCACGGGCGCCGCCCTCGCCGCCTCCCCCGCGGTGCTCGCCCTCCTCTGCCTGGCCTCGCTCCCCGCCTGGCTGATCGTCACCGGACGCCCGCAGCTCGAACTCGACCACGAGGGCAAGGCCCTGCGCTGATCGCGGCCCCGCGCGCCCGCCTCCGCGCCGGCTACTTCCCGAGCCGCCCGAACCTCCGTACCGCCAGCGGGAGGAAGAGCGCCAGGAGCGCCAGCGGCCACGCCACCGCCGCCGTCAGGTGCCCCGGCTCGCCGCCGGGACTGCCGAAGAGGTCGCGCACGGCCGTCGCGGTCGCCGACATCGGGTTCCACTCCACGACCGTGCCGAGCCAGCCCGGCATCGAGTCCGGCGAGGCGAAGGCGTTGGAGAGGAAGCCGACCGGCCAGACCAGGATCTGCACGGCCTGCACCAGCTCCGCCCGTCCCGCGACCAGGGCCAGGAAGATCCCGATCCACAGCATCGCGAAGCGCAGCAGGAGCAGCAGCCCCAGCGCGCCGAGGGCGGCTCCCGGGCCGCCCTCCACCCGCCAGCCGATCGTGTGTCCCACGCCGATCAGCACGAGGAGCCCCACCGCCGACTGGAGCATGTCGGCGGCCGCCCGACCCACGAGGACCACCCCGTCGGCCATCGGCATCGACCGGAACCGGTCGATCACGCCCTTGTCCAGGTCCCGCGTCACCGCCGTCATCGTGCCTTCGAGGCCGAAGGCCATGGTCAGCGTGAGCATCCCGGGCACCAGGTAGTCGACGTAGTCGCCGTCGACGGTCCGCCCGCCGCCGACCAGATAGCCGAACATCAGCAGCAGCATCACCGGGAAGACGAGCCCCACGAGGACCTGCACCGGCTGCCGTGCCCAGTGGGCGAGTTCGCGCCGGGTCATCGTCAGGCAGTCGCTCACCACGTACGCCACGCCCGGCCGCGAAACCACCGCCTCCGCCACGCCCGCCCGCGAATCCGCCGCTTCCGCGATCCCCGCCACGCCCGCCCCCGAAACCGTCGCCTCCGCCGTCCCCGCCACGCCCGGCCCCGCCTCCGGTCGTACCGCGCTCATGCCGCCGCCTCCTTCTCACGTCCGGTCAGGTGCAGGAAGACCTCGTCCAGCGTCGGCCGCCGCAGCGCGATGTCCTCCGCCTCGATTCCGGCCGCGCCGAGCGCCCGGACGGTCTCGGCGAGGACGGCCATCCGGTCCGCCGCCGGTGCGCTGAGCCGCCGCCGGTCGGCGTCCACGGCCACCTCCGCCCGTTCCACGGGCAGCAGGCCGGCCGCCTCGTCGAGCCGCGCCGCGTCCCGGACGACCACGTCGAGGCGGTCGGCGCCCACGTGCGCCTTGAGCCGGTCGGGCGTGCCCTCGGCGACGACCCTGCCCCGGTCCACGACCGAGATCCGGTCGGCGAGCCGGTCGGCCTCCTCCAGGTACTGCGTGGTCAGCAGGACGGTCGTGCCCCCGCCGACCAGGGAGCGCACGGCCTCCCAGACCTCCACGCGCCCCCGGGGGTCGAGGCCGGTCGTCGGCTCGTCGAGGAAGAGCACCTGGGGGTCGGTGATCAGCGAGGCGGCCAGGTCGAGCCGCCGCCGCATGCCGCCGCTGTACTGCCGGACGGGCTTGCGGCCGGTGTCCGCGAGGCCGAAGCGCTCCAGGAGCTCGTCAGCCCGGGTGCCGGCCCGCCGGGCGCCCAGGTGGTGGAGGCTGCCGAACATCTCCAGGTTCTGCCGGCCGCCGAGCTCCTCGTCCAGTGCGGCGTGCTGCCCGAGGAGCCCGATCCGCCGCCGCACCTCCCGGGCCCCGGTCCGTACGTCATGGCCCGCGACCCGCACCACGCCCTCGTCGTGCCGCAGCAGGGTCGCCAGGATCCGTACGGTCGTGGTCTTCCCCGCGCCGTTGGGGCCGAGGAGTCCGTGGACGGTGCCCCGCCCCACGGCGAGGTCGAGCCCGTCCAGGGCGTCCTTCCGGCCGTACCGCTTCCGCGCGCCCTCCACGAGGACCGCTTCCGATGACATCCGCTTCCTCCCGAAACCTCTTAGTCAAATTTGACCAGTGGTCGATGACGGAGGAGGGTATGCCCTCGCCGGGCTTTAATCAAACTTGATTAGCTCGCATACGGGTTCTCCTCGCCCTCCGCGAGCACCCCCACGAAGGCCTCGCCCTCGCCCGCGAACACGTACGCCCCGCCCTCGATCCGCTCGATCAGGCCGAGCGTCCACTCCTTGCCGGCGTCCGCCGAGTGCACCCAGAAGTGCATGATCTCGCCGATGTGCCCGAGCTGCCCGGGGCCGCCCTCCGGCGTGTAGTACCCGGTGACCTCCGCCCGCCACTCGTCGAGCGCCGACACCCGCCGGCGCAGCAGCTCCACCGCCTCCGCGCGGGGCAGGTCCACCATGAAGCCGATGGCCGCCGACAGGACGTCCGTCTTCTGGTCGTACGTGGTCAGCGCCTCGCGCAGCAGCGCGAAGTACTCCTCCGCGCCGGCCTCCGTCAGCTCGTACTCGACGCGCGGCGGGCCGCCCACCGTGCTCGGTGCGACCTCGTGCGCGTGCAGCAGTCCCTGCTTCGCCATCTGCTTCAGCGCGTGGTAGATCGAGCCGGGCTTGGCGTGGGACCACTCGTGCGCGCCCCAGTACTCCAGGTCGTTGCGGACCTGGTAGCCGTGGGCGCGGCCGTGCTGCTTGACCGCGCCCAGGACGAGAAGACGGATCGCCGACATGCGCCCATGTTAGTCAACCTTGACTAAGCGGTGCCGTTCTCCTCCGCGATCAGGTCGAAGGAACCCTTGCCGTCCAGGGACTCGCGGACGATGTCCGCGTGGCCGGCGTGCCGGCCCATCTCCTGGACCAGGTGCAGCAGCATCCAGCGCACCGACACCCGCCCGTCCTTCGGGAACCAGGGCGCGGGCGGCAGCGGGAAGGTGTCGTCCAGGCTCGGCACGGAGCGGACGAACTCCTCCGTCTCCTTCGCCACGTCCTCCCAGAACGCGACGACGTCCGGGATCGTCTCGCCGTCCACGAGCCGGAAGGCCTCGCCCCAGGTCTCCTCGGTGCGCTGCCGCTCGTTCGGCTGCTGCTGGGCCAGGCGCAGCCAGTTCAGCTCCACCTCGGCGACGTGCTTGACCAGGCCGGAGAGGCTGAGCTCGCTGGCGCTGGGGCGGCTCGCCGCCTGCTCCTCGGTGAGACCGAGGAGCGAGCGGCGGAGCGCGGCGCGCTGGGCCTCGACGAAGTTGAGGAACGCTCCGCGCTCGTCGCCGGGCTGCTCCGCGGGAACAAGGGCCACCATGGTGGGTCCGCCTTTCGTGGCTGGGGCTTTTCGACACCGACCACGCTACGGACCCTTGCGGACAGCTGCTGTCCTAGAAGGGGAACCGGCTGCGGCCGTGCTGAATCGAGATCCACTTCTGGGTGGTGAAGGACTCCACCATCGCCTCGCCGTTGAGCCGCCCCACGCCCGAGTGCTTCTCGCCGCCGAAGGGCACGATCGGCTCGTCGTGCACGGTGCCGTCGTTGATGTGGATCATGCCGGTGTGGATGCGCTTGGCGACCCGTACGCCCCGCTCGACGTCCCCGGTGTGGACGGCGCCGCTGAGCCCGTACGGCGTGTCGTTGGCGATCCGCACGGCCTCCTCCTCGCCGTCGAAGGGGACGATCAGCGCGACCGGACCGAAGATCTCCTGGCTCAGGACCGGGGCGTCGGCGGCGAGGCCGGTGAGGACGGACGGGGAGACGAGGTTGCCGTCGACCGTGCCGTGCAGCAGGGCCGTCGCGCCGGCCGCGACCGTCTGGTCGACGATCGAGGAGACGGCCTCCGCCTGCTGGGAGTTGATGAGGGGGCCGATGTGGGTGGCGGGGTCGGCCGGGTCGCCGACGCGGAGGGTCTTCACCTTCGCCACGAACTTCTCGGTGAACTCCTCCTCCAGGGTGCGGTCCACCAGGATGCGGTTGGCGGCCATGCAGACCTGGCCCTGGTGCACGAAGCGGCTGAAGACGGCCGCGTCCACCGCGTAGTCGACGTCGGCGTCGTCGAGGACGATCAGGGCGCTGTTGCCTCCGAGTTCGAGGACGGCGTGCTTGAAGTTCTGCGCGCAGACGGTGGCGACGTGGCGGCCGACCTTGTCGGAGCCGGTGAAGGAGATGACCTTCGGGACCGGGTGGGTCAGGAGCGCGTCGCCGATCTCGGCGATGTCGGTGATCACGACGTTCAGCAGGCCGGCCGGCAGACCGGCCTCCTCCAGGACCTTCGCGACCAGCGTGCCGCCGCAGATCGGGGTGTTCTGGTGCGGCTTGAGGACGACGGCGTTGCCCAGCGCGAGCGCGGGCGCGACCGACTTGAGGGAGAGGAGGAAGGGGAAGTTGAAGGGGGAGATGACGCCGACGACGCCGACCGGGACGCGGTAGACCCGGTTCTCCTTGCCGTCGACCGGGGACGGCAGGATGCGGCCCTCGGGGCGCAGCGCCAGCTGGATCGCCTCGCGCAGGAACTCCTTGGCGAGGTGCAGCTCGAAGGCCGCCTTGAGCCGGGTGCCGCCGAGCTCGGCGACGATCGTCTCGGCGATCTCCTCCTCGCGGTCCTCGACGATCCGCAGCGCGCGCTCGAAGACGAGCCGGCGGGTGTACGGGTTGGTCTCGGCCCACGCGGTCTGGGCGCGCTCGGCTGCACGGTAGGCGCGGTCGACCTCGTCGACGGTCGCGATGGTGATCGCCGCCAGCTTCTCCCCGGTGTACGGGTTGAAGTCGATGATGTCCCACGAACCGCTGCCGGGCTTCCACTCGCCGTCGATGTACTGGTGGGCCAGGTCGGTGAAGTGCGACATGGTTGAAGACCCCTCTACCCGCTACCTGCAGTGCGACTGATGTGGCGTCATCGTACTGATGTGTCAGGAGAGTTGGAGGAGCCCGCGGAGAAGGTCCCGGCTTTCGGCCGGATCCGGACCTTCCTCCTGCAGCTTCTCCATCACCCGCTGGTACTGGGCGACTTCCTCGCGCTTGTCGAGGTAGAGGGCGCTGGTGAGCTGTTCGAGGTAGACGATGTCGGAGAGGTCGGACTCGGGGAAGCTCAGCATCGTGAAGGCGCCGCTCTCGCCGGCATGACCGCCGTAGCTGAAGGGCATGACCTGGAGCGTGACGCCCGGGTGCTCGGAGATCTCGATGAGGTGCCTCAACTGCCCCCGCATGACCGACCGGTCGCCGTAGGGGCGGCGCAGCGCGGCCTCGTCGAGGACGGCGTGGAACTGCGGGGCGCGCTCGGAGACCAGGACCTTCTGACGCTCCAGGCGGAGGGCGACCCGGCGGTCGATCTCGGCGCGCGGGGCGTCGGGCATGCCCCGGGTGACGACGGCCTGGGCGTAGTCCTCGGTCTGCAACAGGCCGTGGACGAACTGGACTTCGTAGACACGGATGAGGGAGGCGGCGCCCTCCAGGCCGATGTACGTCTGGAACCAGCCGGGCAGGACGTCGCCGAAACTGTGCCACCAGCCGGCGACGTTGGCCTCGCGGGCGAGCCCGAGGAGCGCGCCGCGCTCGGCCTCGTCCCCGACCCCGTAGAGGGTGAGCAGATCCTCGACGTCCCTGGCCTTGAAGCTCACCCTTCCCAACTCCATACGGCTGATCTTGGATTCGGACGCGCGGATCGAATAACCGGCAGCCTCGCGGGTGATCCCGCGCGACTCGCGCAGCCGCCTCAGCTGGGAGCCCAGCAGGATGCGCCGCACCACGCTCCCGCTCGCTCCGCTCGATTCGCCTGCGGTCACGGCTCTTCGCCTCCCCTTCACGGTGTCGAGCCCCCGTCGAGCCCCGGATTCTGCCATCAAACGCTTCAGCGCGTACACATTCGATTACGGAAAGACGGCGGCTTCCGGGCATCCGCGCGCACAGCGCGTGCAGATCGGGGGAAGTTCCCCTCATCGTGTGGACGACTTATGCACAGATTCGGCACGGGGGCGGACAGGTCCGGCGCGTGCACGTGCATCTGCCCTTGCATCCAGTGGGCGCATTCGGAACCATGGAGCCCGCGCAGACGCGTACTCGTTCGTGTTGTCGTGTTGTCGCACCACAGTCGCGATTCCCGGGAGTGCCTCGCATGGGGACGAATGGATCGACCGTGCTCGAGCCGTTACGGCAGGGCCTTCCGCCGATCGATCCCGGCGCCGTCTCCACCTCCGCCTCCTGCGCCCTGCCCGCCCGGTACGAAGCCGTGCGCGGGGCCCGCAAGTTCACCAGCGCCACGCTCGACCGCTGGGAACTGACGGAGCGTTTCGACGACGTGGCCCTGGTCGTCTCCGAACTCGTCACCAACGCGCTGCGGCACGCCGTGCCCGCCGACGCGCCACAGGAAGAAGGCCAGAACCCACCGGTCCGGCTGCACCTGATGCGCTGGGCCTCGCGCCTGGTGTGCGCCGTGCGCGACCCCAGCCGGGAGAGCCCGGAGGCACGCGGCGGCGAGGAGGACTTCTCCGCCGAGTCGGGGCGCGGCCTGTTCCTGGTGGACTCGTTCAGCGACAGCTGGGGCTGGCACCCGCTCGCCGGGACGCTCCAGGGCAAGGTGGTGTGGGCGCTGTTCCGGATCGGACCGGAGCAGTAGCCCCGTACGGGCGGTACAGGAGAAGGGCCCCGGCGCACGACGCCGGGGCCCTTCTCGCATGTCTCCGCGCTCACGCGCCTTCGCGCACACGTCCCTGCGCGCACACGTGCCTTCGCGCTCACACCAGGTGGTCGAACTCCCCGTCCTTGACGCCCAGCAGGAGTGCCTCTATCTCCGCGGGCGTGTAGACGAGGGCGGGCCCGTCGGGGTGACGCGAGTTGCGCACGGCGACGTCGCCCCCCGGCAGCTTGGCGAACTCCACGCAGGATCCCTGGGAGTTGCTGTGCCGGCTCTTCTGCCACACGACTCCTCGCAGCTCCGTGGCCGCCATGCCGTTGTACGCGTGATGCGCATGATGCACTGGTAGCTCCCCGAGTTGCTTGGTGCAGGTGTCAACTTCCTCGGATCATAGCTGTGTTCATATGCCGATGCATGAGCAGATGCACGTGCACAGGGGGTGGCGTAGCGGCTACGCGACGGAGAGTTCTACCGGCGAGTATCCCCCGCTCCCGCCGGGCCGCGGGCCACATCGGCAGAGGGCCCCGGGGCGTCCCTCGGTTCAGCCCCGCAGCTCGGCCAGGCGTCGGCCCGCCCGGTCGTACAGCGCCACGGCGGCCCGGTCGCCCCCCGGGCCGGTGCGCGCGTACCAGACGCCCCAGCCCGGGCGGCCCGGCAGTTCCAGCAGGGTGGCGAGGACCGGGCGCCCCCCGGCCCCGGTGAGCTCGACCCGGCCCGCCTCCTTCGTCCCGTAGTAGAGGCCCGAGTGGAACACGCCCGACGCGTCGCCCTCGCTCTGGTGGCTGACGCCGGGCTGCGCACGGTCGATGTTGCCGTCGACCACGCTGCGGAAGTTCTCGAAACCGTCCGGACCCGCCCAGTGCTTGCCGTCCTCCGTCAGCCACACCGTGAACCCCTCCCCCGCGTCCACCCGCTCGCCCCGGGCCACGACCCGTACCGGAGGCGGGGTCCGGGGCGGACGGGCCACCGGTGCCGGGATCCGGACGGGGCTCGGCGGGGCGGCGACGGACACGGGCGCCGGCGGAGAGGAGGACCGTACGGGAACCAGGGTGACGACCCCCGCCACGGCGGCCGCGACACCGAGCGCCGAGAGCACGGACAGGCCCGCCGTACGGCGTCGGCGCCGCGTCCGGCCCGCGCGCCGGACGGCGTCCAGAGGCACCGGGCCCGGGGTCACGTCGAGCGCGGCGCGCGCGAACACGGCCCGGACCTCGCTCTCGCCGGGGAGGGACGGAGAACGGCCGGGGTCCGGCGGGGGCATGGGGTTCATCGGCGGACTCCGGAAGAGGCGGGGAGAGAAGGGGAGGGAGAGGAGAGGGGGGAAGGAGGGACGGGCGGGGCGGGGGAGGAAAAAGAGGTGGAGGCGGTGGCGAGGGCGGGGTGGGCGCGCAGTGCCGCCAGGCCGCGCCGGGCGTGAGACTTGACCGTGCCGAGCGAGCAGCCGAGCACGCTCGCGACCTGCGACTCCGTCAGGTCCTCCCAGTAACGGAGCACCATCACGGCCCGCTGCCGGACGGTGAGGTCCCCCAGCGCGGCGAGGAGCGCGGTGCGTTCCTCGACCGTCTCCGCGTGGCCCGCCGAGGTGTGGCGGAGCGACTCCGGCAGCACCGGCGTCAGGAGGTGGGCGACCCGCTTGCGGCGGATCCTGCTCAGGTTGTTGTTGATCAGCGCGCGGCGCACGTAGAGGTCCATCTCGGCGCGGGGCACCCGCCGCCAGCGCCCGTAGACCTTGGCCAGCGTCGTCTGCACCAGGTCCTCGGCCTCGTGGAAGTCCCCGGTCAGGAGCTGCGCCGTGCGCACCAGCCGGGGCCAGGCGGCGACGGCGAACTCGGCGAAGCCGTCGTCCTCTGTGACGGACTCGTGCGGCACGGTGTCGGTCCTCGCGATCGGTCGGTGGCTCGGTGGAGGGGTGGAGAGAAGGTGGGTGGGACCCGCCCCGTGTCGGGCCCCACCCGGTGACGCGTACGCCGGTCAGGGCTTCCGGAAGCCCGGCAGGTCGGCCAGGAGCCTGCCCCCTCTGTCGTACAGCGCCACGGCCTGGCTGTCCTCGGACGGCGCCGTGTGGGCGTACCAGACGCCCCAGTCGGGGTGGCCCTTCAGGGCGACGAGCGTGGCCACGGTCTTGTGGCCCTCGCCGTCGGTCAGTTCGACGCGGCCCGCCGTGCGCGTCCCGTAGTAGAGGCCCGAGTGGAACACGCCCGACGCGTCGCCCTCGCTCTGGTGACTGACGCCGGGCTGCGCACGGTCGATGTTGCCGTCGACCACGCTGCGGAAGTTCTCGAAACCGTCCGGACCCGCCCAGTGCTTGCCGTCCTCCGTCAGCCACACCGTGAACCCCTGCCCCGCGTCCACCCGCTCGCCGGAGCGGACCGTACGGATCCGGGCCGGGGCGGGCGCGGCGGGCGCGGGTGTCGGGTGGAGGGCGGGCGTGGCGGTCTGGTGGAGGGCGGGGACGGGGGTCGGGTGGAGGGCGGGGGTCGGGTCGGTGGGAGGTTCGGAGGAGGCGCCCACGGCCGACGGGGCCGCGATCACCGCGGCGGCCACCACACCGGCCGCCGCCAGCAGGTACTTCTTCATCCGGTTGCTCCTGGGGTCTCCGGGGGCCGCGACCGTTCGCGGCCCTCATCCCTTCCAACTCCTCCGCACGCGCCGCCGGATGACACGACGCCAGATCTACGAGGACCGTTTCGGCTCCATGAGGGCCGTCGTGAGCTCGTCCAGGCACTCCAGGAGCAGGGCGGCGCCCTTGTGGAGCAGGAAGTGGTCCGGCGGTTCCGCCGACCAGGCCGTGACGGTCTCCCGCAGATCGTCCCAGTGCGGCTCCCCGCGCTCCCGCACCTCCTTCGCGCCCCGCTCCGTCGACCGGCGCAGGGACTCGGCGAGGGCCGCCGCGGCGGGCACGGGCGGGGCTCCGCGCTCCGGCAGGTGCGCCTCCAGGAGCATCGCCACCCGGCCGAACTCCGCGAGCGCGTGCTCGGACTGCTCCGCCGCCGCGTGCGAGAGCCCCCGGTGCCGCACCGGCTCGTGGGTCGCCCGGGCCACCGCCTCCTGCCAGGCGACCCGGGCCGCACGGGTCCTCAGGAGCGCCTCCCGCACGTCGGGGCTGGCCGGGCCGGCCGGATCGGCGTACCGCGCGGTGACGACGGCCGCGAACGCGCCGACCGACGCCAGCCAGTCCGCGAGCCGACCGCGCAGCCGGGGCGTCTCCCAGGCCGGGTAGACGGCGTACGACAGCATCGCCAGGACCCCGCCGAGCAGGGTCAGCAGGACCCGCTCCCGTACGGTCTGGGTCAGGCCCGCGCCCTCCATGCCGAGCAGGAAGACGACGTACGCGGAGACGAAGGTCTGCCCGGCCGCGTACCCCGTCCGCATCAGCAGGTACATCCCGAACGCGCACATCACGGCGAGCGCGGCGGACAGGTACGTGCCCGGATGCGCCGCCTGGACGACCCCCGTCGCCAGCGTCACCCCGAGCAGGGTGCCGCCGAAGCGCGCCACCGAGCGCGCGTACGTCTGCGAGAAGTCGGGGCGCATCACCATCACCGAGGCCATCGGCGCCCAGTAGCCGTGCCCGAAGGGCAGCCACGTGCCCAGCAGGTAGCCGGCGGCCGTGACCGCCGAGACCCGGACCGCGTGCCGCAGGACCGGGGAGTCGGGGCGCAGCTCGGCACGCACCTGCGCCACCACGACGGGCACGAGGCGGAGGAGGGTGGGGCGGGTGCGGGCGCCGTGGCCGGGCGGCGCCTCCGCCGTCCTCGGCGTCCGCGTGCCCGGGCCCGGCCTGCTCGGCGTCCGCGTGCCCGGGTCCGGCCTCCTCGTCCGCGTGCCCGGGTCCGCCGTCTCGACGACGTCGCCGAGCAGGGCCGTCAGGCGGAGGGCCGCCCGGCGGGACGGGCCCTTGAGGATCGCTCCCGTGTCCGGGGTGCGGAGCGCGGCGAGAGCGGGCGGCGGCGGCGCCATCGGCTCGCCGTGCCGGATCGCGTGCGCGGCGGCGTCCAGGACCTCGGCCGCCGCGGCCAGCAGCTCCCGCACCCGGGCCCGCTCCGGACCCTCCTCCGGCACGCCGACCGCGGGGTCCGCGAGCGAGGCGAGGACGGGGCGGATGCGCTCCGCGAGGCCGCGCGCTCCGTGCAGCTCCGCCGGGCGGGTACGGGCCTGGCGGGGCGTCACGGCGGCGGCGCTCCGCGCCGTCATGAGCGGTACGGGATCGAACGGGGCGACCGGATCGTGGCGCAGCCGGCGTGCGTAGTCCGCCTCCGCGGCGAGCGCGTCCGCGAGGGCGTCGCGCTGGGCGCCCCAGCGCCGGACGGGAAGGAGGACGACGAGGGCGGCCTGGACGACCCCGCCCGCGAAGATCATGACGGCGTGGCCGGCGGCGGTGGCGACGGAGGTCGGGAGCGTGACCGTCACCAGCATGATCGCCACGTTGGAGGAGGCGATGATGCCGGCGGTCGGGCCCGCGGCCCAGGCCAGACCCGACACGAACGTCCAGAAGAGCAGCAGGGCGAGGAAGAGGGCCGTGTGCCCGCCCGTGAGATAGCCGAGGAACGTCGAGACGGCGAGGCTGGCGCCGGAGGCCAGGGCGAGGGTGGGGCGGGGGCGCCAGGAACGCTGGAAGGTGGCGATGGCCGCCTGGAAGGCGCCGAAGGCGGAGGAGACGGCGACTGCGGGGCCGAAGAGGGCGAGGGAGAGGCCGACGACCAGGGCGAGACCGAGGGCTCCGCGGGCCGCGACGACGGGTTCGAGCCGCCGTCGCTCGACGGTGAGGCCGGAGCGGGCGGTCTCCTTCAGGGCCCGGAGCCAGCTCATGCCCCGAGCGTATCCGCGAACCCCCCTTAAACGGTTGGTAACCACACGAGCCGGGCCACCACCCGGCCCTTGCCGGACCTGAGGCCCCGCCGCCCGCGGAGGCGGACCGCGGGCTGCGCCCTCACCGCGCCGTTGCGGGCGGTCGCCCCACCGGGCGGCGCCCCCGCCTGTCGTGGGCGCGCGCCCGCCGGTGCGGCGCCCTTGCGCCCCCGTTGCGGGCAGTCGTTCCGCTGGGGCGGTGCCCCCCCTCGCGCCCCCCGTTGCGGGCTGCGCCCGCTGGGGCGGCGCCCCCGCCCGCCCCGTTGTGGGCTGCGCCCGCCGGTGCGGTGCTCCCGCCGCCCCCGTTGTGGGCAGTCGTTCCGCTGGGGCGGAACGGGTGGGCACAACGGACCCGCGCCCTGCCGGCGCCCGAGGCTTCTGTGCCTGGACCCGCACCCCGTGTGCACCGCCGCTCGTGGTGCGGGTTCAGGCGCGGGACGCGGAGGCGCCGCTGAAGGGCGCCGTCCCGTGTGCCCACCCGTCCCGCCCCAGCGGGACGATTGCCCACACGGAGGGTGGGCGGGGGGCACCGCCCATCCGGGCGCGGGCCCCACACGGGGGTAAGCAGGGCACCGCCCCACCGGGCCCGGGCTCCACACGGGGGGGTGCGGGAGGGAAGCCGCCCCAGCAGGCGCGGGCCCGCGCAGCGGAGGGCAGGCACGGTCCGGGCGGCGGAGGGCCGGCAAGGGGTGCCGTCCCGCGGGCGTGCCCGCAGGGCGGGTGCCGGCGCGGGCGGGTGCCGGCGCGGGCGGGGGCGCTGCACCGGCGCGGGCGGTAGTGCGGCAGTGGCGTCTGGAGGTGGGGTTACGGCAAGTGGGGGCGGTTCGGGTGGAGGCCGGCGGCGTCGGCGGCCGTCGCCCCGTGGTTCCAGCCCGCCTCGTCCCACGCCGCCCGCACCCGCGTCGCCCTCGTCTCCGGGAAGAGCTCGTCCGTGCGGGCCGACACCGCGACCTCCCGCGACGCGAGCGCGGGCAGGAGCGTCGGGGCCTCGGCCGCCACCCGCCGGGACGTCGCCGAGAGCCGGGCGCCGAGCCGGTTCGCGTACGCGAGGAGGAAGGACTGCCGGAACGACTTCGTGCGCTTGCGGCCGCCCGCCCGCTGCTCCGCCTCCGCCCGCGTCATCGCCGCCGTGCCCTGGACGAGCAGCGAGGTGTAGAGCAGCTCGACCGGGTCGAGGTCCGCCTCGAAGCCGACGACCGTCGAGAAGCCGTACGCCTCGTTCCACACGGCCCGGCAGTGGTTCGCCGTCGCCACCGCGTCGAGCAGGATCGCCTTCGCCTGCTCGTAGGGCGGTTCCACCCCGATCCGGATCGCGCCCGGCGTCTCCGGGGACGGCGCGCCCGCCGCGAGCGTGGCCTCGTCCAGGCTGTGCCGGGCCATGAGTTCCTGGGCCTTGGCCGTCAGCGCCTCCGCCTCCTCCGGGTAGCCCGTGGCCTCCGCCTTCGCGAGCAGCGCCCTGATCCGGGTGAGCATCCGGGGCTCGCCCGCCGCCGCGGGCGGCAGGGCCTCCCCGGGGACGGGCCCCACCGCGTCCAGGCGCGGCAGCCGGACCAGCAGCCGGTACAGCTCCAGGACGGTCGTCGCCTGCGAGAAGCGGTCCACGGGCCGGACGGCCGGATCGCCCAGCGCTTCGATCTGCGCCTGCCAGCGGTGCGGCAGCCGCTCGTACCGGGACGTCTCCGTCCTGATCAGCCCGACGAGCAGCCGTACGTGTTCCTCCGACAGCTCGCGGCGCGCCACGCGGACCAGGTCCGCCGGCTGCCAGCCCCGCCCCCACAGCGTCCGGACGAACTCCTCGCCCCGCCGGGCCCGTTCCGCGTCCGCGCCCGGGTCGGCGGCGAGCAGGGAGGCCGCCGTGTCGAGGGAGCCGTCGTCGCTCGCGTACAGCGCCTCGAAGGCCTTGTCGATCACGGTCATCCCGTCGTCCTCGCGTCCCATTCCTCGCGCGACCGGGCGATCACCGCGCGGTGGTCGAGCGACCAGTCGATCAGCTGCTTGATGAGGTGGGTCATGCTGTGCCCGGTCCCGGTCAGCGCGTACTCCACCTGCGGCGGGGTCGTCGGGTACACCGTCCGCGAGACGAGCCCGTCCCGTTCGAGGCGGCGCAGCGTGAGCGTCAGCATCCGCTGCGAGACGCCGGTGACGAGCCGCTGGAGCTCCTTGAACCGCCTCGGTCCGGCGGCCAGTTCGACGACGACGTGCACCGTCCACTTGTCGCCGAGCCGGTCCTGGACGTCCCGTACTCCGCAGTCCTCGGCACAGCTGACCAAGGGCTCGGTGGTTACCTCCGTGTGCCCCTCTGACATCAATGTGCCTCCTTCCGCACTCCTGTCCGTCCGGTCACGATGGTCTCAGCCGTCACCACCCCTGGGGGAATCCATGCTGCTCGTCACCGGCGTCTCCGGCGCCCTCGGCTCTCTCGTCGCCGAACGGCTCGCCGGCCGCGACGACGTCGTCCTCGGCACCCGCGCCGGGCTCCCCGGCACCCGCCCGCTCGACTTCGACGCCCCGGAGACCCTTCCGGCGGCCTTCGCCGGCGTGGAGACCCTCCTCCTCATATCCGCCGGGTACGGGGAGGACGACGTCGTGATCGCCCGCCACGAGGCCGCGATCTCCGCCGCCGAGGCCGCCGGCGTCCGACACGTCGTCTACACCAGCCTCTCCGGCGACGGCGACCACCTCACGTACGCCCTCGCGCACCGCTGGACCGAGCGGCGGCTGCGGCGGTCCACGACGCTCGACTGGACGATCCTCCGCAACGGCCTCTACGCCGAGCTCCTCACCTGGATCGCCGCCCCCGACGCGCAGAACCGCATCACCGGGCCGCTCGGCGAGGGCCGTCTCGCCGCCGTCGCCCGCGCGGACCTCGCCGACGTCGCCGTCTCCGTCGCCACGGACCCGGCCGCCCACCGGAACCGGGTGTACGAGCTCGTCGGCGAGCGCCCCCTCGGCGGTGCCGACCTGGCGGCGGCCCTCGGCGCCGCGTACGCGCCCGGCACCCTCGCGGAGGCCCGCGCCGCGCTCGCCGCCTCCGGAGCCGCGCCCTTCCAGGTGCCGATGCTGGCGAGCACGTACTCGGCGATCGCCCACGGCTTCATGGACGGCACGGGCGTGGAGCGGGGCCACCTGCGCGCGCTGCTCGGCGGGCGCGAACCCCTCGACGCGCTGGACGTGTTCGTGAAGGCGGTACGGGAGGGGTAGGGCCAGGCCCACCCCCGGGACGCCCGGTGGTGGTCGTGATCGGAGCGGGCCGAAACGGTTCGCTTGATCCATGACCACGACCGCCGCCGCCACCGGCCCTGCCTCCCTCTCTGCCACCGCCACCGCCTCTGCCTCTGCCTCTGCCGTACGGCTCCGGGGGCTCGTCCGGCACCACCGGGACGTCCGCGCCCTCGACGGCGTCGACCTCGACTTCCGCGCCGGGACCTTCACCGCCGTCATGGGGCCCTCCGGCTCCGGCAAGTCCACGCTCCTCCAGTGCGCCGCCGGGCTCGACCGGCCCACCGCCGGGACCGTGGAGGTCGGCGGCGTCACCCTGGACGGGCTGGGCGAACGGCGCCTCACGCTGCTGCGGCGGGACCGGATCGGCTTCGTCTTCCAGTCCTTCAACCTGCTGCCCTCGCTGACCGCCGCGCAGAACGTGGCCCTCCCGCTCCGGCTCGCCGGCCGCCGCCCGTCCCGTACGGAGGTGCGGCAGGCCCTCGCGCGCGTGGGGCTCGCCGGCCGGGAACGCCACCGGCCCGGCGAACTCTCCGGCGGCCAGCAGCAACGGGTCGCGATCGCCCGCGCCCTGATCACCCGGCCCGCCGTCCTCTTCGGCGACGAACCGACCGGCGCGCTCGACTCGACGACGAGCCGCGAGGTCCTCGACATGCTGCGGGACCTCGTCGACCACGACGGCCAGACGATCGTCATGGTCACCCACGACCCGGTGGCGGCCTCCCGCGCGGACCGCGTGGTCTTCCTGGTCGACGGACGCCTCGCGGGCGAACTGACGGGCCCGACGGTGGAGTCGGTCACGGCCCGGATGACGGCCTTGGAGACGGGCGGCACCAGCGGCGTCGAGGCCGGCGGTGTCGAGACCGGCGGCGTCGAGACCGGTGCCGGAGGTGTGGCGTGCTGACCGTCGTCCTCGCCGGGCTCCGGGACCGCTGGGCCTCCTTCCTCGGCGGGTTCGTCGCGCTCGCGCTCGGGGTCGGGCTGCTCGCCACCATGGGACTCGGCCTCTCCGCCACCCTTCACGCGCCCGAGCGTCCTCCCCAGCGGTTCGCCTCCTCGCCCGTCGTCGTCCAGGGGCAGGACCGGCTGACACTGGACGTGCGGCGCGGGCCCCGCACCGTACCCGTGGAGCTGCGGCTCGACCGTCCACAGCCTGTGGACAGTCGCGTGCTCCGCGAACTCCGCGCCCGCTGGACCGTCACCGCCGCCGGCGGCCCCGACGCCGTCGGCGTCGACGCCCCCGCCGCCGAGGTCCGGACGCTCGTCGGCGACCGCGCCCGGGTCCTCACCGGCACCGAACGCGCCCAGGCCGACCCCGACCCCGACCGGGACGCCCGCGCGCTCGTCGGCCTCAACGCCCTCCTCGGCACCTCCGGCGGCGTCACCGCCTTCGTCTCCGTCTTCGTCGTCGCCTCCACCTTCGCCTTCGCCGTCGCGCTGCGCCGGCGCGAGTTCGGGCTCCTCCGGACCGCCGGAGCCACCCCCGGCCAGATCCGGCGGCTCCTCCTCGCCGAGGCGGCGGCGCTCGGCGTGCTCGCCTCCGCCGCCGGGTGCGCGCTCGGCACCCTCGGCGCGCCCCTCCTCGCCCGGGCCCTCGTCGACGGCGGCCTCGCGCCCGCGTGGTTCACGATCGGCGGGGCCTCCTGGCCGTTCCACACGGCCTTCTGGACCGGTGTGACCGTCGCCCTGGCCGGTGCCGTCGCCGCGTCCCGGCGGGCCGGGAAGGTCGGGCCGACGGCCGCGCTGCGGGAGGCGGACGTCGACGCCGACGCCCTGCCCCTCGGCCGGGCCGTCCTCGGCACGGGCCTGCTCCTGGCCGGGCTCGGGCTCCTCGTCTGGACCTGCGCCACCGAGCCGTCCGCGCTGCTCAAGCGGAAGACGTACACGACCCTCCCGATGCTCCTGATCACCGGCGTCGCCCTGCTCTCCCCGCTCCTCGTCCGGCCGGCGGCCCGGCTGCTGCGGTCGCGCGGCGCGGTGGGGACGCTCGTGCGGGAGAACAGCGCGGCCGCCGTCCGCCGCACCGCCGCCGTCGCCGCGCCCGTCCTCGTGACCGTGGCGCTCGCCGGGACCCTGTTCGGCTCGGCGACCGGCGTCACGCGCGCGAAGGAGGCGGAATCCCGGGAGCAGACGGCCGCCCAGTACGTGGTGCGCGGGGAGGAGTTGAGGCCGGTGGCGGCGCCGCCCGGGGCCGTGGTGTCCCCCACCGGGGCGACGTCCGTCTTCGTACGGGACGGGGCCGAGGCCGTCGTGAAGTACGGGGCGCGGGCGGTCGCGGACCCGGCCGCGTTCGCGGAGCTCGCCCGGCTGCCGGTGGTCGCCGGGGACCTGCGGGACCTGGACGACCGGTCGATCGTCGTCAACGAGGAGTTCGAGCGGCACCGGGTCGGCGAGACCGTGGAGGTGTGGCGGGCGGACGGGAGCGGTCCGGTACGGCTCCGGGTCGCGGCCGTCCTCGCGCTCGGGACCGGCGACAACGGGCCGTACGTCACCCGGGCGAACGCGCCGGGCTCCGCCCTCGACCGGATCGACGCGCGCGGGGGCGGGGCGGCGACGGTCCGGGCGCTGGAGGCGAGCGGCGGAACCGTCCCGTCCGAGCACCGGCCGGACGGCGGCAACCCGCAGAACCGGCTGGGCATGATCCTGGTCCTGGGCATCGCCCTCGTCTACACGGTGATCGGCCTCGCCAACACCCTGCTGATGGCGACCTCCGTACGGGGCGGAGAACTGGCCTCGCTGCGGCTCGCCGGGGCGACCCGGGCCCAGGTCCTGCGGGTCGTGACGGGCGAGGCGGCGCTCGCCGTCGCGATCGGCACGGTGCTCGGGCTGATGGTGACGGGCGTCGTCCTGGGTGCCCTGGGAGCGGGCCTCGCGGCCCTCTCGGCGCCCGTGGTCCTGGTCCCGCCGTGGACGGTGATCGGCGCGGCGGCGGGCGTCTGCGCGACGGTCGCGGTCGCCTCGGCGGGGCTTCCCGCGTGGCGGCTCACGCGCTGAGCGGCCATGGTGGGACGACGGGGCGGTGACCGGGGTCGGAGCCGGGTCCCCGCCCCGCCCGCACGGGGGCGCCGCCCTGGGCGCACGGGGGCGCCGCCCTGCCCCACAGGGCCTCCGTCCTGCCCGCGCGGGCCGCCATCCCGCCCCGCAGGGCCTCCGTCCTGCCCGCGCGGGAGCCCGCTCGCCCCGCCTGTGCGGGGGCCGACTGCCTCCGCGCGTCCGGGGACCGCCCGCCCCACCCCCGTGGGGGCAGGCGGGCCCCGGGCGCCGCGGGAACGACGCACCCCTGCCTGTGCGGGGCCGCGCGCCCGCTGCCCGCGGGGGACCGCGCCCCTGCTGGGCGGTGCCCCGCTCACCTCCGTGTGGGCAGTCGTCCCGCTGGGGCGGGACGGGTGGGCACACGGGACGGCGCCCTCCAGCGGCGCCTCCGCGTTCCGCGCCTGAACCCGCACCCCGAGCTGGATGCGCAACCGGTACGGGTCCAGGCACAGCAGCCTCGGGCGCCGGCAAGGGCGCCGTTCCGTTGTGCCCACCCGTTCCGCCCCAGCGGAACGACTGCCCACAACGGGGTGGGCAGGGGTGAGCACTGCCCCAGCAGGTGGGCGCCCACGACGGGGGCGCGGGGGTGGGCACCGCACCGGCGGTGTGTGCCCACAACGGCGGGGGCGCCGTCCGGAAGGCGCAGCCCGCAACGGGGTGCGAGGGGCGGGCACCGGGCCGGAGCGGGGTGGGTCAGGTGGGCCAGGACGGGGACAGGATCGACCAGATCTCCTCGTCGTGCCGGGCCCCCCGGTACGCGTAGCTGCCCCTCAGCACACCGTCCCGCGTCATCCCCAGCCTCCGCGCCACCGCGATGCTGGGTTCGTTGTCGGAGGACACCACCCACTCCACCCGGTGGATGCCCCGCACCCGGATCGCCCAGTCGATGAGCGCCCGCGCCGCCCGGGTCACCAGGCCCTTGCCGACGCCCGCCGGCTCCAGCCAGCAGCCCGCCTCGGCGTAGGAGGCCGCCAGGTCGAACCTCCGGAGGATCACCGCGCCGACGAGCGTGCCGTCGGACCAGATGCCGTGGATCCGGCCCGTGTCGGTCGCCGCCTTCTCCGCGTACAGACGGAGGAACGCCCTGCTCGACTCCAGGTCCGTCACGACGTCGGGTAGGCCGTTGCGCGCGCCGATGAACTCCCGTCCCCGGTCCATGTGCGCGAGGAACTCCTCGGCCTGCCACGGTTCCAGCGGGCGCAGTTCCGCGCCGTCGTCGCCCAGGGACATCGCGTACATCGGCGTCACACTCCTCCGTCAGGACGTCGGGGACGTCGGGGACGGAGGGATGCTACGGGATCAGGACGATCTTGCCGCGTACATGACCCGACTCGCTCGCCTCCTGGGCACGGGCCGCCTCCTTCAGCGGCAGCGTCTCGGCCAGCCGGACCTTGAGCGCCCCCTCCGCCGCCAGGCGGGCCTGGGCGACGAGGCCGCGCCGCACGTCGTCCGGGTCGCCCGTGACGCCGGAGAAGACGATGCCGTGCTCCTCCGCGTCCGTCGCCGCGATCGTCACGATCCGCTCCTTCGCCGCGTCGCCGCCGCCGAGCAGCTCGACGGCGACCGGCAGCACGCCGTGCCCGGCCGCGTCGAAGACCGCGTCGACGCCCTCCGGGGCGGCGGCGCGGACCCGGTCGGCGAGGCCGTCCCCGTACGCGACGGGGATCGCGCCGAGTTCGCGCAGGTAGGCGTGGTTGGACTCGGAGGCGCTGCCGATCACCGTGATCCCGGCCGCGACCGCCAGCTGGACGGCGACCGAGCCGACGACTCCGGCGGCGCCGTGCAGGAACAGCGTCTCGCCCTCCCGCACCCGCAGCAGGTCCAGGACGCGCTGGGCGGTCTCGCCGGCCACCGGGAGGCTCGCGGCGGCCTCCCAGGAGAGCCCGGCGGGCTTGGGGGCGACGGTGCCGGCGATGGCGTACTCGGCGTAGGCGCCGGTCTTCGTCCAGCCGAGGACCTCGTCGCCGACGGCCAGGTCGGTGACGCCCTCGCCGAGCGCGTCGACGGTGCCGGCGAACTCCAGGCCCGGGACGGCGGGGAAGGTGGTCGGGTAGAACGCCTCGACCCAGCCGCGACGCCGCTTCCAGTCCACCGGGTTGACGCCGACCGCCGCCACCTTGACCCGGACCTCGCCGGGGCCGGGCTCCGGCTTCGCGACGCCGGCCTCGTGGCGCAGCACCTCGGGGCCGCCGAACTCCTCGTACACGATCGCTTCCATGTCAGCCTCCGGCGCTGTCCGTTCGTCCTTCTCGTTCTTCGACTCCCCAAGACTGCGCCGTCGGGCGCCCGGTCCCCGCCCTCCCAACGGCCAGTCGTACCTGGCCGAAAGACGGGCCGTCACCTGTCCGCCCCGCACTAGGCTGAACCCCATGGACACGTCCACGCTGACCACCGCGTACGAGATCATCCGGCAGCCGCTCGGGGAGATCCTCCCCAAGGTCTCGGCCGCCCTCGCCCCGCTCGTCCCGCACGTCGACGCGGCCGAACTCTCCACCCACTGCGCCCACTCCCCCTTCAAGGCGCTCGGCGGTACGGAGCTGATGACCGCCGCCGAACTGACCCCGCTGCTCGCGGCCGGCGTCCCCGGCTCCCCCTGGCAGGGCCGCGCGACGATCGGCGGGCGCGAGCGCGAGATCGTCGCCGTCACCAGTCACGCGACCCGGCGCGGAGCGGTCCTCGTGCTCGTACGGGAGGACGGCGCCGCCCCCGTCGACACGGCCGCGCTCACCGTGGCGCAGGCGCTGTGGGACCTGGTCACCGGACACTTCGACCGGTTCGCGACGGAAGCCTTGCCGGGCGCGCTCGCCCGCTCGCGGGCCGCCGCCGACACCCGGGCCCGGGTCATCGCCGAACTCACCGGCGCGCACGCGGCCGCGCTCTCCGGCGTCCTCGGGGTGCTCCGCAGCCGGGCCCTCGACGACACGACCGCCCGCACCACCGCCACCGACCTGGCCGCGTCCGCGCTGATCGAGATGCGGGCCGAACAGCGGCGGGACCGGGCGCTCGCGGAGGAACCCGCGCAAGACGCCTTCGAGCGGCTCGCCGGCGAACTGCGGCCCATGCTCCGGCACAGCAAGGTCCGGCTCGAACTCGGCGCGCCCGACTCCGCCCGGTCCCTCGCGGCCGACGTCGCCCACAGCGCGCGGGCCATCGTCCGGTCACTGCTCCTGATCGTCCTGGAACAGGACTCCGTGCGGCGCGTCCACGTCGGCTGGCAGCTGACCGAGCACGAACTGCGGGCGTCCGTGCGGGACGACGGCGCCGGTGCGCTCGCCCCCTGCGACCTGGGCGCCGGGACGATCCGGGACCGGCTCGACGTGCTCGGCGGGCGGCTCGACATGGACGCGGTCCCCGGCTGGGGCACGACCATCACGGCGGTCATCCCGCTGGCGACCCCGGAGGCGCCCGTCGAGGCGGCGCACCCGCTGACCGGGCTCGGCTCACGGGAGGTCGAGGTCCTGCGGCACCTGGCGCTCGGGCACCGGAACCGGAGGATCGCGGAGGAGCTGCACATCAGCGAGTCCACGGTGAAGTTCCACGTCGCGAACATCCTGAACAAGCTGGGGGTCGATTCGCGGGGCGAGGCGGCGGCCCTCTTCCACGCAGCGGCCTGACCCACCCACCGCCGGCGCCCGCCCACCCCTGCGCCCCGCGCCCCCGTTGCGGGCTGCGCCCGCCGGGGCAGTGCCCCCGCCCACCCCGTTGTGGGCAGTCGTTCCGCCGGGGCGGAACGGGTGGGCACAACGGACCCGCGCCCTACCGGCGCCAGAGGCTGATGCGCCTGGACCCGCACCCCTAGGTGCACCGCACTTGGGGTGCGGGTCCAGGCGCGGGACGCGGAGGCGCCGCTAAGGGCGCCGTCCCGTGTGCCCACCCGTCCCGCCCCAGCGGGACGATTGCCCACACGGGCGGGGGGGCCGCCCCGGCGGACGCGGGCCCCCACGGAGGTGCGGGAGGAGCACCGCACCGCCGGGCGCGGGCCCACACGGGGGGCGCGGGAGGGGCACCGCCCCGGCGGGCGCGGGCCCGTACGGCGGGTGGGCGGGGGCGCCGCCCCGGTGGGCGTCGGCCCGTGCGGGGGTGGCAAGGCGGCGACCAGCGGGGGGCGCGGATCGGGGGGCCGAGGGGTGTCAGTGGGGGGTGGCAGACTCGCGGTATGGGTGAGCGGTGGGCGCTGGCGGCCGAGGCCGAGGGGGACGGAGCCCAGCTCGTCCCCCTCGGCCCGGACGGGCTGCCCGCAGGCCGGGTGCGGCACGAGCCGGACCTGGTGGCGGCCGTACGGGCGCGCCCCGACGTGGCCCGCTGGGTGTGGCGGTCGACCGCCGAGGTCTATCCGCGGCTCCTCGCCGCCGGCGTCCGCGTCGAGCGCTGCTACGACATCGAGGGCGCCGAGCAGCTCCTCCTGGGCCACGAGGGCCGGCTCGGCGAGCCCCGCTCGGCCGCCGCCGCCTGGGCGCGCCTGCGGAACGCCCCCGTGCCGCCCGACCCGCCGCAGCGCGCCGCCGAGCCCGGTTCGCAGGACTCGCTCTTCGAGCCGCGCCCCACGGTCTCCGTGCCGTTCGAGGGGCTTCTCGCGGTGTACGCGGAGCAGCTGCGCCGCCATGACCTGGCCCAGCACCCCGGTCGGATGCGGCTGCTCACGGCCGCCGAGTCGGCGGGGATGCTGGTGGCCGCCGAGATGCACCGGGCGGGGCTGCCGTGGCGGGCGGACGTGCACCGGGAGCTGCTGGGCGAGCTGCTCGGCGAGCGGTACGCGGGCGGGGGCGAGCCGCGCCGCCTGGCGGAGCTCGCGGACGAGGTGTCGGCGGCGTTCGGCCGCCGGGTCCGGCCGGATCTGCCGGCCGACGTGGTGAGGGCCTTCGCGCAGGCCGGGATCCGGGTCAGGTCCACGCGCCGCTGGGAGCTCGCCGAGCTGGACCACCCGGCGGTGGAGCCCCTCCTCGCGTACAAGAAGCTGTACCGGATCTGGACGGCGCACGGCTGGTCGTGGCTGGCCGACTGGGTGCGGGACGGCCGTTTCCGGCCGGAGTACCTGCCCGGCGGCACGGTCAGCGGTCGCTGGACGACGAACGGCGGCGGCGCCCTGCAGATCCCGAAGGTGATCCGGCGGGCGGTGGTCGCCGACGGGGGATGGCGGCTGGTGGTGGCCGACGCCGATCAGATGGAGCCGCGCGTCCTCGCCGCGATCTCCCGCGACCCGGGGCTGATGGAGGTCGCCGGGCATCCCGACGACCTCTACACCCGGCTCTCCGACCGGGCCTTCTCCGGCGACCGCGAGCACGCCAAGATCGCGCTGCTGGGCGCGATCTACGGGCAGACGAGCGGCGACGGCCTGAAGAACCTGGCGGCGCTGCGGCGCCGCTTCCCGCGCGCGGTGGCCTATGTCGACGAGGCGGCGAAGGCGGGTGAGGAGGGCCGGCTCGTACGGACCTGGCTGGGCCGGACCAGCCCGCGGGCGGTCGGATCGGACGGGGACGAGGAGGCCGGGATCCCGCAGGACACCGGCGAACCGGACCGGGAGGGCGGCGAGTTCGTCCCCGGGTACGCCTCGGGGAACGCGCGGGCGCGCGGCCGGTTCACCCGTAACTTCGTCGTGCAGGGCAGCGCCGCCGACTGGGCGCTGCTGATGCTGGCGGCGCTGCGGCGCTCCCTGTCGGGGATGCGGGCCGAGCTGGTGTTCTTCCAGCACGACGAGGTGATCGTGCACTGTCCGGCGGAGGAGGCGGGGGCGGTGGCGGAGGCGATCCGGGCAGCCGGGGACGAGGCCGGGCGGATCGCGTTCGGGGAGACGCCGGTCCGGTTCCCGTTCACGACGGCGACGGTCGAGCGGTACGCGGACGCGAAGTAGCCCGCGCCGGAGGGAGAGAAGGGGTGCGGGGCCGCCGCCCCGCACCCCTCCCCCGGCTACTTCAGCGGCAGCTTCCGCCACTTCGGGCTCAGCGCGATCGCCTTCAGCTGCTCCATCGTCAGCGCGGGCTCGGCGCGCGTGGCGGCCTCGTACTGCGTGCCCGAGTTGTAGGCGGAGACGATGACCCGGAAGCCCTTCGGGCTCAGGGTGTCGACGTTCCACCGGACGACCCCTTCGCCGCCCTTCTCTCCGAGCTCCTGCGTGGACTTGACCTTGGTGCCGTCGGGCAGGGTGACGACGCCGGATCCGCTGAAGAGTTCGGCGACCACGCTCCCGGCGGTGGGCTGGACGTCGACGCCGACCATGCTCGCGCCCTTGCCGTCGTCGACGACGACGTAGCCGTGGCCGTCGCCCCCGCCGTGGGAGGTCACGGTGGCGCCCCGGGGCAGGAGGGAGCGCAGGGTCGCCTGGACGGCGGCCGCGCTCGGCACGGAGGGCGACCGGCCCGGGCCCTTGGGGGGCTTGGGCGGCTCGGGGAGCTGCCGCAGGAGCGGCCGCCAGGCTTCGGCGGTGACGAGGGCCTTGAGCTGGGCGGGGCTGAAGGGCGGGTTCTCGCGGCTGATCTCGGCACCCTTCTCGGCGGCGGCGTTGTACTCGCTCGCGTCGACGATCAGGCCGTCCTTGGTGAGCAGGACCGCCCGCCAGTCCTTGGTCTCCTCGCGCTTGTCGGCGTACTCGTACCCCTGGAGGACCATGAGCCGGTCACCGCCCGGCAGCCGCTCGCTGGTGCAGGAGTCGAAGGGGACGAAGTTCTTGTCGGGGCAGGTGACCTGGTCCGTTCCGGACTCGGCGGTGCCACCGGCCCGGTAGAGGCCGACGCTGACGCCCGCCTTGCCGTGGCCGTCGTCGTAGACGCCGGTGACGGCCTGGCCCCGGCCCTCCAGGTCGTCGAACTGCCACTGCCCGGCCGGGGTGTGGGCCTTGAGGACGGCGGCGATGTCCTTCGCCGGGATCTGCGGCTGGGCGAAGGGTTCCTTGCCGGTGGGAGCGTCGGTACGGGCGCCGGTGCCGTTGGCGTGGCCGGGCTGCGGGGGCGCGGCCACGGTGGTCGTCGTCGCCTGTCCGGCGGGGCCGAGCAGCGAACCGCCGTACACGCCGCCGATGCCGACGGCGGCGAGCGCGAGGACGCCGCCGGTCACCGCGAGGCGGCGGCGCACCAGGCGGCGCCGGCCGCGCTGGAGCCCGCCCGCGACCAGCTCGCGCCGGTCGTCGACGGCGAAGCCGTCACCGGTGCTGCGCAGGACCGCGCCGAGCTCCTCCTCGAAGCGCTCCCGGGGGGCTCCGTCGTGTTGGGTTCCTTCGTTCTGGGGCATGCCGAGATCACCGTCTCCGGTCCGTGGGAAAGGGAAAAGCGGGAAGGGTGCGTGGTCAGTGGGTGGCGAAGGCGACGAGGCTGCCGCCGAGCCGTTCCCGCAGCTTCGCGAGCGCGCGCACCGAGCGGGTGCGCACCGCGGCGGAGCTGACGTGCAGGGCCTCTGCGGTCTCCTCGATGCTGCGGTCCTCCCAGTACCGCAGCACCACGACCGCCCGGTCCTTCGGCGCGAGCGCGGCCAGCGCGTCGAGCAGCGCGATCCGCAGCGCCGGGTCCTCGCCGTGCTCGGGGGCACGGTCGGGCAGCTCGCCGAGGGGGCGCTCGGTGGCCGAGCGGCGCCGCTGGTGGCTGAGGAACGTGCGGACGAGCACGGTCTGGGCGTACGCGGCGGGGTTCCCGATCCGGGCCATGCGGCCCCAGAGGGCGTACATCCGGCCGAGCGTCTCCTGGGTGAGGTCTTCGGCGAGATGCGTGTCCCCGCTGGTCAGCAGACACGCCGAACGGAACAGGTGCCCCGTGCGTGCGGAGGCGAACTCCAGGAACTCGTCCGCGCGGGACTTTCTCATGCCCCTCCTTTCCCTCGCGGTCACGTGGCGTGGTCGACGTACACCTCATTGACGCGACGGGGGAGCGGAAATGTTTCAGCGGAATCGGGAAGTTCCGAAGGGGCTCCTTGAGGGGGCTTCTTTGAGAGGTCTCCCAGGGCTTCCCAGGGATTCCCCGAGGAGATCGCCGGAGGGGATTGCCGGAGGATGGTCCGCCGGACGTATCCGAGGAAGCGGAATCGGGTAATCCTGTTGGTATGAACACTCTCAGCGCAGCAGAGAACCTGGCCGCTGGAGTCTGGCAGTCAGGTATGGGGCAGGTCCTCGGCGGCCTCGTTCTCGTGGCCGTCCTCATCGGGGCCTTCTGGTTCGGATACCGGGTCCGCAACCGCGAGCCCGAGCCCCCGAAGCCGGAAGAGCAGCCGCACCGGCCCGACACCGGGGCGCTCCCCGGCGAGACGAGCGAATACCGCAAGCCGGCCGAGATGCCGCAGACCGACGGCGAGCACCGGCTCATGCCCTACCAGCTCAAGAACGGCGGCACGGAGACCTCGTCCGACCCGCCGTCCGAGGAGAAGCGCAAGTGGGGCGGCATCTCCAGCGGAGGCTTCGGCAGCGGAGGCACCGGCCACGGCGACTGACGCCGGACACGGCAGCTGAGGCCGGACAGGGCGACTGACCCCGGAGACGGCGACCGACCCCGGAGGCGGCCCCGGACGCGGGAAAAGCCCAGCCGCGCACGCGGCTGGGCTTGGTCCGGTCCGGTCCGGCGCGGCTGGGCTCGGTCCGGCGCGCCGGGGCTCGGTCCCGCTCGGTGAAGCCCCCGGCTACGCCTGGACCTACACCTGGGCGGCGGCCGCGGGCTCCCCGCCCAGGACCCGGCCCGCGCGCGAGGCGATGTGGGCCGGCGGGGCGAAGTCCGCCGGAAGGATCGGGTCCGTGATCGGCTCGCCGAAGGTGGTCACCACCGGGAGCACCCCCGCCCACAGGCCGAGCGCCGCGTCCTCGGACTCGCCGTCGTCCGGCGGGCCGCCCGCGGTCTTCACGGAGGCCTCGGTCAGGTCGAGCGCGAGCACCGCGGTCGCGGCCAGCTCCTTGCGGCTCGGCTGCCGCGCGTACTCCCACTGGCCCGGCGAGCTCTGCTCGGTCAGGGCCCGCAGGCCGCGGAGCTTCTCCTCCGGGTCGGTGACGATCTCGGGAACGCCGTAGATCATCGCGCACCGGTAGTTGACCCCGTGCTCGAAGACGGAGCGGGCGAGGACGAGGCCGTCGACGTGCGTGACCGTGACGCAGACGGTGGTGTCGGGGGCCTGGACCAGGCTGCGGCTGGCGACCGAACCGTGGAGGTAGAGCCGGTCGCCGTCCACGCCGTACGCGGTGGGCACCACCATCGTCGTGCCGTCGACGGTGACGCCGAGGTGGCAGAGGAAGCCCGCGGCGAGCACGGCGTCCAGGTCGGCCCGCCGGTGGCTCCCCTTGTGACGCATCCGGCGCAGCCGGGTCCGCTCGGTGACGGGCAGCGCGTCGCCGGGCTCCGTGGGGGTGGTGGTGCTCATGGTGCCCTCTCGTCGAAGTGTGGTGGAGAGTGTTGTACGGGGGATCAGCCGGTCACCGCCACCGGCGCCCGCCTGTCGGAACGGCGGCGGGCGGCCAGGGAGTCGCAGATCTCGCCGGCCCGGACGGCGGCCATCGACAGCAGGTTGGCCGTGATGCCGTGCGAGTGCTCGGTACCGCCCATCAGGTAGATCCCGGCCTCCACCTCGGGCGCGGTCTCCACCCGGTAGTCGCGGCGCACCCGCAGCCGGCCGTCCTCGTCGCGCGTGCAGGCGGCGTCGAGCTCGCCGAGCAGCCGGCCCGGGTCGGGCTCGGAGTAGCCGGTGGCGTAGACGACGGCGTCCGCCTCCATCGTCTCCGTCTCGCCCGTCGCGAGGTTCCGCACCTGGACGCGGACGCCGTCGGGGCCCTCCTCGACCTCGGTGAGCCGGGTGACGCCGAGGATCCGCAGCCGCTGCTCGCCGCGCACCTTCTCCTGGTACGAGCGGCGGTAGAGCTCCTCGATGAGGTCCATGTCGACGACGCCGTAGTTGGTGTTGCGGTGGTAGTCCATGAGCGTGCGGCGGACGGACGGCTCGGCGCCGTGGTAGAGGTCGACGGCCGCCGGGTCGAAGATCCGGTTCGCGTACGGGCTGTCGTCGGCCGGGCTGTAGCCGTACCGGGTGTGGACGGCGACGACCTCGGCCCCCTCGTACGTCCGGTGCAGGTGGTCGGCGATCTCGGCGGCGCTCTGGCCGGCTCCGGCGACGACGAAACGGCGCGGCTCGTCGGTGGGCAGGGCGGCGAGGCGGTGCAGGAACTCGCTGCTGTGCCAGAGCCGTTCGGAGGACCGGACGCCCTCGGGGAGCCGGGGGACGAGGCCGGTGCCGACGACGAGGTTCCGCGCCCGGTACGTGGCGGCCTCCGCCTCGCCGAAGGCGGCGACGTCGACCTCGACGACGGGGCCCGACGCCTCCGCGGCTCCCGCCGGTCCCGCCGTTCCCGCGGGGCGGATGGCGGTGACCTCCAGGCCGTAACGGACCATGTGGTCCACGCCGTCGGCGGCCCACTGGAGGTAGTCGTGGAACTCCTCGCGGGTCGGGAACAGCACCTTGTGGTTGATGAAGTCGACGAGGCGGCCCCGGTCGTGGAGGTACGGCACGAAGCCGAAGCGGCTGCGCGGATTGCGCATCGTGGCCAGGTCCTTGAGGAACGAGACCTGCATGGTGGCGTCCGGGATCAGCATCCCCCGGTGCCAGCCGAAGTTCGGCTGCTTCTCCAGGAAGACGGCCGTGAGCCGGTCCTCGGGCGCGGCCTGCTCGTTGTGCTCCTCGATCGCGATCGCGAGGGCGAGGTTGGCGGGCCCGAAGCCGACACCGACGACGTCGTAGACGGGGGTGGTCGCGTTCACGGTCTCGTTCATGACGAAGTGCCTTTCGATGGCGAGGGGTTCAAGAGGTGTGCGCGCGGCCGGAGAGGGCGGCGCAGCCGGCGGCGAGGAGCAGGGCGAGCAGCAGCCCCGTACCGGCGAAGGAGAGGAAGACGGCCGCGATCAGAAGGGTCACGGCGGCCGTCGCGCGCAGGGCGCGGCCGGTGCCGCGCGCCCGCAGGGCGGCCGCGGCGGCGGCCACGTACAGCAGCAGGAACGCGCTGCTGGTGACGACGAGCACCAGCTCCTCGCCGGTCCCCGTGACGGTCAGGGCGCCGAGGACGGCCGCGTAGGCGAGGGCCAGCGCGACGGTCGCCCGCACCGGGCGGCCGTCCAGGGCGCGCGGCAGGATCCGCTCGCGGGCGGCGGCCCGGACGACCCGGGTGGCGCCGAGCACCCAGGCGTTGGTGGCGACCACCGCGAGGCCGAGGGCGAGGAGGTCCCCGGCGAACGCCCCGCCGTCGCCGAGCGAGGCGCCGAGCAGGGCGGTGATGACGACGGGCTCGTCGCCCGGGACCGCCAGGTAGGCGGCCGTCACCGCCGCGTAGAGCAGCCCGACGATCGGCACCGCCCAGCGGATCGCCCGCCGGTAGCTGCGGGCCGGGTCGTCGACCTGCTCGGCGAGGGTCGAGACGTTCTCCCAGCCGAGGAAGGAGAAGAAGGCGGTGACGACGGCGATGCCGACGCCGCCCCAGCCGTGCGTGAGGAACGGGGTGTACTCCCCCGCCTCGAAACGCGGCACCGCGAGCACCACGGCGCCGCCGAGGCCGAGCAGCAGCACCAGCAGCGCGGCGGTCTGCACGCGGGCGCCGGCCGTGAGCCCGAGCAGCGTGAACGCGGCGGACAGCGCCATGAAGCCGATCGCGATCGGGTACACGGGCCCGTCGGGCTGGCCGAGCAGCCCGAGCAGGCAGCGGGCGGACACGATGCCCATCACCGGGTTCCCGATGACGTACGTGGCGACGAGCAGCAACGCCGCCGCCCGCCCCGGGCGGCGCCCGAACCCGGCCTCCACCATCGCGGCGAGACCGGAGGCGTCGGGGCGCCAGGCCGACATCTCCGCGAAGAAACGGGCGAAGGGGTACGAGCTGAGGGCCAGCGCCAGCCACGCGAGCAGCGCGGCGGGACCGGCCTGCCGCTCCGTCAGGCCCGGCACCAGGAGGATGCCGGTCCCGACGAGGCTGCTGACGTAGAACACGACGAGAGAGCGCACGCCGAGGGTGCTGCGGGGGGCGGCGTCGGGCCGCTGCAGCAGATCGGTCATGGTGTCACCTTCGAGTGAGTGATGAGCATTCGTTCACCTGAACCACCCCTGTTACGGGCAGTCGTTCCGCCGGGACGGCCCCCACCCCGCTGTGGCTGCGCCCCCGGGCCGGTGCCCCCGTTGCGGGCTGCGCCCGCTGGGCGATCCCGCCCCTTGCGCCCCCCGTTGTGGGCAATCGTTCCGCTGGGGCGGAACGGGTGGGCACAACGGACCCGCGCCCTGCCGGCGCCAGAGGCTGACGCGCCTTGACCCGCGTCTCAGGTGCGCCGCACTGGTGGTGCGGGTTCAGGCGCGGAACGCGGAGGCGCCACTGAAGGGCGCCGTCCCGTGTGCCCACCCGTCCCGCCCCAGCGGAACGACTGCCCGCACGGGGGTGGGAGCCGCCCCGCAGGGCGCGGGCCCCACGCAGCGGGCGCGGGAGGGGCACCGCCCCGGCGGGCGGCGGGCCCGCACCGGACGGGAGGACGGGGCCCGGGAAGGGCGGGTCCGGGAAGACGGGGTCGCGTGGGGGTCAGGTGGCTTCCAGGACGTCCAGCGCCTCCGCCGCCGCAAGCTCCCCCGCCGCCGGCGCCGTCTTGAACCCCGCCCCCGACCACCCCGTGGCGAGCACGATCCGGCTGCCGGGCCGTTCACGGCCGAGGTGGGGCCGGGAGTGCGGTGTGTAGAGGTCGACGCCCTGGCGCCCGCCGAGGAAGCGGGTGGCGGGATCGGCGAGCCAGGGCCACCGCGCGGCCGCCCCCTGGCGTATGTACGCCACGTGCTCGTCGGTCAGCGTGGCGAGCCCGCCCGGGGGTACGTCCCATTCGTCGACGGGCCGTCCGGCCATGTAGCCGTCGGCCGCCTCGCCGGTGAGTTGGGGCCGGCCCCAGACGCCGCTGACCATGTCGACGACGGTCGGCAGGCCGGCGGTGGCGGGGTGGTGGAAGAAGCCGTACCGGATGCTCTTGGTGCGTCCGGCGTCCGCGCCGCTGAGCCGGTGCCCGGCGATCTCTCCCGTGCCGCCGCCGGCCGCGAGGACGACGGCGAAGGCCTCGACGGGACCGCCGGGTTCGAGGAGGACGCGGACCCGGTCGGCGCCGGGTGGTGCGTCGAGTTCGCGTACCCGGGCGGGCAGCAGCCGGGCCCCGTGGGCGAGGGCGCGGTCGCGGTAGACGCGTGCGGTGCGGGGCGGGTCGGCGTAACCGGCCTGGGGTTCCCAGACGGCGGCGGTGACGCCGTCGACGGAGAGTCCGGGGAAGCGGGCCCCGAGCACGCCCGGGTCCAGCAGCTCCGCCGGCACGCCGGCCCCGTTGAGCTCGGCGACGCCCTTCTCGGCCTGTTCCAGGTCGGCGTCGCCGCAGAGGACGAGCGACCCGGTGGTCATGAAGCCGTACGGCCCCGGCGCGAGCGCGGCGGGCCCCCAGGCGAGGTGGTGGCTGCGGAGGGCGAGCCCGCGCAGGTACGGGTCGGCCTCGAAGGACCGGACGAGCCCGCCGGACCAGGCGGTGGCGTGCTCGTCCCGCCCGTCCATGGGGGCGACGAGCGCGACCCGCGCGCCGTGCCGGGCGAGGGCGGAGGCGGTGGCGGAGCCGACGACCCCGGCGCCGACGACGATGACGTCGTAGGCCCGCCCGTGCCGCCCGGCGGTCCGGGGGGCCGGCGTGCCGGCCGCAGGGGGCACGGGCACGAGGTCCCATCCCACGCTCCCGGGCTCGGGTTCGCCGAGCGCGGTGAACCCCCGGTCGGCGTGGGCGCGTACGGCGGCGAGGAGGGTGCGTCCGGTGCGCGTCGGGTCCTCGGCGAGCGCGGCGGTGGCGGCGGCGAAGGCCGCGTCCACGTGGGCTTCGGGCCCGCCGCGCATCCGGGCGACGTACGAGGAGGCGACAGGACCGAGGAGTTCGGCGAACTCGTCCACCGCGCAGTCGTCGGTGAACCAGAACGCGCCCTCGAACCCGGCCGCCCGCCACTCCCGGGCCGCCCGCGCGGCCCCGACGTGGGTGCCGCAGACGACGAGTGCGGTGAGCGCCGTGGCGTCCCCGCCTTCCGGCCCGTCGAGGACGTCCGGGGAGGGCCCGGTCAGGGCGGCGGGCACCGGTACGGCGCCCGTGGCGGGCCCGCTGCCGTCGGAGACCACGGCCCCCGACGGGACGGCGGGCCGCACGGCCGCCGAGGCGTCCCGTACGGACGGGGTCGACCGTGCGACCACCGAGGCGTCCCGTATGAGCGGCGTCGGCCGCGCGACCGCCGGGGCGTCCCGTACGAGCAGGGCGAGCCGCTTCCCGTACGCGCTGCCGTCGTGCGTGACGGCGACCCGGGTGTGCCCCGCGTCCCGTACCGCGGCGAGCAGGTCGGCCGCCTGGGCGCGGTCGTCCGGGCACCAGCGCAGGAGGGTGCCGGCGCCGTCGGCGAGGAGGCCGGGGGTGGTGGCCAGCGGGAGGAGGACGGGGAGTCCGGCGGCCCGGTAGACGGGGAGGGCGGCCGCCGCACCGGCGCTGTTGAAGTGCCCGACGACCAGGGCGTGCCGGCCCTCGGCGACGACCGCCTCGGCGATCTGCCGGGCCGTCTCGGCCTCCCCGCGGTCGTCGTACAGCTCCCAGTTCACGGCCGTGCCGTACCGTTCGGCCGCCCGCTCCAGGTGCTCGCCCCAGGCGGCCCGGGGCCCGGAGAAGGGCCCGACGACGGCGCCGCGCGGCAGGAACTCCGCGTCAGGCACTGAAGACCGCCCCGGGCCAGGCCGCCACCGGTGTCCCCGGGGCGAGCGGGGCGAGGGCCTCCGCGTCCACCCGGCGCGGCTCCGGAGCGAGGCCGAGGAGGGCGGCGAGCCGGGCGGAGCCGTACGGGAGGGCGGGCGCGGCCCAGGCGGACAGGGCGGCGGCGACGGCGAGCTGGGCGGAGAGCGCGGAGCGGTGCGCGGCGGCGCCGTCCGGACGCTCGGCCTCGAAGCCGTTCACGTATCCGAAGTCCTCGGCGAGGCAGACGACTTCGTCGAGCAGCGCGATCGCGCGCCGCGCGTCGTAGCCGCCGATCTCCGCGCCGTACGCCTCCCTCAACTGCCCGACGGTCTCGGTCAGTCGGGCGCGCAACCGCTCCCACGCCGGTCCCCGGGGCGCCTCGGCCGGCGCGGACCCGTCGGCGGACTCGGCGACGGCGGTGAGCAGTCGGCCGAGCCAGCCGTCCCAGCGCTCGGCGAGCCGGCTGCGGCTGAGTTCGAGGGCGGTGGAACCGAAGCTGGTCTGGCGGCCGTTGGGGCGGTCGGAGAGGACGTGGTAACGCAGGACGTCCGCGCTCGTCCGGGCGAGCTCCTCGTGCGCCCAGATGGCGTGGCGCCTGCTGGTGGAGAACTTGAGCCCTTCGAGCCGGTAGAACTCGTTGACGACGAAGGCCTTCGGCAGCGCGATCCCGGGGTCGTACGCCCGGAAGGCGGCGGGGAACAGCAGGGCGTGGAAGTAGCCGTTGTCGAAGCCGAAGAACTGGACGGGGGCGGGCGCGGGGCCGGTCTCGCCGGCGCCGGTCCACTCCAGGAGGTAGCCGGGGGCCATCTCGAACCAGACGTAGATCCGCTGCTCGGTGAAGCCCTCGACGGGCACCGGGACGCCCCACTCGGAGGGGTGGCTGACGGCGATCTCGGGGAGGCCCTCGGCCCGCATCCGCTCGCAGAGGGAGCGCAGGTGCGGCGGCATGTCGACCTGGTCCCAGAAGGCGGTGAGCTGCTCCTCCCAGGGGGCGAGGGGGAAGTAGAGCCGCTCGCAGTCGCGGAGTTCGGGGGTTGCGCCGCAGCCGGTGCAGACGGGGTCGGCGAGGTCGGCGCAGTCGTTGGGGCGGCCGCAGGGCTCGCAGGCGTTGCCGTTGGAGCCGGAGCCGCAGTGCGGGCAGTCGCCCTTGAGGTAGGCCTCGTACAGCCAGCGCTCGCAGTCGGCGCAGTACGGCAGGGGGCGGGTGCGGGCGACGATGTGCCCGGCGTCGTACAGGCGGCTGAAGAACTCCTGGACGGCCGACTGGTAGCCGACGTCGCGGCGCGGGCGGACGATCGCGTCGAAGTCGGCGCCGGCCTGCCGCCACACGGACTCGATGGAGGCGCCGTAGCCGTCGGCGACCTCCTCGCCCTTGCGCCCGCCGTCGTTGAGGCCGCGGACGGGCACGTAGCTCTGGTGGTCGTCGAGGCCGGTGGTGTAGCGGACGGTGCCGGTGCCCTCGGCGGCGAGGAAGCGGCGCAGGACGTCGCCGGCGAGGTAGGGCCCGGCGAGGTGGCCGATGTGGAGGTCGCCGTTGGGGGTGGGCGGGGTGGCGGTGATCCAGTGGGTGGACACGTCGGCGCTCACGCGGCGACCTCCTTGTTGTCGGTCTCGTTGCCGGCCTCGTCGCCGGTCTCGTTGTCGGTACGGATGGCGGGCTCGCGCAGCGGCCAGTAGAGGGAGAGCCAGCTCAGCTCGGTGTCGCCGGTGTTGTGGACGACGTGCTCCTGGTTCCGGGGCAGCACGACGATGTCGCCGGTGCGGAACGGGGGCTCCGGGCGCCCGTCGAGGGTCACGCTCCCGGTGCCGCCGAGGATGACCATGACCTCGTCCTGGTTGTGGCAGTCGGGGTCGGAGTCCCCGCCGGGCTTCAGGAAGCAGGCCATGGCGCCGACGGGCGGCTCGGCGTCCCCGCCCGACCAGGGGATGATCCGCTGGCAGGCGAGCCCGAACTCCTCGGTGGCGGCGCTGCGGTCGATGCGGAAGCGGCGGTCGGCCATGGGGGCGTCTCCGGTCTTCGGGGGAAGGCCGCGGTACGGAGTGGAGGCGGGGGCCGGTTCTCCGGGCGGCAGGATGGGCGAGGTGAAGGGCATGGGGTCTCCAGGGACTGCGGGCGCGGTGGGGTGCGGGCGCGGTCGGGACGGGTGCGGGCGCGTTCGGGGCGGGTGTGGGCGCGGTCGGGACGGGTGCGGCGCGGTCGGGACGGGTGCGACGCGGTCGGGACGGGTGCGACGCGGTCGGGGCGGGTGCGGCGCGGTCGGGCGCGGAGGCTGCGGGGGCGGCTGGGACTGCAGAGGCGGCTGAGGCTCAGTGGTGGTGGGGCTACCGGGGCCCGAGGCCCGTCACCGAGGCGACCGGGATCCGGGCGAGGCCGGCCATGACCTGCCGGGGCCCGGCCCCCCACCCGTACCGCTGCTTGAGCGGCGCGACGTGGGTGGCGATGAGCCCGAGGAGGGGCGCGAGGTCGGTGGGCGTGGCGCCGAGGAGGGCGAGCAGTTGCTCGGTACGGGTCAGGCCGGCGCCCGGGCCGATCCCGTGCACGGCGGCGTCCTGCCAGGTGGCTCCGGCGCTTCCGGCGACGACGGTGTTGTGCAGGGCGAAGCCCTGGTTGTCGTGGGCGTGGATGCCGACGGGGGCGGACACGGCGGCGCGGGTGGACTGGACGAGTTCGATGACGCGCTCGGGGCGGAGCGAGCCGAGGGAGTCGACGAGGAAGACGGCGTCGAGCGGGCCGAGTGCGGCGCTCTCGCCGAGACAGCGGTCGAGCTCCGGGTAGGAGGCGAGGTCGATGTGGGTGAGCAGGAGGCAGACGCCGAAGCCGGCTTCCCGCAGGCGGTGCAGCGGGGCGGCGGCGCGGGCCACCCGGTCGTACCGGACGGCGAGGCGGACGAGGCCGACGGACACGGGTCCCGCGGCCAGGGCGTCGGCGATCCGCCCGGCGGAGGCCGTGGCGGCGGCGTCCGAGGCGGGCAGGTGCGCGGTGTCGAGGAGGACGGAGAAGCGGGGGCCGTAGCGCTCGGGGAGCGGGACCGGCAGCAGCGCGCCGCGCGGGGCGGAGCGGTCGGCGGGGTCGTGGACGTCGCCCAGCTCGATGACGTCGATGCCGAGCCGCGCGCAGACCGCGAGGTAGTCGGCGGCCAGCGCGGGGGGCACGGATCCGCCGGTGAGCCGTCCGCCGGTGCGCAGGGTGCAGTCGAGCAGGGTCACCGGGTCACCCCCAGCCGGTGTCGTTCGTGTCGGCGCCGGCGGCGGGCGCGCCCCAGCCGGTGTCGTACGCGCCGGTGAGGACGGCCGCGCCCCAGCCGGTGTCGTTCGTGCCGGTGCCGCCGGTGACGGCGTCGGCGGTGACGGTGGCGAGGCCCGCGAGGCCGACGACCAGGGTGGTGAGGAGGGTGGTGAGGATCCGCCGCTTCATGTCGTGTGCTCTCTTTCCGCTTCGGCGAGGGTGAGTCGTGGGTTTTCGTGGGGGTTCGCGATGTTCGCTGGCTGCGCGAGCTTGGTGCGCTTTGACCTTGTGGGCGGTGGTACGAACGTATCCAGGGCGGCATGACTATGGGGCGGACCGCATGGCTCATTAGGCTGCATGGCAGCAAGAGGACGCCGTCACAAACGGGGGAAAAGGTGGCGATACCAGACGTACTGCGGGCCCAGAGCGAGGACGGAACTCCGGACTCCGCCGCTCCGACGGAAACGGCAGGGACGGCGGGAGCAACGGGAACAACAGCAGCAACGGGAACGGCAGAAACAACAGGAGCAACAGGAACGGCAGGAGCAACGCGAGCGACCTCCCCCGCGCCCCCCTCCGAGGACCCCGAAGACCCCCTGACCCGGGTCTACACCTGCCTCCTGGCCCGGGACCCGGCCCAGCCGCCCGCGCACTCCGCCGACCTCGCGGCGGAACTCGAACTGCCGCTCTCCCGGGTGGAGTCGGCCGTCTCGGCCCTCCTCGACATGGGCCTGCTGCGCCGCACCCCGGAGCGGGCGGTGCTCCCGGTGGCGCCGGACGAGGCCGTCCAGCGCACCCTGGGGCCGCTGGAACGCGAGATGCGCGCCCGCCGCCAGCACATGGAGCGCACCCGTGAGCAGCTGATGGCCTTCATGCCGCTGTACGAGTCCCACCTGCTCCGGCTGACGCACCTGCGGCAGGCGGAGTACGTGGAGCTGCTCACCGACCTCCGCGCGGTGCGGGAGGCCATCACCGAACTGGGCCGGACCTGCGAGCGCGAGGTCATGACGGCGCAGCCGGGCGGCGGCCGGCGCGCCGAGGTCCTGGAGGAGGCGGTGGCCCGCGACGAGGAACTCCTGCGCCGCGGCGTCCGGATGCGCGTCCTCTACCAGCACACCGCCCGCTTCTCCTCGGGAACCTGCGCCTACGTGGAGCGGATCGGCCGGCTCGGCGCCCAGGTCCGCACCCTGGACGACGAGTTCATGAGGATGCTCGTCTTCGACCGCTCGACGGCGGTCATCCCGGTCCCGGACGACCCGCACGCGGCGGTCCTGGTCCGCGAGCCGCACGTGGTCGCGTTCATGGTGGGCGCGTACGAGCGACTGTGGCTGGAGGCCCTGCCGTTCGAGACGGAGTGGGACCGGCAGACCATCATGGACATCTCCGACGAGCTGAAGCAGACGATCGTCCGCCTGCTCACCGAGGGCCTGACGGACGCGGCGATCGCCCGGCGCCTGGGCCTCTCCGTCCGCAGCTGCCGCCGTCACGTCGCCGACGTGATGGCGGCCCTGGGCGCCGAGAGCCGCTTCCAGGCCGGTTACCTCCTGGCGCAGCAGGAGCGCGAGCAGCCGGGCCCCTGAGGGGACCGCGGGGTCACCCGTACGTGGTGAAGAGCGGTCCGGGGCCGCCGTACGGGCGCTCCCGGGCATAGGGTCCGTGCAGACGACACGGACACGACGAAGTCAGGGTGGACATGAGCGACTTGGCGACCGAGGAGCGATCCGAACGGGAGGGCCCGGAGGGAAGCCCTCCGGACGGGGCCGCCCCGGCGGCCGGCCGCGCCGCGAAACGGCGCCGCCCCTTCTGGATCGAGCTGCCGTTCCTCGCGGGGATCGCGCTCGTGCTGGCGTTCCTGATCAAGACGTTCCTGCTCCAGGCGTTCCTGATCCCCTCGGGATCGATGCAGAACACCCTGCAGGTCGACGACCGGGTCCTGGTCGACAAGCTCACGCCGTGGTTCGGCGCGGAACCCGACAGGGGCGAGGTCGTGGTCTTCCGCGACCCCGGCGACTGGCTGGTGGGACGGCCGGTGACGGAGCCCACCACGCTGCAGAAGGCCCTGGGCTTCGTGGGCCTGATGCCGGCGGCCGGGGAACAGCACCTCATCAAGCGGGTCGTCGGCGTCGCCGGCGACACCGTCGAGTGCAAGGGCACGGGCCCCCTGAAGGTCAACGGCAAGGCCCTGACCGAGCCGTACGTCTTCCAGGGGAACACGGCCTGCAGCACGGACCCGGAAGGCCAGTTCAAGGTCACGGTCCCCGCCGGCCACCTGTGGGTGATGGGCGACCACCGGCAGAGCTCACAGGACTCCCGCTACCACCGGAACGACCCCCGGGGCGGCATGGTGCCCGTCACGGACGTGGTCGGCCGCGCCGTCGTGGTCGCCTGGCCGCTCTCCCACTGGTCGACCCTCCCCGTCCCGGACACCTTCGACCAGCCGGGCCTCACCCACTGACCGACCAGCCGGGCCTCACCCACTGACGAAACCGCCCGGGGCACCCGCCCCGGGCCACCGGGCCCTCAGCTTTCCGGGAAACAGAAAAGGCCAGGTCAGACAATGTCTGACCTGGCCTTTCTCTGAGCCGCCTTCGGGATTCGAACCCGAGACCTACGCATTACGAGTGCGTTGCTCTGGCCAACTGAGCTAAGGCGGCGTGCTGTGCAGACACATCGTGGTGCAGCAGCGTCGCCAAGTCTACACAGTTTCCGGAGGTGCTCCGACCACCCCCGGATCAGGCCTACGAGCAGCGCTTTCCGTCTGCCGGAGGGGTGCCTTCCAGGAGGTAGGTGTTGATCGCCGTGTCGATGCAGTCGCTGCCCCGGCCGTAGGCGGTGTGGCCGTCGCCCTCGTAGGTCAGCAGGGTGCCGGAGGAGAGCTGGTCTGCCAGGGACTGCGCCCAGTGGTACGGGGTGGCCGGGTCGCGGGTGGTGCCGACGACGAGGATCGGGGCGGCGCCCTCGGCGGTGATGCGGTGCGGCCGGCCGGTGGGCGGGGCGGGCCAGTAGGTGCAGTTGAGGGCGGCCCAGGCGAGGCCCGCGCCGAAGACCGGGGAGGCCTTCTCGAAGGACGGGACGGCCTTCTCGACGGCCGCGGCGTCACGGTAGGCGGGCGGCAGGTCCAGGCAGTTCACGGCCGCGTTGGCGAACATCAGGTTGGCGTACGTGCCGTCCGTCTCGCGCTCGTAGTAGCTGTCGGCCAGCGCGAGCAGCCCGGAGCCCTCGCCGCCCCTCGCCTGGGCGAGGGCCTCGCGCAGCTGGGGCCAGGCGCCCTCGTCGTACATGGCGGCGATCACGCCCGTGGTGGCGAGGGACTCGCCGAGCTCCCGGCCCTCCCCCGTGGGCACGGGCTTGGCGTCCACGTCGCGGAAGAACTTCTTCATCGCCTCCCCGGCCGCGGCGACGGACCCGGTGCCCAGGGGGCAGTCCGGCTTCCGGACGCAGTCGGCGGCAAAGGCGCGGAAGGCGGTCTCGAAGCCGCCGGTCTGGTCCCGGTTGAGGTCGAGCGCGGAGAGCGAGGGGTCCATCGCCCCGTCGAGGACGAGCCTGCCGACCCGGTCGGGGAACAGTTCGGCGTAGGTGGCGCCGAGGAACGTGCCGTACGAAGCCCCCACGTAGGTGAGCTTCCCGTCGCCGAGCACCGCCCGCAGGACGTCCATGTCGCGGGCCGCCTCGACGGTGGAGACGTGCGGCAGGACCTTCCCCGACCTCTTCTCGCAGCCGGCCGCGAAGTCCTTGAAGGCCGCGCTGAGCGCGTTGACCTCCGCCGTGTCGTCGGGGGTCTGGTCGACCTGCGTGTACGTGTCCATCTGCGGGCCCGTCAGGCACTCCACGGGCGCGCTGCGGGCCACGCCGCGCGGGTCGACGGCCACCATGTCGTAGCGGGCGCGGACGGGTGCCGGATAGCCGATGCCCGCGTACCCCTGGAGGTAGCCGACGGCGGAGCCGCCGGGCCCGCCGGGGTTGACCAGGAGCGAGCCGAGCCGCTTGCCGGGGCCGGTGGCCCGGGCCCGGGAGACCGCGAGCTCGACCTCCTCCCCGTCCGGCTTCGCGTAGTCGAGCGGGGCCCGCAGGGTGGCGCACTGGAAACCCTCGACGCCGCAGTCGCGCCACTTCAGCTTCTGCTCGTAGTACTTCTTCAGCTTCGGCGCCTCGGGCGCGAAGGAGGGCGCAGGCGCGGCCGTCCGGGGCGCGGCGGCGCCGCTCCCGCCCGAGCAGCCGGAGAGGATCAGTCCGGCGGCCGCGAGGGCCGTGGCGGTCGTGCGGAGCAAGCGCCTGGAGTCCATCCCCGGAGCGTATCCGTACCGGTACGGATCGTGTCCAATCGCCCTCCGGGGCCGGGACGCCGGAGTCAGCCCCGCAGCGCCATCGTCATCGCCTCCACCGCGAGCAGCGGCGCCACGTTCCGGTCGAGGGCCTTGCGGCAGGCGAGGATCGCCTCGATGCGGCGCAGGGTCCGCTCCGGGGTGGTGTCGCGGGCGATCCGCTCCAGCGCGTCCTGCACGTCCGTGTTCGCCAGCGCCGTGCGGGAGCGGAGCTGGAGGGCCAGGACGTCACGGTAGAAGCCGGTCAGGTCGGTGAGCGCGAGGTCCAGGCTGTCGCGCTGCGTCCGCGTCCTGCGCCGCTTCTGCCGCTCCTCCAGCTCCTTCATCGCCCCGGCCGTGCCGCGCGGCATCCGCCCGCCCTGCGCCGCGCCGAGGGCCGCCTTCAGCTCCTCGGTCTCCTTGACGTCGGTCTCCTCCGCGAGCTGCTTCGCGTCCTCCGCGGCCGCGTCGACCAGCTCCTGCGCCGCCTTGAGGCAGCCGCCGACGTCGTCGATCCGCAGCGGCAGCTTCAGGACGACGGACCGGCGCGCGCGGGCCCGCTCGTCGGTGGCGAGCCGCCGCGCCCGGTCGATGTGCCCCTGGGTGGCCCGGGCCGCGGCGTGCGCCGTCTCCGGCTCGATGCCGTCGCGCCGCACGAGCACGTCGGCGACGGCCTCCACCGGCGGGGTGCGCAGGGTCAGGTGGCGGCAGCGGGAGCGGATCGTGGGCAGCACGTCCTCCAGGGAGGGCGCGCAGAGCAGCCAGACCGTGCGCGGCGCGGGCTCCTCCACGGCCTTCAGGAGCACGTTCCCCGCGCCCTCGGTGAGCCGGTCCGCGTCCTCCAGGACGATGACCTGCCAGCGGCCGCCCGCCGGGGAGAGCTGGGCGCGCCGGACGAGGTCGCGGGTCTCCTTCACGCCGATGGACAACAGGTCCGTACGGACGATCTCGACGTCCGCGTGCGTCCCGACGAGGGTCGTGTGGCAGCCGTCGCAGAAGCCGCAGCCCGGCGCCCCGCCGAGCGCCCGGTCGGGGCTCACGCACTGCAGCGCGGCGGCGAAGGCGCGCGCCGCGGTCGCCCGGCCCGAGCCCGGGGGGCCGGTGAAGAGCCAGGCGTGGGTCATCTTGGAGGCGTCGGGCGCCGGCTCGCCGGCGGCGTGGGCGGTGACGAGCGCGTCGGCGTCGCGCGCGGCGGCGGCGAGCTGCTCCTCGACCCGGGTCTGTCCGACCAGGTCGTCCCATACGGCCATGTCTGCCCCTCCTCAGGTACGTCCTCCATTGTGGGGCAGCGCTCTGACAGCATCCGTCGGCCTGTGGGAGCCTCCCCGGCCCCGTCGACCCGTGGAGAACCTCCGCCTCCCCAGCCCCGGCGGACTGTGGGACTTCCTCCCCTCCCCCGCCGGCCTGTGGGAGCCTCCCCCTCAGCCCTCGCCGCGGGGCCTGGTCAGCCACAGGCCGGTCGCGGAGCCGAGGAGCACCGCTCCCGTGCCGACGCTCCCGGCGACCTGGAGGCCGCCGGTCCAGCCGGCGAAGGTGCCGACGAAGACATTGGCCAGGACGCTCGCGGTGAGCAGCAGCCAGAGAAGGGCGCGCATGGGATGCCTCCGTGGGGCGGTTTCCGGGTGTCGCCGCCGGGGTTCCGGCGGCTCTTCGATCCTGGTCGACGCCGTCTCCCCGCACAGCCGTGCCCGCTCCCGGAGCGATGGTGTAGCCCGCTCCACCGTCTCCCCCGGAGCCGCCGCCTACCCTGGCTCCATGCGTGAGGCGATCAAGGAAGCGGCCCGGGCGTGGCTCCACCTCACGGTAGGGGCCGCGATCTCCCTCCTGTGCTACCTGATGGCGGGCGTCGTCCTCTTCACCTCCGTCGTCACCCTCACGGTCATCGGCGCCGGCGTGCTCCCCGAGAGCGTGCTGCTGCTGCGCCGGCTCGCCGGCCGGGAGCGGCGCCGCACGGCCGCGTGGACCGGGACGCCCGTCCCCGAGGCGTACCTGCCGCTCGAAGGCCCCCTCCCCGCGCGCGTGCGGACCGCGGTCGTCGACCCGGGCACCCGACAGGACCTGGTCTGGGCCGCCGCGCAGCTGCTCTACGGCCTGGTGCTCTGGTACCTGTCGATGATCCTCTGGGCGCCCGCGCTGCTCGTCGACGGCTTCCTGACCGGCCTCGCCGGGCGGCCGCCGGTGGCCCTGCCGCTGATCGGGCGGCTCGCGGGCCTGGCGGCGGAGTGGTCGCGCGCGCTGCTCACGCCGGCCCCGTCGGCCACCCGGGACGCCGCCCTCGCCGCCCGGATCGAGCAGCTCACGGCCACCCGGGCGGGCGCGATCGCCGCGCACGGCGCCGAGCTGCGCCGGATCGAACGCGACCTCCACGACGGCGCGCAGGCCCGTCTGGTGGCGCTGTCCATGCGGATCGGGCTCGCCCGGCGCGCGTACGAATCCGATCCCGCGACCGCCCGCAAACTCCTCGACGACGCCCAGACCCAGGCCGAGGAGGCGCTGGCGGAGCTGCGGCACGTGGTGCGCGGCATCCATCCGCCGATCCTCACCGACCGCGGCCTGACCGGAGCGGTACGGGCCCTCGCCGCGAGCAGCGGCCTGGAGGCGGCGGTCTCGGTGACCGGCCTCGGCGACCACGACCAGGACGGCCCCCGCGCCCCGGCCGCCGTCGAGGCCGCCGCGTACTTCGTGGTCGCCGAGGCGCTCACGAACGCCGCCAAGCACAGCGGCGCCGCCCGCGCCGCCGTCTCCCTGTCCCATGAACCGGCCGCCCTGCGCGTGCGCGTGCGGGACGAGGGGCGCGGCGGGGCCGAGGCCGGCGAGAGCGGCGGCTCCGGCCTGACGGGGATGCGGCGCCGGGTCGCCGCGCTCGACGGCACCGTACGGTTGACCAGCCCCGTCGGGGGGCCGACCGTGATCGAAGTGGAGCTTCCGTGCGTGTGGTGATCGCCGAGGACAACGCCCTCCTCAGGGAGGGCCTGGTGCTGCTGCTGACCTCGTCCGGCCACGAGGTCGCGGGCGTCGCGGCCACCGGCCCCGAGATCCTGCCGCTGCTCCTGGAGCACCGGCCGGACGTGGCCGTCCTCGACGTGCGGCTGCCGCCCGGCTTCCGCGACGAGGGGCTGCGGGCGGCGCTCGCGGCCCGCGAGCGGCTCCCGGAGCTGCCGGTGCTGGTGCTGTCGCAGTACGTGGAGGAGACGTACGCGGCCGAGCTGCTGGGCGGTGGCGCGCGGGGCGTCGGCTACCTCCTGAAGGACCGGGTGGGCCGGGTCGACGAGTTCCTGGACGCCCTGGAACGGGTCGCGGCCGGCGGTACGGCCCTGGACCCGGAGGTCGTCACCGAACTGATGGCCCGTCGCCGCGACGACCCGCTGGACTCCCTCACGCCCCGCGAGCGCGAGGTCCTGGAGCTGATGGCGCAGGGCCACGACAACGGCACGATCGCCCGCTCGATGGTGGTCACCGAGCGGGCCGTGCACAAGCACATCGGGAACGTCTTCCTGAAGCTCGGCCTGCCGCCGACCGACAGCGGCGGTCACCGCCGGGTCCTCGCCGTCCTCGCGTACCTCAACGCCTGAGCGTCGCCCGGGACGGCCCGAACACGCCCGCGACCACCGTCACCAGGACGACGCCCGCGATCGCGCCCGCCTGTGCGGGCGGCAGGTACGGCAGGCCGCCGGTGAGCGCCCAGGCGAAGGCGGTCAGCGGCAGCGCGCCCACCACGAGCCCGACGAGCAGGCCCGTCGCGGTCAGGAACCCCGCCTCCAGGCCGAGCATCCGGCGCAACTGGCCCGCCGAGGCGCCGACCTGGCGGAGCAGTCCCAGTTCGCCGCGCCGCCCGGCGCCGATCAGGGCGAGGGTGCTCAGGACGGAGAGGACCGTGAGCCCGCCGATCGCCGCGACGATCCCGCCGGAGACGATCCCGTTCAGCTCGGCCCCGGGCAGCGTCACCGCCTCGGGCGCGACGGGGGCGGAGCCCGCGGGTCCCGCCGCCAGTACGCGCGCGGGGTACGGGTCGCTCATGTGCGGGGCCAGTTCGCCCTTCGGCAGGAGGAACTCGCCGAGGGCGAGCGAGCGTTCGTACACCGCGACCACCCGCAGCCGCTTCGGCGTCCCGTCGCCGAGCCGCAGCTCCACCGTCGAACCGGGCCCCACCTCCAGGGACTCGGCCGTGTCCGCGCCGACCGCGACCGTGCCCGCCGCGGCGAGCCCGGCCAGGTCGCCCGCGACGACGCCGGGGTCGAGCGTGCCCGCAAGGCCCTCGGCGTCCACGCCGAGGACCGGGAGCCGGTCCAGGCGCGGCGTGCCGGCCTCGGTGCGGGCCAGGACCACGGTCGACCGCAGCACGTCCGTGGCCGCCTCCACCCCCGGGAGCTCGCGCACCCGCTCCGCCGTGGTGCCGGAGAAGGCCAGGTCGGCGGTGGTCGCGGCCCGCGCCTGCGCGGCGGCGGCCCGCTCCATGGTGGCGCCGGCCGAGAGCTGCACGACGGCGAAGGAGGTGACGAGGACGACGGGCACGAGCGCGGCCCCGAGCCGGCGCGAGTGGGCGGCGGCACCGGCCGCGGTGAGCCGCCCGGGCGCGCCGCCGAACCACCGGAACGGCCTGTCCAGGACCGTCGTCGCGGCCCGCGCGATCCACGGCCCGAGCAGCGCGCACCCGGCGACCAGCGTCACCGTGGCCGCCCCGGCCGCCGCGGCGGCCGCGTCGCCGCCCTGCAGCGCGGCCGTACCGGCCGAGCCCGCGCCGAGCGCGAGCAGCACGAGCCCGGCGACACGGCGGGCGCCGCCCTTCCCCGCACGGCCCGGCCGCCGGGCCGCGAAGAGGACCACGAGCCGGGTGATGCCCACCACGAGGGCGGCGACGACGAGGACGGCGGCGAACAGCCAGGGCGGGGTGGGCAGTTCGAGTCCTTCCGGTACGACTCCGGTACGGGCCCGCAGCGCCGACCACAGCGCTAGGAACGCCGGTACGGACGCGAGCGCGCCGAGCAGCGCCGCCGCACCCGCCACCCGGGCCACCTCCCGGCCCGCCGCGCCCCGCACCTGACGGGGCGTCGCACCGACCGAGAGCAGCAGTTCCCGCTCGGCGGCGCGCTGCTGGAGGGCCTGCGCGACGAGCGAGGCGAGGACGAGGACGGCGACCAGGACGAGGGTCCCGGAGACGGCCGCGAGGAGCTGGAGGAGCTCGGTGCGCGCGGGCGGCGCGCCGAGGTGCTCGACGCCGCCCCGGCCGTTCCCGGTCAGCGCCCGGAGTGGCTGCCCCGCGGCGGTGTCCTTGAGGCCGGCGGCGTCCAGGGCGGCCCGTACGCGCGCGTGGAGGGCGTCCACCGGTACGCCGGGCTCGGCGAGGACTCCGACGGCGTCGACGGCACCGGGGTGCCCGGCGAGCCGCCGCGCCTCCCCCGCCGTGACGTAGAGCGCGGCCGGCCCCTCGGCGACGCCGACGATCCGGCGGCCGGCCACGGTGTCCCCGACGGCGGCGCCGAGACCGGCCCCCACGACGGCCTCCCCGGCGCTCCGGGGCTCCCGCCCGTCGGCCAGCCGGTACGGGGCGAGCCGGGCCGCCTCCCAGGAACGCCCGGTGTACGCGCGCGTGGCCGCGCCCGCGGAACCCGCGCCCCCGTCCCGTACGACGAACGTGTCGTCCGGCACCGCCTCCCGCACTCCGGGCACGGCCCGCAGGACGGCGACGGCCGCCTCGGGGATCCGTACCCGCTCGGTCAGGCCCGCCGTCTCGGTCGTCGGCTCGCCGCCCCACGGCGTGGCCGTCCGACGGACCTCCTGGTCGCCGGCGACGACGACGGGCGCGGCGGCGTACCGCTCCACGCGCGCGTGGCCGAGGCCGGTGGAGCCCAGCGCGAGGGCCAGGGCGCCGAGCAGCGCGGTGGTGACGGCGACGGCCGCGAACACGGCGGCCCACGCCTTGCGGTGGGCCCGCAGCGACCGGGCGGCAAGCAGCCGCACGGCGGGGTTGCCGGGGCGGCTCACCGCGCCACCGCCGAGTGACGGCCGGCCGCGGCACGGGCGCGCGCCTCTCGCACGCCGGCCGCGGCGCGGGCGCCGAGCCCCTCCCGTGCGCCGGCCGCGGCGCGGGCGCCGAGCGCCTCCCGTACGCCCGCCTCGTCCGGGTGGTCGAGGCGGGCGACGATCCGGCCGCGGTCCAGGAACACGGCCTCGTCCGCCCAGGTGGCGGCCACCGGGTCGTGGGTGACGAGGACGACCGTGCGCCCCCGCTCGTCGACCGCGCGCCGCAGCAGGGCGAGGACCCCGGCCGCCGTGACCGGGTCGAGGGCGGCGGTCGGCTCGTCGGCGAAGACGACCTCGGGCTCGTCGATCAGGGCGCGGGCGATCGCCACCCGCTGCCGCTGGCCGCCGGAGAGGCTCTCGGGCCGGTCCTCGGCCCGGTCGGCGAGGCCCACGGCGTGGAGGGCGGCCAGGGCGCGGGCGTCGAGCGCCCGGCCCTCGCGGGCCCCGGCGAGGAGCAGCGGCAGGGTGACGTTCTCCCGCACGTTCAGGGCGGAGACGAGGTTGAGCGACTGGAACACGAAGCCGATCCGCTCCCGCCGGAGCCGGGTGAGACCGGCCGCCTTCAAGGTGGCGAGGTCGGTGCCCCCGATCCGTACCCGCCCGGCCGTCGGCCGTTCGAGCCCGGCCGCGCAGCGCAGCAGGGTGGACTTCCCGGAACCGGACCGGCCCATCACTGCCACGAAGCGCCCGCGCGGCACGACCAGGTCGACCCCGTCGAGCGCGGGCGCCCCGCCCCCGTACGTACGGCTCACCCCGTCCAGGGCGAGGGCGGCGTCCGCGGCGGGGATGGCGTCCGCGGCGGGGGCGGCGAGGGTGGCGCCGTTCTCCGTCACTGCTGTCGTCGTCATACCGACCACGCTAGAAAAGCGCAGGTCACAGCGGTATGGGGCTGGCTGCCGTAGCGGGGGTGGAGCCAGCTCCACCCCCGCCGGGATTCAGCGACGGCGGCGCGGGCCCTCGTCCTCGTCCTCGTGCGGGCCGAACAGCTCGTCCGCGAGGGTCGGCAGGTCGTCGAGCGGGGTCTCCTCCGCCCAGTCGGAGCGGCGGCGCGGCCGGCCGTTCTCGTCGAGCTGGGGCAGCTCCCGGGTCCGGTCGTCGGCCCCGTACGGCTCGTTCCACTCACCGCGCTCGTCGCGCTCGTCGCGGAAGATGCCCGGCGGCACCCGGTCGGCGGGGTCGGACGCCCCCGCGTCCCGTACGGGAGGCAGCACGGCCGTCTCGTCGACGGCCCGCGGGTCCCGGACCTGCGGCAGGACGGCGGTCTCCGCCTCCGGCCGCTCGGCCGTCCCCGGCTTCACGATCGGCGTCTCCACGGTGACCTCGTCCGGCGAGACGGTCGGCGCGTCCGGCTGCACGACCGGGGTCGCCACGGTGACCTCGTTCGCCGACACCTCCGTCGACCGGGCGGCACGAGCGGCCCGCTCCGCCGCGGCCGTCCGCCCGGCGGCGGCCTTCTCCGCGGCCTCCCGCTCCCGAGCGGCCTTCTCCCGAGCGGCCTTCGCGGCCTCGGCCCGTTCGGCGGCGGCCAGCTCCGCCGCCGCGCGCTCGGCGGCCGCCCGCTCCCGGGCCGCCTTCGCGGCGGCCTCCGAGGCGAGCTTCTCCGCCGCGGCCTTCGCCGCGGCCTCCTCCGCGGCCTTCGCCGCAGCGGCGGCCTCGGCGGCCCGGCGGGCCTCCTCGGCGCGGAGAAGCGCCTCCTCGGCCTTGCGCTGCTTCTCCAGGCGGCGCTCCTCGGCCTCCTTGCGGAGCCGGGCCTCCTCCTCGGCCTCCTTGCGGAGCCGCTCCTGCTCCTCCTGACGGGCCTTCTCCTCGGCGGCGAGGCGCCGGCGCTCCTCCTCGGCGGCGAGCCTGGCCTCCTCGGCCCTGCGCCGGGCCTCCTCCGCCTGCCGTTCGGCCTCCAGCCGGCGCGCCTCTTCCTCCTCGCGCCGCTTGCGCTCCTCCTCCTCGGCGCGGAGCCGGGCGAGCTGCTCCTGCCGCTCGCGCTCCAGGCGCTCCTCCTCGGCCTTGCGGGCGGCCTCCTCCTCCGCCAGGCGCCGGGCCTCCTCCTCGGCCTTGCGGCGGGCCTCCTCCGCGGCCTTCACCTCGGCCTCGGAGAGCGGCAGCATCCGGTCGAGCCGGTGGCGCACGACGGTGGTGACGGCCTCGGGCTCCTGCCCGGCGTCGACGACGAGGTAGCGGCTGGGGTCGGCGGCCGCGAGGGCCAGGAAACCGGCCCGTACGCGCGCGTGGAACTCCGGCGGCTCGGACTCCAGCCGGTCGGGCGCCTCGGTGAACCGTTCCCGCGCGGTCTCCGGGGAGACGTCGAGGACCACGGTCAGGTTCGGGACGAGACCGTCGGTCGCCCAGCGCGAGATGCGGGCGATCTCCGTCGGGGACAGGTCGCGGCCCGCGCCCTGGTAGGCCACGGACGAGTCGATGTACCGGTCGGAGAGGACCACCGCCCCCCGCTCCAGGGCCGGACGGACCAGGGAGTCGACGTGCTCGGCGCGGTCGGCCGCGTACAGCAGCGCCTCGGCGCGGTTCGAGAGCCCCGCCGACGACACGTCGAGGAGGATCGAACGGAGCCGCTTGCCGATCGGCGTGGCTCCCGGCTCGCGGGTGACGACGACCTCGTGGCCCTTGGCGCGGATCCACTCGGCGAGCGCCTGTACCTGCGTGGACTTCCCGGCGCCGTCGCCGCCCTCCAGGGCGATGAAGAAACCGGTCGGGGAGGGCGCCTGGACCGGGTCGGAGCCGCGCAGCGCGTCGCGCAGGTCGCGGCGGAGCGGGACGCCCGCCCGGTCGTCGGTCTTCGCGAGGACGAGCGCGGCGACCGGAAGCAGCAGGGCACCGGCGAGGGCGAGCGTGAAGGCGGCGCCGCCGTGCGCGAAGACGAACTCCCCGGAGGCGAGCCGGTGCGGCCCGATCGCGGCGGCGAGCAGCGGGGCGGCGAGCGCGCCGAGGCCCATGGCGACGCGGGCGGCGGCCTGGAGGTGCTCGGTGGTCCGGGCCCGGCGGGGCTCCTCGGTCTCCTGGTCGATCAGGGTGTGCCCGGTGTTGGCGGCGACCCCGGCCGCGTACCCGGCGAGGGCGGCGAGGAACAGCACGGTCGCCGTGTCCGGGACCAGACCCATCGCGATCAGGGCGACGCCGGTGACGGCGATGGCGAGGGCCAGCAGCCGGCGCCGGGACAGGACCGGCAGGACGGAGCCCGCGGTGCGGATGCCGACGGCGGTGGCGCCGCTGAGCGCCAGGATCAGGAGGGCGTACGTGACGGGCCCGCCGCCCAGGTCGTACGCGTGGAGCACCGCGAGGGACGCGGCCGCGGCGATCGCCCCGGCGACGGTGGCGGAGGCGAGGACGAGCAGCGGCAGGGCGCCGGTGCGGCCCTTCCCCTCGCCCTCGGCCTTCCGGTCCGGCCGGCGCAGGCCCTCCAGCGGCGAGCGGGGCCGGGGCGTCTCCTCGCCGGGCAGCGCCATCGCGTACAGGACGGTGACGGAGGCGGCGAACAGCCCGGCCGAGACGTACGAGCCGAGGGCCGCCTGGTGCAGCGTGAACCAGTCGATCCCGGCACCCAGCAGGTTCCCGACGAGGGTGGCGACGAGCAGCGCGGCGGCCGCGGCGGGAACGGCGAGGAAGCCGGTCCGCTGGGACAGCCGGCGCAGCGCGCCGAGGTGGTCGGGCAGCGGCCGCACGGCGGCGCCCTCCAGGGGCGGGGCGGGCAGCAGCGCGGGCGCGGCGCCCTCGCGGCCGACGGTCCAGAGCCGCTCGGCCGCGCCGGCGACGAAGACCGTGCCGAGCAGGTACCAGAGGGCGCTGTCGGGGACCCAGTCGATCCACAGCGGGGCGACGACGAGCAGCGCGATCCGCACCCCGTCGGCGCCGATCATGGTCCAGCGCCGGTCGAGCGGACCGCCGGGCCCGGTGAGCGCGGTCAGCGGCCCGAGGAGCACGGCCCCGAACAGCACCGAGGCCAGCAGGCGGGCGCCGACGACGGCGGCCACGGCGAACGCGGCCCCCCGGTAGCCGCCCCCGAGCGCGCCCTCGGCGACGGCCGCCTGATAGCCGAGGAGTACGAGGACGAGGAGGGCGAGGGCGTCGCCGGTGCCGCCGGCCAGGTGGGCGCCCCACAGCCTGCGCAGCGGCTGATGGCGCAAGAGGGCGCGTACGGCGCGCTCCCGGGAATCCGCGACGAGTGCGGCGTCGGAATCGCCCAGGCGGTCTGGCTGCTCTGCTCGCGTCATCCGTCCACCCTATCCGGACGGCCTTGCTCCCCGCGGCCCGCGCCCGAACAAACGTGGGAGGGCGGGAGCACCGCTCCCGCCCTCCCGCCGGCCCCTCCGGAAACCGCTCGGGGCTACTCCGGCTTGGCCGCCGCCGTCTTCTTGGCGGTGGTCGTCTTCTTCGCCGTCGTGGTCTTCTTCGCGGCCGTCTTCTTGACTGCGGTGGTCTTCTTCGCCGCCGTCTTCGCGGCCGTCTTCTTGACTGCGGTGGTCTTCTTCGCCGCCGTCTTCGCGGCCGTCTTCTTCGCCGCGGTCTTCTTCGCCGGGGCCTTCTTGGCGGCCTTCTTCGCCGGACCCTTGGCCCGCTTCTCGGCGAGCAGCTCGTAACCGCGCTCCGGCGTGATCGTCTCCACGCTGTCGCCGGTGCGCAGGGTGGCGTTGGTCTCGCCGTCCGTCACGTACGGGCCGAAGCGCCCGTCCTTGACGACCACGGGCTTCTCGCTGACCGGGTCGGTGCCCAGCTCCTTCAGCGGCGGCTTGGCCGCGGCCCGGCCCCGCTGCTTCGGCTGGGCGTAGATCGCGAGCGCCTCTTCGAGGGTGATCGTGAAGAGCTGCTCCTCGTCGGTGAGCGACCGCGAGTCCGTGCCCTTCTTCAGGTACGGGCCGTAGCGGCCGTTCTGCGCGGTGATCTCGACGCCCTCGGCGTCCGTGCCGACGACCCGCGGGAGGGACATCAGCCGGAGCGCGTCCTCCAGGGTGACGGTGTCCAGGGACATCGACTTGAAGAGGGAGGCCGTGCGCGGCTTCACCGCGTTCTTGCCGGTCTTCGGGGTGCCCTCGGGCAGGATCTCCGTCACGTACGGGCCGTAGCGGCCGTCCTTGGCGACGATCTGGTGGCCGCTGGCCGGGTCCGTGCCCAGCTCGAAGTCACCGCTCGGCTTGGCGAGCAGCTCCTCGGCGAGCTCGACGGTCAGCTCGTCGGGCGCGAGGTCGTCGGGCACGTCGGCCCGCTGGTGGCCTTCCTGCTCCTTCTCGCCGCGCTCGACGTACGGGCCGTAGCGGCCGACGCGGAGCACGATGCCGTTACCGACGGGGAAGGAGGAGATCTCGCGCGCATCGATCGCGCCGAGGTCGGTGACGAGCTCCTTGAGGCCGCCGAGGTGGTCGCCGTCGCCGTTCCCGGCGTCCGCCGCGCCACCCGTGCCGCCGCCCGTCCCGCCGGACTCGCCCTCGCCGAAGTAGAAGCGCTTCAGCCACGGCACCGCCTGGGCCTCGCCGCGCGCGATGCGGTCGAGGTCGTCCTCCATCTTGGCGGTGAAGTCGTAGTCGACGAGCCGCCCGAAGTGCTTCTCCAGGAGGTTGACGACGGCGAAGCTCAGGAAGGACGGGACGAGCGCCGTGCCCTTCTTGAAAACGTAGCCGCGGTCGAGGATGGTGCCGATGATCGAGGCGTACGTCGACGGGCGGCCGATCTCGCGCTCTTCCAGCTCCTTGACCAGCGAGGCCTCGGTGTAACGGGCCGGCGGCTTGGTCGCGTGGCCGTCCGCCGTGATCTCCTCGGCGGTCAGCGCGTCGCCCTCGGCGACCTGCGGCAGGCGCCGCTCGCGGTCGTCGAGCTCCGCGTTCGGGTCGTCGGCCCCCTCCACGTACGCCTTCATGAAGCCGTGGAAGGTGATCGTCTTGCCGGAGGCGCTGAACTCGGCGTCACGGCCGTCGGCGGCGGTGCCGCCGATCTTCACGGTGACCGAGTTGCCGGTCGCGTCCTTCATCTGGGAGGCGACGGTCCGCTTCCAGATCAGCTCGTACAGCTTGAACTGGTCGCCGGTGAGCCCGGTCTCCGCCGGCGTGCGGAAACGATCACCCGAAGGCCGGATCGCCTCGTGCGCCTCCTGCGCGTTCTTCACCTTGCCCGCGTAGACGCGCGGCTTCTCCGGCAGGTAGTCGGCGCCGTACAGCTGCGTGACCTGCGCCCGGGCCGCCGCCACGGCGGTGTCGGAGAGGATCGTGGAGTCCGTACGCATGTAGGTGATGAAGCCGTTCTCGTACAGCTTCTGCGCCACCTGCATGGTCGCCTTCGCGCCGAAGCCCAGCTTGCGGCTCGCCTCCTGCTGGAGGGTGGTGGTCCGGAAGGGGGCGTACGGGGAGCGGCGGTACGGCTTCGACTCGACCGAGCGCACCGAGAACGCCGTGTCGGCGAGCGCGGCGGCGAGGGCCCGCGCGTTCGTCTCGTCCAGGTGGAGCACGTTCGCGGTCTTCAGCTGCCCGTCGGCGCCGAAGTCACGGCCCTGCGCGACGCGCCTGCCGTCGACCGTCGCGAGGCGCGCGACCAGCGAGGACGGGTCGGAGGCGTCACCGGTGCGGCCGGTGCCGAAGGTGCCGGTGAGGTCCCAGTACTCGGCGGAGCGGAAGGCGATGCGCTCGCGCTCCCGCTCGACGACGAGACGGGTGGCGACGGACTGCACGCGGCCGGCGGACAGCCGCGGCATGACCTTCTTCCACAGGACCGGCGAGACCTCGTAGCCGTACAGCCGGTCGAGGATGCGGCGGGTCTCCTGGGCGTCGACCATGCGCTGGTTCAGCTCGCGCGGGTTGGCGACGGCCTCGCGGATCGCGTCCTTGGTGATCTCGTGGAAGACCATCCGGTGGACCGGGACCTTGGGCTTCAGCACTTCCTGGAGGTGCCACGCGATGGCCTCGCCCTCGCGGTCCTCATCGGTGGCGAGGAAGAGCTCGTCGGACTCGGCGAGGAGCTCCTTGAGCTTCCTGACCTGCGCCTTCTTGTCGGCGTTGACGACGTAGATGGGCTGGAAGTCGTGCTCGACGTCGACCCCGAGGCGGCGCACCTCGCCGGTGTACTTCTCCGGCACCTCGGCGGCGCCGGAGGGGAGGTCGCGGATGTGCCCGACGCTCGCCTCGACGACGTAGCCGGGGCCGAGGTAGCCCTTGATCGTCTTCGCCTTGGCAGGCGACTCGACGATGACGAGTCGGCGGCCGCCGTGTGCGGTCTCGCTGGTCGGGGACAACTTCGCTCTTCTCTCCGGATCGACGCTCTCTGGCACGTACGGCACTGGCACGCACGGCAGCGCACGGACGGTGACGCTCCCGTCGCTGCGGAGTGTGACGGTACAACCCGCCCCCGTGTCAAACGGCAAAAGCCCGCAACGGCCACTCGAACGGTAACCCGAGTCCTGGCATTCCTGCCGCCCGGACTCCCGGTCCGGCGGGGCGGGGGACATCTCGGAGAGATCACAAACAAACCGGAAGCGGAACCCGGACCGGATCCAGAACCGGGTCCGTCACACGACTCGGGACCGGGGCCGGGCCGGCGTCACGACCGGCTTCGGGGCGGGTGCGGGCCGGGTGCGGGCAGGATTCGGACCAGGTTCGGACCGGGTGGGGCGCTCGCTTCAGAGCCGGCCGAAACACCAGACGCCGAGGAGGAGCGAGACGGCACCGGCGAGGCCCGTCAACGCGACGGCGGTGCGCGGAGGGACCCCGTACGCCACGGGCTCACGGTGCAGCGCCCGCACGGTGGTCCACAGCAGCAGCGCGCCTCCGAACAGCGTGAACGCCGCCCCCGCGAAGATCGCCGGCCCGCTCTCCATGCCCGTCCCCCGTTCCGTTCACGTGCGGTGTTCGCCCCTCGCGGCCGAGGCTGACAGCCCTGGGCATCGAGGGCGCGAACTCCGGGTGAACGGAGTGGGCCGGGGTCGTACGGTTTCACGAAGATGGCCGGTAGTGGTCCGCCTCGGGGGCCCCTCCCCCCGCCCCTCCCCGCCCCTCCTCTTTTTCTCTCCCGCCGTGTGACGTCCCTCGTCACATCACGCCCGCCCCATCACGTTCGTCACACCACCCCTGTCGCATCACGTCCGTCACATCACGTCCAGCGTGGCCCGGTGCCGGCTCCCCCGCTCGAAGACGGCGAGGAGGACGACGGCGAGCAGCCCCCACCCGGCGCCGACCGCGAGCTCGGCCCCGAGCAGGCGACCGTCCAGGCCCGCGCCCGCGGTCAGCCCGCGCGCCGCGTCCGCCGCGTGCGTGAGCGGCAGCAGCTCACCGGCGGCCCGCATCCATTCCGGCAGCGTCTCCCGGGGCACGACGGCGCCCGTCAGGAGCAGCAGCCCGGAACTGGCCACGTTCGACACCAGGAACACGTCGCGGAAGCGCAGCCCGAGCGCCCCGAGCGCGAGCCCGAAGGCCGAGCAGGCGCCCGCCGCGACGAGCAGCACCGGACCGAGCCCGGGCAGCGCCCCGACGGGCACGGGCAGCCCGAGGACGAGGGCGGCGGCGGTGAGCACGAAGGCGCTGACGAACAGCCCGTTGAGGACGTACGGGAGGGCTCGTCCGAGCCACAGCGGGACCCTGTGGCGGGGGGAGAGCAGGACGGCCCCGAGGGTGCCGTACCGGCGCTCGTTGGCGACGGCCATCGTGCCGCCGTACACGCAGGAGGCGGAAGCTGCGAGGACGGCGTTGCCGACGAGGTGGAAACGATCGTCGGCGACACCCAGTTCCCTGCCCAGGAAGACGAAGAAGAAAACCTGGAGGAGCGGCCCGACCAGGAGCGTTCCGATGAACATCGGCGGGGTCGTCCAGTTGAACAGGGCGCGGTACGAGATCGCTCCGCCGACCACGAGCAGCCGGGAGGAGGCGTGGAAGCGGAAGCCGAGGAGTCGGCACCGGAAGCGGAACATCCGACGGTGCCTTTCAGGCGAGGGCGAGGGTGGCGGCGGCGCGGGCCCGGCGCTCCACGCGCCCGAGGACGAGGACGGCGGCGAGGGCGTATCCGGAACCGAGGGCGACGGCGGTGAGCATCGGTGCGACGACGTCCCCGCCGGAGGTCGCCGCGTGCACGGCCCGCGCACCCCAGGTCGTGGGCAGCGCCCAGGAGATCGGGCGGGTCCAGACGGGCAGCACGGTGACGGGCACGAGCAGCCCGGACAGCAGCCAGACGGGGGTGTCGAGCGGGTTGGCGAGGGCGTTGGCGTTGCGGAGCAGGACGAAGGTGGCGGCAAGGAGCAGCCCCGTCATGCCGAGGGCGAGGACGCACACCGGGACGGCGACGAGGAAGAGCAGCGGGTGCGCGAAGTCGAGCGGCACGTCGAAGAGCAGCACGCCCCACAGGACGGTCGCGCCCATCGCGTACGTGCCGATGACGGCGGTCGCGAGGGTGATGGGGAGGAGGACGAGCGCGAGCGGCGTGGGTGCGACGACCAGGGTCTCCAGGGTGCCGAGCAGGCGCTGGTTCTGCACCGCGCCGCCCGAGCCGAAGAGGACCGAGCCCCAGATGCCCATGAGTCCGGCCCCGACGGAGGCGGTGAGCAGCCGGTCCGGATCGCCGGCGGCGCGGAACAGGTGGACGGCGAGGGTGGCGTGGACGAGGGGGACGAGGAGGGCGAAGGTGATCTCGATCGGGGAGCGCGACATGGAGGAGACGTGGGTGCGCACCCCGACGAGGACCAGTCGTGGGAGGCGCGTCATGCGGCCGCCTCCTCGGCCTCGGTCCCCGGAGACCCGGGCCCGGCCGTCTCCTCGACGATCGCGATGTAGGCGTCCTCCAGGGAGGGTTCGCGGTTCGTGACCCTGCCGATCCGTACGCCGTCGAGTGCGGCGAGGACGGGTCCGTGCAGGTCGGAGGCGCCGCGTCCGGTCTGCACGGTGACGGTCTGCAGGGCTCCCCGGTCCTCCGTCGACACGCCCCGCACGCCGGGCACGCGCCGTACCCGGTCGAGCCGCTCCTCGTCCACGCCGTAGGCCTCGATCTCCAGCACGTCCCGTTCCCGTACGAGGGACTTGAGGCTGTCGGGGGTGCCGAGGGCGCGGATGCGGCCGCCCGCGATGACGGCGATCCGGTCGCAGAGCTCGTCGGCCTCGGCCATGTAGTGGGTGGTGAGGAGGACGGTGGTGCCGGCGGCGGCCAGGTCGGCGACCGTGCGGCGCAGGTCGCGGGCGGCGACGGGGTCGACGCCGATGGACGGTTCGTCGAGGAAGAGGACGTCGGGGTGGTGGAGCAGTCCGCGGGCGATGTGGAGGCGCTGGCGCATGCCGCGCGAGTAGCCCTCGACGCGTTCCTTCTCCCGTCCCACCAGGCCGACGAGGTCGAGGAGTTCGGCGATGCGCCGCTTCTGGTCGCGCGCCGGGACGCCGTACAGCTCGGCGAAGTAGCGGAGGTTGTCGAGGGCGGAGAGCCGGTCGTACAGGCCCCGGTCGCCGCCGAAGACGTATCCGATCCTGCGGCGTACGGCGACGGGGTCGCGGGCCACGTCGTGGCCGAACACCCGTGCCGTGCCGGAGGTCGGCAGCAGCAGGGTGTTGAGCATCTTGATGGTGGTGGTCTTGCCGGCGCCGTTGGGCCCGAGCAGGCCGAACAGTTCCCCCGGCGCCACCTCGAAGGTGACTCCGCGCACGGCCTCGGTCTCGGTCCGCCGGGACCTCGGCCACCCGGTCCGGCTGGTGTAGGTGCGGCGCAGCGCGTCCGCCTCGATTGCGAGCATGCGCCGGACGGTAGGGGCCGCCGGAAGGGCCGGGCCATCGATTCGGAAGGCTCCGAATCGTGGTGCCGGGGCGGCGAATCCGCGGTTCGCGCTTCCCGAATCGTCGGGCCGGGGCGGCGGCCCGTCAGGCCACGGCGGTGAGGACGTCCTCTCCCGCGAGCAGCGCGAGCAGGGAACGTCCCGTGTCCGTCAACTGGTAGTACACGGAGCGCCCGACGCGGTGGCGGGTCACGACGCCGGCCTCCGCGAGGACCGACAGGTGCTCGGAGACCGTGCTGGGGGCGAGGCGGAGCCGGTCGGCGAGCCCGGCGGTGGTCAGGGGGCCGCCCAGTTCGCGCAGGACCGCCGCCCGGCCCCGGCCGAGCATCAGCCCGAGCCGGTCCTCGGCGACGGGTTCGGCGGGTTCGCGCAGGGCGGCGGCGCCCCGGGCCTGGAAGCTGAGCGCGAAGACCTCGGGGTCGTCGGTGGAGTAGAGCCGGCAGCCCTCCGCGAAGACCAGCGGGACGAGGACGAGGCGGCGCTCGCCGGGGGCGTACTCCGCGTCGATGTGCTTGGTCAGTTCGAGTACGGGCGGCTGCCAGCGCCCCCGTGTCTCCAGGCCGGTGAACAGCGCGTCGACGCCCTCCGTCGCGAACGTCCTGGCCCGGACGAGCACTTCGTCCTCGACGAGGCGGCGCATCGTGGGCCAGTACGGTTCGATCGCGCCCTCCCAGTAGGCGGCGTACGCGTCGGCGAGCGCCGCGCAGGCGGCCTCCGGGTCCTTCAGGTAGGGCTGGAGGAAGGGCGCGTCGGCCATGCCGGGGTAGCAGACGGCCGCCTGGGCGCGGACGAACTCCGGGTCGGTGGCCCGCAGTGCGGCGAGCTCCTCGTGGACGTGGACCGTGCCGAAGGGGCGGGGCAGCAGGAAGTCGGAGACCACGTGCCGTTCCGGGACGAACAGGTCCCACAGCGGGCGGAGCCGGTCGTCCTCGCGCCACACCTCGCGCGCCTGCCCGACCCACTCCTGGTACGGCCAGGAGGGGTGCCGGTGGGGCTGCGCGAGGTGCATCGAGCAGAACGCGTCGCGCAGCGGGCTGATCGCGATCCGGGTGGCCCCGAGCGAGGCCTCGTCCAGTTCGATCCGTATCAAGCACCGCTCCCTTCGGTCACGGACAGCAGGGAGTCGGGGATCAGGAAGCCCTCCTCGACGAGCAGCCGGATCGCCTGCGGGGTGCGGTCCCGCAGCATGACCGGGTCCTCGCCCATCAGCTGTCCGATCGCGTCGAGGATGCGGCCGGCGCTGAGCGTGCCGTCGCACACGCCGGCGAACCCGGCGCCGACGTGGTCGACCTTGGTGGCGCGGCGCATGCCGCGGTTCTGCCGGAGGACCACGTGCTCCGGGTCCTCGGCGCCCGGCAGTCCGACCTGCTCCTGCACCACCTCGGGCGCGAGCGTGAACCGGTCGGCGAGGAGCGCGGCGTCGTCGTGGCCGCGCAGGTAGTCCTGGCGCTCGAAGTGGGCGCGGACGGTGGGGCCGAGGGGCTGTTCGACGGGGTGGGGCCACTCCTCGATGACGATCGAGGGTTCGACCGCGCCGGAGGCCACGGCCTCGTTGCGCCGGATCGTGATCCAGCCGAAGCCGACCGCTCGGGTCTTGCCTGCCTCGAACTCGTCGAGCCAGCGGTCGTACGCCGCCCGGTAGGCGGCCGGGTCGCCGCGGTGGTCGCCGCTGTCGCGCAGCCACAGCTCCGTGTACTGGGTGATGTCCTGGACCTCGCGCTGCACGATCCAGGCGTCGCAGCCGCGCGGCACCCAGGAGCGCAGTCGCTCCTGCCACTCCTCGCCCTCGACGTGCTGCCAGTTGGCGAGGAACTGGGCGTATCCGCCGTCGTTGAGCCGCTCCCCGGCCTGCTGCACGAGGGTGCGGCACAGGTCGTCGCCGCTCATCCCGCCGTCCCGGTAGGTGAGGCCGGCGCCGGGGGAGATCACGAACGGCGGGTTGGAGACGATCAGGTCGTACGTGTCGCCGTCGACGGGCTCGAAGAGCGATCCGGTCCTCAGCTCGGCCTCCCGGGCGCCGGAGAGGGCGAGGGTGAGCCGGGTGAAGTCGAGGGCGCGCGGGTTGAGGTCGGTGGCGGTGACCCGGGTGGCGTGCTGGGCCGCGTGCAGCGCCTGGATGCCGGAGCCGGTGCCGAGGTCGAGGGCGGAGGAGACCGGCGTGCGGACCGTGATGCCGGCGAGTGTGGTGGAGGCGCCGCCGACGCCGAGGACGACTCCTTCGTCCTTCCTGCCGATGCCTCCGGCGCCGCCGACCGCGCAGCCCAGGTCGGAGACGATGAACCAGTCCTCGCCGTCCGGTCCGCCGTACGGCCGGACGTCGACCGTGGCGAGGACGGTGCCGTCCTCGCGGACGACCCAGCCGTCGCCGAGGGCCTCCTCCAGCGGGAGCGCGGCGGCGGCCCGGTCGGCCGTGACGGGCTCCTGGAGCAGGAAGAGCCGGACGAGGGTCTCCAGCGGGGAGTCACCGCGGGTGGCGCGCAGGGCGGGCACGGTCTCGCTGCGGGCGAGTGCCGCGTAGGCCGGGGCGCCGAGCAGGTCGAGGAGTCCGTCGGCGGTGAAGTCGGCGGCGAGCAGTGCCTCGCGCAGACGGGCGGCGTGCGCGGGCACCGGGAGGCGGGGGGGCAGGCTGGTCGTACTCACCGCTCCATTGTGACGGCCGCCACCGACATCCGGGCGGCCGACCCGGCGGCATGCGGCGGATCGCCGCGGGCGCCGGGCCGTCCGGTCCCCGGTGCTCCTACCCGCTCACTCGCTCTTGCCGGCCGTGGGCTTCTTGGTCGGCTTGGCGGACGCCTTCTTGGTCGGGTTCGTGGAGTCGGAATCCGAGTCGGAGGCGGCGTCGGGGTCGGAGGTGGTGCCGGCGTTCGGGGAGGCGGAGGTCTTCGGCGGGACCGAGGCCGTGGGCTTCTGGCAGCCGGGCTGCTTGGCCATCGCCTGGCCCAGTTCGCCGTCCTCCAGCTTGGACAGGGCGTTCTGGTCCATCTTCTCGATCTTGGTCAGGCCGTCGGCGACGGTCTGGAGGCCGTCCGCGAACTTCTGCTGGTTCGTCGGGTCCAGCGCGTCGACCTGCTTCTTGAGCCCCTCGTACGCCACGGCGGTGTCGTTGAGCTCCTTGATCGCGTCCTGCTTGACCTTCTCGCCGTTCTCGACGGGCGGGGCTCCGGCGGTCTGGACGGCCTTGGCGAGGGCCCGGTCGGCGTTCGCGATGTCCTGGAACGCCTTCGAGTCGGCGGCCTGGATCTCGGCCGGCTTGCTGTCGGCGGCGGTCGAGATGATGATCTGGTGGGCGTCGGCCCGCTTCTGGATCTGGGGCTTGGCCTGGTCGCAGAACGTCTTCGCCCAGTCACCCACCTTGTCGCCCTCGTCGCTGCTGCAACCGGCCAGCGCGAGCATCAGTACCGTGCCGCCGGACAGTGCGGCCGCAAGCTTCTTGTTCAACGGATCGGTCCCTTCCAAGGCTCTCGGCCCCGGAACATACACGCCGAACGGGCTACTTCCACTTTTCGTACGACCGATTCGTACCATATTGCAGTCTTTTGAACCAAGGGATAAGCTTCCCGCCCCACCCGGAAACCCCCGGTAATGAGACGGACGCCACGTCAGGACATCGACACCGTCCGCCTCTTGGACGCCCGGACCGCGCCGATCACGACGAGGAGCGCGACCGCCGCGACCGCCGCCCGCAGCCCGGGGCTCGCGTCGCCGCCGTAGCTGAACCGCACGACCGCCGGGGCGATCAGCAGCGCGACCAGGTTCATCACCTTCAGGAGCGGGTTGATCGCCGGGCCCGCCGTGTCCTTGAACGGATCGCCGACGGTGTCCCCGATGACGGTCGCCTCGTGCGCCTCGCTGCCCTTGCCGCCGTGGTTCCCGTCCTCGACCAGCTTCTTCGCGTTGTCCCAGGCGCCACCGGAGTTGGCGAGGAAAACCGCCATCAGCGCGCCCGCACCGATCGCCCCGGCGAGGTACGCGCCGAGCGCGCCGACCCCGAGCGTGAAGCCGACCGCGATCGGGGCCATCACGGCGAGCAGCCCGGGCGTGGCGAGTTCGCGCAGCGCGTCCTTGGTGCAGATGTCGACGACCCGCCCGTACTCCGGCTTCTCGGTGAAGTCCATGATCCCGGGGTGTTCGCGGAACTGCCGCCGCACCTCGTAGACGACCGAACCGGCCGAGCGGGAAACCGAGTTGATCGCGAGCCCCGAGAAGAGGAAGACGACCGCCGCGCCGAGGATCAGGCCGAAGAGGTTGTTGGGCTGCGAGATGTCCATCGAGAGCGTCACCTCGCCGACCCTCACGCCGAACTCCCCGACGTCGGCGACCGAGGTCGCGATGGCGTCCCGGTACGAGCCGAAGAGCGCCGAGGCCGCCAGGACGGCGGTGGCGATGGCGATGCCCTTGGTGATGGCCTTCGTGGTGTTGCCGACGGCGTCGAGGTCGGTGAGGACCTGCGCGCCCGCCCCCGTGACGTCCCCGGACATCTCCGCGATCCCCTGGGCGTTGTCGGCGACCGGACCGAAGGTGTCCATGGCGACGATCACCCCGACGGTGGTGAGCAGGCCCGTCCCGGCGAGGGCCACCGCGAACAGCGCCAGCATGATCGAGGCGCCGCCGAGCAGGAACGCCCCGTAGACGGTGAGTCCGATCAGCAGGGCCGTGTAGACGGCGGACTCCATGCCGAGCGCCACGCCCGCGAGGACGACGGTCGCCGGGCCGGTGAGGGAGGACTTGCCGATGTCCCTGACCGGCCGCCTGCTCGTCTCGGTGAAGTAGCCGGTGAGCTGCTGGATGAGCGCGGCGAGGACGATGCCGAGGGCGACCGCGACCAGGGCGAGGACCCGCGGGTCGCCGCCGTGGCCGTGGATGCCCGGCTCGGTGACGCCCTCGAGCTCGGCGTACGAGGACGGCAGGTAGACGAAGGCGGCGACGGCGACGCCCACCAGCGAGATGACCGCCGAGACCAGGAAGCCGCGGTTGATCGCGCTCATCCCGCCGCGGTCGGCGCGCCGCGGGGCGACCGTGAGGATGCCGATCACGGCGGTGACCACCCCGATGGCCGGCACCATCAGGGGGAACGCGAGGCCGTGATCGCCGAAGGCCGCCTTGCCGAGGATGAGCGCGGCGACCAGGGTCACGGCGTACGACTCGAAGAGGTCGGCCGCCATGCCGGCGCAGTCGCCGACGTTGTCGCCCACGTTGTCGGCGATGGTGGCGGCGTTGCGCGGGTCGTCCTCGGGGATGCCCTGCTCGACCTTGCCGACGAGGTCGGCGCCGACGTCGGCGGCCTTGGTGAAGATCCCGCCGCCCACTCGCATGAACATGGCGATGAGCGCCGCGCCGAGCCCGAATCCCTCCAGGACCTTGGGCGCGTCGGCGGCGTAGACGAGGACGACGCAGGCGGCCCCGAGCAGTCCGAGGCCGACCGTGCACATGCCGACGACCCCGCCCGTGCGGAACGCGATCCGCATGGCCCGGTGCGCGACCTCGTTCAGGTCCCTCTCGGGTTCGCCCGGCGCCGGCGTGGCCTCCCGGGCCGCGGCGGCCACCCGCACGTTCGCCCGTACGGCGAGTCGCATGCCGAGGTAGCCGGTGACCGCGGAGAAGAGCGCCCCGACCAGGAAGAACAGGGAACGTCCTGCCCGCTGCGACCAGTTGTCGGCCGGCAGCAGCATCAGCAGGAAGAACACGGCGGCCGCGAAGACGGCGAGGGTCCGCAGCTGCCGCGCGAGGTAGGCGTTGGCGCCCTCCTGCACGGCGGCGGCGATCGCCCTCATCCTCTCGGTGCCCTCGCCCGCCGCGAGCACCTGTCGGACGAGGAGCCGCGCGACGACCAGTGCGGCGAGGGCGATGGCCGCGACGACGACCACGATCGTCCGGTTCCCGCTCGTGAGCACCGCCGCGGCGAGCGTTGTGGGGTCCATGGAGACGGATCATAGGGAGACAAGACGGTACATATGGGGATGCACCAATTCGTGGGCGAGGACGCCCGGCGCACAAGGGAAGAGGCCCTGCGGTCGCAGGGCCTCTTCTCTCATGCACGTGTACGGGGGGTGGGCCCCGCCCGCGTACGGGTCAGGACAGCACGTCCGCCGAGCTCACCGGCCACGTCATCCGGATGGTGCCGCCGTCCCGGCCGGCGCTCACCTCGACGTCGTCGACGAGCCCGCGGATCACCGCGAGCCCCATCTCGTCCTCGCCGTCGGCGTCGTCGAAGTCCTCGGCCGGGGCCGCGGCCCGCGCACCGGGGACACCGGCCGCATCGGCCGCCGCCACCCCCGCGCCCGGCACCTCGTCGCCGACCTCGATGGAGAACGTCTTCTCCTCCTCGGTCAGGACGACCCGGATGGGGGTCGTGACGTCGTTGCTGCGATGCAGCCCGACCGCACGCGAACAGGCCTCACCCACAGCGAGACGCACCTCGTCGAGGACCGCCTCGTCCACACCCGCCCGGCGCGCGACCGCGGCCGCCACCAGGCGGGCCGTACGGACGTGTTCCGGCTGAGCGCTGAAGCGGAGTTCAACGGTGGCCATGCGAACCCCCTGGGCTCAGTCGACGGCGTTGACGGCCTCGTCGACCGAGGTGTGGATCGGGAACACCTTGGTGAGACCCGTGATCCGGAAAATCTTCAGAATGCGCTCCTGGTTGCAGACCAGGCGCAGCGAGCCCTCGTGGGCGCGCACGCGCTTCAGGCCGCCGACGAGCACACCGAGGCCGGTGGAGTCGAGGAAGTCCACGCCCTCCATGTCGACGACCAGGTGGTAGCTGCCGTCGTTCACCAACTCGACCAACTGCTCGCGCAGCTTGGGCGCGGTATACACATCAATCTCGCCACCGACCTCGACGACCGTACGGTCACCGCCAGCACCGGACACATTGCGAGTCGACAGGGACAGGTCCACGGATCCTCCAGCACCTTGCTATCGGGCGATCGTTTTCTCGGGTCTCCGGGGCGGAGCCGAGGAACGGAACGCCAGCCGCGATGGCATTCAATCACTTACCAGCAGCCATGCACGACGCCTTGGAAGCATTGTCCGTCATGGCAGTGACACACTCGGTGCCGATGGCCAAGAATCAGCGCCCCCGTCGCCCGGCCGGGGAAAAGGGCAGCCGCCCCTCTCCCGGCATGGTCCTCGACCGTCTCTCCTCGGGCGAGAGCCGGGCCGCGCGCATCACTCATACGGAGCACATGCCCGCTCGGCAGGGCCGCCATGCCGTCTGGCCGCACCGCATCCGCCCGGAGGTGATCGCGGCGATCCAGGAGGCCGGCATCGAGCACCCCTGGGCCCATCAGGCGGAGGCCGCGGAGCACGCCCTGGACGGCGAGTCCGTGGTGATCGCCACGGGCACCGCCTCGGGCAAGTCGCTCGCCTACCTCGCCCCCGTCCTCAGCACCCTCCTGGACGGCGCGGAGGCCCCGAACGGCCGCGGCACCACCGCGCTCTACCTCGCCCCCACCAAGGCCCTCGCGGCCGACCAGCGACGCGCCGTACGGGAACTGGCCGCCCCGCTCGGCAACCGGATCCGCCCCGCCGTCTACGACGGCGATACTCCGTTCGAGGAACGCGAGTGGGTCCGGCAGTACGCGAACTACGTGCTGACCAACCCCGACATGCTGCACCGGGGCATACTCCCCTCCCACCCCAGGTGGTCCTCCTTCCTGCGCTCCCTGCGCTACGTCGTGATCGACGAGTGCCACACCTACCGGGGCGTCTTCGGCTCCCACGTCGCCCAGGTGCTGCGCCGTCTGCGCCGCGTCTGCGCCCGGTACGGCTCCGAACCCGTCTTCCTCCTCGCCTCGGCCACCTCCGCCGAACCGGCCCGGGCCGCCGGCCGCCTCACCGGCCTGCCGGTCACCGAGGTCTCCGACGACGCCTCCCCGCGCGGCGAGCTGGTCTTCGCCCTCTGGGAACCGCCGCTGACCGAGCTGCACGGCGAGCGCGGCGCGCCCGTGCGCCGCACCGCCACCGCCGAGACCGCGGACCTGCTGACCGACCTGACCAGGCAGGGCGTCCGCTCGGTCGCCTTCGTCCGCTCCCGGCGCGGCGCCGAGCTGATCTCGGTGATCGCCCAGGAACGGCTCGCCGAGACCGACCGCGCGCTCGCCCGCCGCGTCGCCGCCTACCGGGGCGGCTACCTGCCCGAGGAGCGCCGCGCCCTGGAGCGGGCCCTGCACTCCGGGGAGCTCCTCGGCCTGGCCGCCACGACCGCCCTGGAGCTGGGCGTGGACGTCTCCGGCCTGGACGCCGTCGTGATCGCCGGCTACCCCGGCACCCGGGCCTCCCTGTGGCAGCAGGCGGGCCGCGCCGGCCGCTCCGGCGAGGGCGCCCTCGCGATCATGGTCGCCCGGGACGATCCGCTGGACACCTTCCTCGTCCACCACCCGGAGGCGATCTTCGAGCAGCCGGTCGAGACGACCGTCCTGGACCCCGACAACCCCTACGTCCTCGCCCCCCATCTGTGCGCCGCCGCCGCGGAGCTCCCGCTGACCGAGCCGGACCTGGTCCTCTTCGGCCCGGCCGCGCCCGGCCTGCTGCCCCAGCTGGAAGGGGCCGGTCTGCTGCGCCGCCGACCCACCGGCTGGTACTGGACCCGCCGTGAGCGGGCCGCCGACCTCACCGACATCCGGGGCGGCGGCGGCAGCCCCGTCCGGATCGTCGAGGCCGGCACCGGCCGCCTCCTCGGCACCGTCGACGAGGCCGCCTCCCACGCCGCCGTCCACGAGGGCGCCGTCCACCTCCACCAGGGCCGCACCTATCTGGTGCGGGAGCTCGACCTCAAGGACTCCGTGGCCCTCGTCGAGGAGGCCGTCCCCCCGTACTCCACCACCGCCCGCGACACCACCTCCATCACCGTCCTCGAAACCGACACCGAGATCCCCTGGGGAGCCGGCCGCCTCTGCTACGGCTCCGTCGAGGTCACCAACCAGGTCGTCTCCTTCCTCCGCCGCCGTCTGATCACCGGCGAGGTGCTCGGCGAGACCAAGCTCGACCTGCCGCCCCGCACCCTGCGCACCCGGGCCGTGTGGTGGACGGTCACCGAGGACCAGCTCGACGCCGCCCGGATCAACCCGGAGATCCTCGGCGGCGCCCTGCACGCCGCCGAGCACGCCTCCATCGGCATGCTGCCGCTCTTCGCCACCTGTGACCGCTGGGACATCGGCGGCGTCTCCGTGCCGCTCCACCCCGACACCCTGCTGCCCACCGTCTTCGTGTACGACGGGCACCCGGGCGGCGCGGGCTTCGCCGAGCGCGCCTTCCACACGGCCCGCGCCTGGCTGACGGCCACCCGGCAGGCCATCGCCTCCTGCGAGTGCGAGGCGGGCTGCCCCTCCTGCATCCAGTCCCCGAAGTGCGGCAACGGCAACGATCCGCTCCACAAGCGCGGCGCGGTCCGCCTCCTCACGGAACTCCTGCGGGAGGCTCCGGAGGACCCGCCCGCGACCTGACCTCCGGCCTGTACGGGCCGCGCACCACCCGGGCGGTCACGTCCGCGACCCCGTCCCGCACCGCGCACCGCGCCAGCTCGGCGCCCTGCGCGACGGCCACACGTGAGGCGGCGGCGCACGCCTCGGCCTCGCCCCACAGGGCCCGGTCGGCGGCGGCGAGGGCGGCCAGGTCGGCGGCCCCGCCGGCCCGGTGCCTGGCCGCCACCGCCTGCCCGAGCGCGAGCACCACCCCGAACACCACGCACAAGGCACACGCGGCGAACGCGGCCCACACGGTCGCCGCCCCACGATCCCCCACCGCCCCCGTACCCCGGTCCGACCGCTCGCCCGGCAGCGGGGACGGCCACCCGGCCGACCGCCCGCCCGGCAGCGGGACCGACCACTCGCCCGGCAGCCGGGACGGCCGTCTGGCGGGCTGCCAGGTCGGCTTTCTGGCCGGCAGCTGGATCGGCCGTGTGGCCGCCGCCAGTCGGGTCGGCCGTACGGCCGTCAGCCGGGTCGTGCCCCGGCTCGCGGTCCCGTGTTCCGGCCAGGATCGAACAGGAGCGCCGCGGCGCCCGGTGGCCGTCATGGGGCTCCCCCGCCCACCGTGTCCTCCGCGAGGGCCGCCGCCTCGGCTCTCAGAGTGACGCCCATGCCCCGGGGGCCCGGGGCCGCCGCCTCCACCGTCACCCGCCACAGCTCGCCCTCCCTCGCCACCGACACCCGGGCGCTCTCAGGGGCGGCGGCACGGGCGGCCGCCTCTGCGGCGGCCACCGGCTCCGAACGGGCCGCCACCCTCGCCCCCGCCCTCGCCGCGTCCACGCACCGGATCTGCGCGGCGGCCGCGGCCAGCGCCCAGAGCAGGGTCACCGTGAACAGTGCGAGGACGGGCAGGACCATCGCCGCCTCCACGGTCACGAACCCCCGGTCAGAACGGCGCATCGAGGGCCTTCCCGATCACCGACTCCAGTGCTCCCGAGACCGCCCCACTGGTCACGATCTTGTAGAGGACGGCGGCGAACGCCGCCGCGGCGATCGTCCCCACCGCGTACTCGGACGTGGTCATCCCGTCGTCGCGGCGCGCTGCCGCCCGCCGCGCCCGCCACCAGCCACGCAGTCGCGCCTTGAACGCCATACCGTCCTCCTCGCCCCGCCCCGCCTCGTCCTGCCGTGCCGCGCCGTGATCTGTCATGTCACCGCTCCTCGTCGTCTCTCGTCGTGCCGCGTCTCGTCGTGCCGTGTCTCGTCGTGCCGTCGTGTTCATCCGTCCAGCAGCCCCGTCGCGAGGCCGATCACCACCGGGGCCACGCCCACCGCCAGGAAGGCGGGCAGGAAGCAGAGCCCCACGGGCGCGCTGATCAGCACCTGGGCCCTCCGGGCCCCGGCCGCCGCCGCGCGGGCGCGGGCGGCGCGCAGGGCGGCCGCGTGCCGGGCGACGGCCTCCGCTGCCGGTGCTCCCGAGGAACCGGCCCGCTCCATGCAGCGGGCCAACCCTTCGGCACCCGGTATCGCGCCGAACCTCCCCCACACCTCGGCCGGTTCGCCGCCGAGCCGCAGTTCGGCGGCCGTGCGGGTCAGACGCTCGCCGAGCGGGCCGCCCAACGACCGTCCCACCGCCTCCGCCGCCTCACCCGGTCCGGCTCCGGAGGCGGCGCAGGCCGCCAACAGATCTGCGGCGAGCGGAAGGTGACGTGCCGCCACCTCCTCGCCGGCCGACGTCGGCAAGGGCCGCCGCGCCGCCCTCCACCTCGCTCCGACGGCCACCAAGACCCCGGTACACAGGCCACCGATCTCGCCGAACAGCACCCAGCCGACGCCGAGTCCGACGAGGGGCGCCGACCACGGCCACACCCACGACGGCAGCCCGCTCCAGCCCTTCCGGAGGCGCGGTTCCGGGCTCGCGAGGAGAGCCCTCGCCTGCCACCGCGTCCGGCGTGCCCGCAGTCCGCGCAGCACCTCGATGACACCCTGCGCGCACAGGACCGCGACCAGGAGCGGAAGGACCGCCGCTCGAACGCCGTCCGGCACGTGGTGGACCGCTTCCCCGATCACACCCGCTCCCCTCCCCGCACGATCCGCGCGGCCCACCACAGTCCGGCCGCCTCCAGCGCCCCGCCCACGGCCAGACAGCCCAGGCCGGCCGGTGTGTGCAGCAGCACCCTCAGCGGATCGGCGCCCAGGGCGGCACCGAGGGCGAGTCCGGCCGCCGGGAGCAGGGCGAGGACCGTCACCGTGGCCCAGGCACCGGCCAGTTCGGCCCGCAGGCGGTCGCGCTGCTCACGGTGGTCCCGCAGGGCGGCCTCCAGCCGGTCGAGTCCGGCGGCCAGGCCCGCGCCCCCGTCGACGGCCACCTGCCAGCAGGCCGCCATGCCCGCGAGCCCGTCGGCACCGTCCTGCCGGGCCGCCCGCCGCAGCGCCTCCGGCACGTCCCCGCCGAACCGGGCCGCCGCCAGCACCGACGCCTCCGCGGCACCGAGCGCACCCGTCTCCCGGGCCGCGAAGGACAGCGCCTGCGCGGGCTGCCATCCGGCCCTCAACTCGCCCACCACCGCTCCGCACAGGGCCACCACCCGCTCGGCCCGCGCCTCGCGCTCCTTCCCGCGCCCCGCGGCCCGCAGCCGCCGATCCACCAGGGGTACCGCGAGCGCCCCCGCCAGCAGCGGCAGCGGGGACTCACCGAGGAGGTCGAGAACCCCCGCCGCCGGCAGGCACAGCCACGCGCGCCGTCCCCGCAGCGCGGCCCACCACCGCGCGGCCACCGCCGGCCACTCCCAGCCGCCGCGCCCGCCGGTACCCCCGCCCGCGAGCACCGCCCGCGCCCGGCCCGCCCCGCGCCGCCGCTCGACCGTCCACCACAGGGCGAGCGCCGCGCAGAGCACCGCCGCTCCATGGGCCACGCCCCGTACCGGCACCATCTCGCCCGTCATCGTGACCCCCCTCCGATCAGCGACCTCAGCCGCTCCCAGCCCCGCTCCCGCTCGAACCCGGCCGCGCCCCACCGCAGCGCCGGCACCGTCCGGACCAGGCCGTCCCGGTCCCGCTCCAGAACGTGCGCCTCGGCGATCCGCCGCCGCCCGTCCCGGTCCCGTACGACGTGCAGCACGACCGACAGGCCCGCGCCCAGCTGGCTGTGCAGGGCGGCCCGGTCGAGTCCGGCCGCCGTCCCCAGGGCTTCGAGCCGGGCCGGAACGTCCGCGGCCGTGTTGGCGTGGACCGTTCCACAGCCGCCTTCATGGCCCGTGTTGAGAGCGGCGAGCAGATCCACCGCCTCGCCGCCCCTGACCTCTCCGACCACCAGTCGGTCGGGACGCATCCTCAGAGCCTGGCGGACCAGATCCCGCAGGGTCACGAGCCCGGCGCCCTCCTGGTTCGCCGGCCGCGCCTCCAGGCGCACCACGTGCGGGTGGTCCGGCCGCAGCTCCGCCGAGTCCTCGGCGAGCACGATCCGCTCCCGCTCCCCCACGAGCCCCAGGAGCGACGCGAGGAGCGTGGTCTTGCCCGTGCCGGTGCCGCCGCTGACGAGGTACGACACGCGGGCGTCGATCAGGGCCCGCAGGATCGGCGCGCCGTCCGGCGGCACGGTGCCCGCCGCGGCCAGCTCCTCCAGGGAGAAGGCGCGCGGGCGGACCACTCGCAGCGACAGGCAGGTCGAGCCGACCGCGACCGGTGGCAGGACCGCGTGCATCCGGGTGCCGTCGGGGAGCCGGGCGTCGACCCAGGGGCGGGCGTCGTCGAGACGGCGCCCGGCCACCGCCGCGAGCCGCTGCGCGAGGCGGCGGACCGCGGCGGCGTCGGGGAAGGACACCGGGGCCCGCTCGAGGCCGGTGCCCCGGTCCACCCACACCTGGTCGGGTGCGGAGACGAGGACGTCGGTGACCGCCGGGTCGGCGAGCAGCGGCTCCAGCGGCCCGGTGCCGATCAGCTCGCACCTCAGCTCCTCGGCCGCGCCGAGCACTTCCGCGTCGCCGAGCAGCCTCCCCTGGGCCCGCAGCGCCGCCGCCACGCGCGCAGGGGTGGGCTCGGCTCCGCTCGCCGCGAGCCGCTGCCGCACGGCGTCGAGAAGCCCCGTCCCACCGCCCGCGACACCGTCCGCGCCCCGGGCCGCGAGCCCTGTCCCGGTCATGCCTCACCGCCGGCGCGCTCCCAGAAGGCGGCGCAGAACCGGCCGAGCGGCCCCCGGGGTTCGGCACCCGGCGGCACGCCCGCATCCTGGTCGGCCACGATCCCCGGGTCGTAGGGGAGCTCACCCACGAGCGGCAGCCGCAGCGCGTCGGCGACCCACCGCTCGTCGAGTCCCGCCGCGTACGGACCGCGGACCACGGCGCGCAGGTCGCGCACGACCGGGCCGATCGTCGAGACCATCCGGTGGGCGGCCGCGACGGCCCTCAGCTCTCCCGGCACGACGAGCAGTCCGAGGTCGAGCTGGGCCAGTGCCTCGGTGACCGAAGGGTCGGCTCCGCGCGGCAGGTCGACCACGACGGCCCCGCCCCGACGGCGCGCGGCGGCGAGCACGGACCGCACGGCCTCGGGCGGCACCGGCGCCACCGCGTCCCTGCCCCAGCTGAGCACCCGGACGCCGCGCACCGACGGCAGGGACTCCTCCAGGGCGCCGCCGGCCAGTCGGCCCTTCGAGGCGGCGAAGTCGGGCCATCGCCTGCCCTCCTCGCGCTCGCCGCCGAGCAGCACGTCGAGCCCTCCGCCCAGCGGGTCCCCGTCGACGAGCAGCGTGCGGTGCCCGGCGCGTGCGGCGGCGAGCGCGAGACCGCAGGCCAGGGTGGAGGCGCCCGCGCCGCCCCGGCCGCCGACGACGCCGACCGTCAGCGCCGCCCTGTCGGCTCCCTCGGCGGCGTCGGCGAGGCGGTCGACGAGGAGGCTCTCGGCGCCGGGGAGGCTCAGGACGCTCTCCGCGCCGATCTCGACCGCCAGCCGCCACAGCTCCGGGTCGTCCCGGTCGCGGCCGACGAGGAGGGTCCCGGGCCTGCGCACCGCTCCCCGGCAATGGGCGGCGACGTCATCGCCGATCAGGACGAGCGGCGGATCGGTCCAGGTCTCGCGCCGGTGCGGCACCCGGTGGTCCACCTGGGGCTCGACCCCGGCGGCGGCGCACAGCCGCAGGAGGTCGTCGAGCAGCCCGAGGTCCTCGGTGACGATCAGCGGGCCGGGCCGGCGCGGTCCTTCCTGTCCCGCCCCGTCCTGCCTCGCTCCGTGTGCCGTACCCATGGCCCCGGAAGTCCTGGATGTCCCCACGGCGCACGCCCCTCTCGTGATTCCTGTCGGCCGCGAACTTCGCGACAGGAATCACCGTGGGGCCGTCCTGGAAATCGTGCCGACCTCGCCGAAAAACTGTGGATAAGCGAGGGGCTGTGAATAACTTCGCCACCCCTTCGCGGGCTGTCCGGAACGCAGTCCGACGATTACTGTGAGTGATGCATCGAGAGCCGGGCGGGGCCTCGGTCGACTCGTGATCGACGAACGGAAGGAAGGGAGCAAGCGATGGCACGCAGAGCCGAAATGGCTCCGGACATGCGACGACCCCCGCCGGGGGGGAGAGCGGGGGTCGTCTCTCCGGCCGACTCGGGGGGGGAGGAGCCGGACCGGGTTAGCACGGTCGCGAACGATCCGTGACTTCCATGGTGTACCCGAGAGCCTTCTCAGGCAAACCCACGCGCCCCAGCGTACGCCGAATGGCGGGCACCTATGCTCGGGCTCGTGGAAAACCACTCCTTGCCGCGCACAGCCGCCTTCTTTGACCTGGACAAGACGGTCATTGCGAAGTCTTCGACGCTGACCTTCAGCAAGTCCTTCTACAGGGGCGGGCTGATCAGCCGCCGCGCCGCCCTGCGGACGGCCTACATCCAGTTCGTCTTCCTGGCGGGCGGAGCCGATCACGACCAGATGGAGCGGATGCGTGAATATCTTTCCGCGCTCTGCAAAGGCTGGAACGTCGCCCAGGTGAAGGAGCTCGTCGCCGAGACCCTTCACGACCTGATCGACCCGATCATCTACGACGAGGCGGCCTCCCTGATCGAGGACCATCACGCCGCCGGCCGCGACGTCGTGATCGTCTCCACCTCGGGTGCCGAGGTGGTCGAGCCGATCGGCGAGATGCTCGGCGCCGACCGGGTCGTCGCCACCCGGATGGTGGTCGGCGAGGACGGGTGCTTCACCGGGGAGGTGGAGTACTACGCCTACGGGCCGACGAAGGCGGAGGCCGTGCGGGAGCTCGCGAAGTCGGAGGGCTACGACCTCTCGCGCTGCTACGCGTACAGCGATTCGGCGACCGACATCCCCATGCTGGAGGCCGTCGGCCACCCGTACGTGGTCAATCCCGACCGGACGCTGCGCCGTGAGGCCGTGGCACGGGAGTGGCCGGTCCTGGCCTTCGACAAGCCGGTGCGCCTCAAGCAGCGGCTGCCCGAATTCCGGATGCCGCCCCGCCCCACGCTCGTCGCCGCGGCGGCGGTCGGAGCGGCGGTCGTCGGAGCAGGGCTCGTCTGGTACGCGGCGCGGCGACGGCAGGCGGCGCTCACCCATCGCCCCGCCGGGGACTTTGCCCGAATTTGAGCAATCGACAGAGAAGTGGAGCCACCACTTTCGCTTCCACCCGGACAGGAGTAGAAAGGAATCAGGCCCGCGAGACCGAGGACATCCGAGAGGATCACCTGTTGAGCATGAAGGCCCCACGGACCTAGCACTGAAACCGGGCACCCACGCGACGTCGACCCGTCGATTACGGGCCAGCCGCACCAGGCCACGGGCAAAGTACCCGGCCTGATGGGCACATATCGAGGACGCTTGGTAACTGGGTGGACGTGCCAGCGGCGGTACCAGGACTGGTGCCGCCGCAACCCGTTTCCGGCCCCGGTCGGCCCGTGAGGGCCAGGTCGCCCGTGAAGGCCAGGTGGGCCCATGAGGGCCAGGCTCAGGCGGCGCCGCGCTGGAGGGCCTCGCAGACGGCCGTCGACTCCCGGACCCCCAGCTCGACCGAGCGTCCACAGTGCGCGATCCAGGCACCCATGCCCTCCGGGGTGCCCGACAGGTACCCCTCGAAGGCGGCGAGGTAGGCGGCCCGGCCCTGCTCCGCGTGGCCGACCTCGGCCGGGCAGATGGCCTTGGGGTCGAGGCCGCTGCCGACCAGCGCGATCCGCTCGGCCGCCCGCGCGACGAGGCCGTTGTACGAGGTGAAGGGGCGCAGCGCGAGCAGTTCGCCGTGGACCACGGCGGCCGTGACGAGGGCCGGGGCCTCGCTGCCCGCGACGATCAGTTCGGCGAGGCCGTCGAGCCGCCCCGCGATCTCGGCGGGCGTCGGCAGCGGGACGTCGATCAGGGGTTCGTCGACCGTCTCGCCGTCCAGCCGGGGCCGGCCCACGGAGTCTCCGACACCCGCGCCGGCGCCGGCCGGGAGGCCCGCGTCGCCGGCGGCGACCAGGTGCAGCCGGGCGAGGACGCGCAGGGGCGACTGGCGCCAGATGGAGAGCAGCTGCCCGGCCTCGGCGCCGAGGCGCAGGGCGGCACCGACGGTGCGGGCCTCGGCGTCGGCGCTGAAGTCGGTGCGCCGGCGGACCTCTTCCAGGGCCCAGTCGGCCCCGGACAGGGCGGCCGAGCCGCGCGCGCCGCGCAGGGCCGCCTCGGAGGAGATCTCGTTGCTGCGGCGGCGCATCACGCGGTGGCCGTAGACCCGGTCGACGGCCTTGCGTACGGAGTCCACCGCTTCGGCGACGCCCGGCAGGGAGCCGAGGGCGGCCAAGGGGTCAGAGGCGTGCGTACTCATAAGTAGGGAGGCTACGCGCCTCGGGGCCCCGCCCCACGATGGAGTGGTCTTCTTCACGCAGCTTGACCACGCGGCGCAATCATGCCGCTACCCTAGGTGAACATGAAGATCGCTTTCGTGGGGAAGGGCGGCAGCGGCAAGACCACGCTGTCCTCGCTCTTCATCCGCCACCTCGCCGCCAACGAAGCACCGGTCGTCGCCGTCGACGCCGATATCAACCAGCACCTGGGTGCCGCGCTCGGTCTGTCCGAGGCGGAGGCCGCCGCGCTGCCCGCGATGGGCGCGCATCTGCCGCTCATCAAGGAGTACCTGCGGGGCAGCAATCCGCGGATCGTCTCCGCCGACACGATGATCAAGACGACGCCGCCCGGGGCGGGTTCGCGGCTGCTGCGGGTCCGCGAGGACAACCCGGTGTACGAGGCGTGCGCGCGTCCGGTCCCGCTCGACGACGGCGAGATCCGGCTGATGGCGACCGGGCCCTTCACCGAGTCGGACCTCGGGGTCTCCTGCTACCACTCCAAGGTGGGCGCGGTGGAGCTCTGCCTCAACCATCTGGTCGACGGGGCCGACGAGTACGTGGTCGTCGACATGACGGCGGGTTCGGACTCCTTCGCGTCGGGTCTCTTCACCCGCTTCGACATGACCTTCCTGGTCGCCGAGCCGACCCGCAAGGGCGTCTCGGTCTACCGCCAGTACAAGGAGTACGCGCGGGACTTCGGCGTGGCGCTCAGGGTCGTCGGCAACAAGGTGCAGGGCCGGGACGACCTCGACTTCCTGCGCGAGGAGGTCGGGGAGGACCTGCTGGTGACGGTGGGGCACTCGGACTGGGTCCGCGCGATGGAGAAGGGCCGTCCGCCCCGGTTCGAGCTCCTGGAGGCGGAGAACCGCATGGCGCTCCAGGCCCTCCAGGACGCGGCGGACGACTCGTACGCCCACCGCGACTGGGAGCGCTACACGCGCCAGATGGTCCACTTCCACCTGCGCAACGCGGAGAGCTGGGGCAACGCCAAGACCGGGGCCGACCTGGCGTCGCAGGTCGACCCCGGCTTCGTACTGGACGAGGGGCTCAGCGCCGTTCAGCCCGCCTGACCCCCGAGGGCCGGCCCGGCACCGCCCCCCCACCTGACACCGACGGTCGGGCTCAGTGGCGTTCGGTCTGCTCGGTGGTCTTGGCCGGGGCGCCTGCCGGGGCGGCCGGCTGGGGAGTGAGGAAGGCCTTCCAGCCGCCCGCCGGCGCCTCGCCCACCTTCAGGGTGCGCATCTTGGCGATGACGTCGGGGTCCTGGGCGTCGAGCCAGTCGGCGAGCTGACGGAAGGAGACGCACTTGACGTCCTTCTGCACGCAGACGGTGGCGATGGTCTCCTCGACGGCCCGCATGTACGTGCCGCCGTTCCAGGACTCGAAGTGGTTGCCGATGATCAGCGGCGCGCGGTTGCCCCGGTAGGAGCGCTCGAAGGCCTGCACCAGGCCGTCGCGCATCTGGTCGCCCCAGTAGCGGTGCCGGGAGGGGTCGCCCTGGGTCGTACCCGACTGGTTCACCAGGAAGTTGTAGTCCATGGAGAGCGTCTGGAAGGCGCGGCCCGGGACGGGCACGAGCTGCATCGACAGGTCCCACAGGCCCAGGTCCTTCTTGGGCCAGATCTGGTCGTTGACGCCGCTGGTGTCGTAGCGGAAGCCCATCTGCGCCGCCGCCCGGACGAAGTTCTTCCGGCCCTCCAGGCAGGGGGTGCGGGCGCCGACGAGCTCCTTGTCGTAGTCGAAGGGCAGCGGCTGCTCGGCGCGCAGGCCGGCGTTGGTCTTCCAGTGCTTGACGAAGGACTTGGCCTGGTTGATCTCGCTCTTCCAGTCCTCGACCGACCAGTTGTCGACGCCGCCGTCCTTCCCGCAGAAGTGGCCGTTGAAGTGGGTGCCGATCTCGTTGCCCTCCTGCCACGCGCCGCGCAGTTCGCGGACGGTGGCGCGGATGCCCTCGACGTCGTTGAAGCCGATGTCGGAGCGGCCGGGGCTGTGCTGCGGCGGGTCGTAGAGCTCCCGCTTCTCCTCCGGCAGCAGGTACACGCCGCTGAGGAAGTACGTCATGGTGGCGTCGTACTTCTTGCCGACCGCGCGGAAGTGGGAGAACAGCTTCTGGCTGTCCTCGCCGGCGCCGTCCCAGGAGAAGACCACGAACTGCGGCGGGGTCTCGCCGGGCTTGAGCTTCTGCCAGACCGGCTGGTGGGGCTGGGCGCCGGTGAAGGCGGTCGAGCCGTCGCCGATCAGCCGGGTCACGGTCTGCGGGGCCGCGGCCGGGCCCTTCTTGGCGCCCGCGTCGCCCGGGGTGCCCTTCGCGGCGGTGTCGTCGGAGCCCGAGCAGCCGGCGAGGCCGGTGGCGAGGGCGAGGGTGAGGGCGCCGACGGCGAGCGCCTTCCTCCGGACAGTGGTCGTTCTGCGGGCGGCTGACATCCGCGCACCTCTCCTCAGATCCTCGGATTTGCGTACAAGCGGCGTAAACGTCGCACCGTGAGGACCGGGGGCCGTCAACGACAAGCGGCATGTGCACGTTCTGTCACCGGAACAGGTGAATCATTGCCCTGTTTGCCCCGAAAATAATGCCGCAGTCTTTACTCTCCATTACGATCCATTTACCGAGCGTTGATCCTCCACTCGAACACGCAGATCACCCGGAGGCTCTCGCCGATCCCGCCGCTGCACCCCGCACGAGCCGCGACCGCGCTGCCCCGGAGGAGACGGGAACATGACTCTCTGCACCCCTGCCCGCACGACCAACCGGCCCCGGAGCCAGCGGCCTCACAGCCCGCCGGACGGGCCCCGCCGCTTCCGCCCCGCCGGCGCCGACGTCTCCGCGTCCGTCGCCGTCTTCCTGATCGCGCTGCCGCTCTCGCTCGGCATCGCCCTCGCCACCGGAGCCCCGCTCCAGGCCGGCCTGGTGGCCGCCGCCGTCGGCGGCCTCGTCGCCGGCCGGTTCGGCGGCTCCCCGCTCCAGGTGAGCGGCCCCGCCGCCGGACTCACCGTCGTGACCGCCGAGCTCATCCAGAAGTACGGCTGGCGCACCACCTGCGCCATCACCGTCCTCGCCGGCCTCACCCAACTCGCCCTGTCGGCCCTGCGCGTGGCCCGCTCGGCGCTCGCCGTCTCGCCCGCGATCGTGCACGGCATGCTGGCCGGCATCGGCGTCACCATCGCCCTCGCCCAGCTCCACATCGTGCTGGGCGGCACTCCGCAGAGCTCCGCCGTGGACAACGTCATCGGGCTGCCCGCCCAGTTGGCGCGCGCCCACCCGGAGGCGCTCGCCATCAGCGCCCTCACCGTGGCCGTGCTGCTGTGCTGGCCGCGCCTGCCGGGCCGCGCGGGACGGCTCATGCGGAAGGTCCCCGCCGCGCTCGTCGCGGTGGCCGGGGCGACGGCCGCGGCCGCCTTCGCCGGGTTCGCCGTGCCGCGCGTGGACCTGCCGTCCTGGAGCAGCCACGCCCTGCCCGGCCTGCCCGAGGGCCCGGTCCTCGGCATCGCGGCGGGCGTGCTCACGATCACGCTGGTCACCAGCGTGCAGTCGCTGCTGTCGGCCGTCGCGGTCGACAAGCTGGTCGCCGCCCGGGAGGACCGCGGCCAGGGCGTCCCCCGCTCCCGTCTCGACCGCGAGCTCGCCGGACAGGGCGCGGCCAACATGGTCTCCGGGGCGCTCGGCGGCCTCCCGGTCGCCGGGGTCGCGGTCCGCAGCGTCGCCAACGTCTCGGCGGGAGCGGTGAGTCGGGCCTCGACCATGCTGCACGGCCTGTGGATCGTGCTCGCGGCCCTGCTGCTCGTGCCGGTGCTCGACCTGATCCCGCTGCCCGCGCTCGCCGCCCTCGTCATGGTGGTCGGCATCCAGATGGTGAGCATCACCCACATCCGTACGGTCACCCGGCACCGCGAGGTCGTCGTCTACGCGGTGACGCTGACCGGCGTCGTCCTCGTCGGCATCCTGGAGGGCGTCGCCCTCGGGATCGCCGTGGCCATCGCGGTCGCCCTGCACCGGCTCGCCCGCACCCGGATCACCCGGGAGGAGCGGGACGGCCGCCAACTGCTGCACGTACGGGGCCAGCTGACCTTCCTCGCCGTGCCCCGGCTCAGCCGGGCGCTGCACCAACTGCCGCGGGGATCCGACGTGGTGGTCGAGCTCGACGGGTCCTTCATGGACCACGCCGCCTACGAGACGCTGAGCGACTGGACCGCCGGGCACCTCGCCCACGGCGGGACGGTCGAGACCACCGGGCCGTCCGGTGCCCGGATCGCCGAGCCCGCGCCCGTCACCGACTCCGCCTCGCACCCCTGCTGCCGTCCCTGGACTCCCTGGCACAACCACCAGTGCGGGGAAGAGCCGGCCGAGCCCAGACGGACGACGGGAACCGGACAGACGACGGGGCTGCATCTCGCCAGCGGCATCGGCAAGTTCCAGCGGAACACCGCCCCGCTGGTCCGGGACGAGCTCGCACGGCTCGCCCGGGAGGGGCAGCGGCCCTCGCAGCTCTTCCTGACCTGCTCCGACTCCCGCCTCGTCACCAGCATGATCACCTCCAGCGGGCCGGGCGACCTCTTCACCGTGCGCAACGTCGGCAATCTCGTCCCGCTGCCCGGCGAGGAGAGCGGGGACGACTCGGTGGCGGCGGCGATCGAGTACGCGGTGGAGGTGCTGCGGGTGGAGTCGATCACCGTCTGCGGCCACTCCGGCTGCGGCGCGATGCAGGCCCTGCTGAACGGCGGCCCGGACGACCCGCCGACCCCGCTCCGCCGCTGGCTGCGCCACGGCCGGCCCAGCCTGGAGCGGATGGCGAGCCGACGCCACGCCTGGGCCCGGATCTCCGGGCGCCTCCCGGCCGACGCGGTCGAGCAGCTCTGTCTGACCAACGTGGTCCAGCAGTTGGAGCACCTGCGGGCGTACGAGCCGGTCGCGCGCCGGCTGGCCGAGGGCACGCTCACGCTGCACGGCGTGTACTTCCACGTGGGCGAGGCACAGGCGTACCTGCTCTCCGGGACGGACGAGGTGCACGGCTACGACGACGTCTTCACGCGGGTGATGCCGACGGACGGCCCCGAGACGACGACCCGGACCGCGCCCGCGGGTTCCCTCGAAGTGGCGACCCCGGCCGTCCCCACGGACTCCCTCGAAGAGGTGACCCTGGGCATGCCGACAGACCGCCTGGCGGCGCGCGCGTCCTGACCCCGGCGGCCACGACACCGGTGGTGCGCGTCGCGACCTCCGCGACCGCGCCACCGGCGGCGCGCGTCCTGAACCTTCCGGTCCTCCCGGCCGTGAGACTGTGTGGCCCCTTCTTCCACCGCTCGGGGAGAAGGGGCCACCGCACGTCAACCCGCTCACAGGTCTAAACCAATTCCCTGGAGGCTCTTGTCACCCGGGCATCTGACTGATGAGCTATGACGCGGGACACATACGCACAGAGGACGCCCTGGGAAAGGGAGATGTCGTGAGCAACGAATCCTTGGCCAACCTGCTCAAGGAAGAGCGGCGGTTCGCGCCGCCCACCGAGCTGGCCGCGGACGCCAATGTGACGGCGGAGGCGTACGAGCAGGCCAAGGCGGACAGGCTGGGCTTCTGGGCCGAGCAGGCCAGGCGACTCAGCTGGGCCACCGAGCCGACCGAGACCCTCGACTGGTCGAACCCGCCGTTCGCCAAGTGGTTCGCGGACGGCGAGCTGAACGTGGCGTACAACTGCGTCGACCGGCACGTCGAGGCCGGTCACGGCGACCGGGTCGCCATCCACTTCGAGGGCGAGCCGGGCGACAGCCGCGCGATCACCTACGCCGAGCTCAAGGACGAGGTCTCCAAGGCCGCCAACGCCCTGATCGAGCTGGGCGTCCGCAAGGGCGACCGGGTCGCCGTCTACCTGCCGATGATCCCCGAGGCGGCCATCACGATGCTGGCCTGCGCCCGCGTCGGCGCCGCCCACTCGGTGGTCTTCGGCGGCTTCTCGGCCGACGCCGTCGCCTCCCGCATCCAGGACGCCGACGCCAAGCTGGTCGTCACCGCCGACGGCGGCTACCGCCGCGGCAAGCCGAGTGCCCTCAAGCCGGCCATCGACGAGGCCGTCGCCAAGTGCCCGCAGGTCGAGCACGTCCTCGTGGTCCGTCGTACGGGCCAGGACACCGCCATCACCGAGGGCCGGGACGTCTGGTGGGACGACGTCGTCGCCCGCCAGTCCGCCGAGCACACCCCGGAGGCCTTCCCGGCGGAGCACCCGCTCTTCATCCTCTACACCTCCGGCACCACGGGGAAGCCGAAGGGCATCCTGCACACCTCCGGCGGCTACCTCACCCAGGCCGCCTACACCCACCACGCCGTCTTCGACCTCAAGCCGGAGACCGACGTCTACTGGTGCACCGCCGACATCGGCTGGGTGACCGGTCACTCGTACATCGTCTACGGCCCGCTGGCCAACGGCGCGACGCAGGTCATGTACGAGGGCACCCCGGACACCCCGCACCAGGGCCGGTTCTGGGAGATCGTGCAGAAGTACGGCGTCACGATCCTGTACACGGCGCCCACCGCGATCCGCACGTTCATGAAGTGGGGCGACGACATCCCCGCGAAGTTCGACCTCTCCAGCCTCCGTGTGCTCGGCTCGGTCGGCGAGCCGATCAACCCCGAGGCCTGGGTCTGGTACCGCGAGCACATCGGCGCGAACAGGACCCCGATCGTGGACACCTGGTGGCAGACCGAGACCGGCGCGATGATGATCTCGCCGCTGCCGGGCGTCACCGAGACCAAGCCGGGCTCCGCCCAGCGCCCGCTGCCGGGCATCTCCGCCACCGTCATGGACGACGAGGCGAACGAGGTCCCGAACGGCGGCGGCGGTTACCTCGTCCTCACCGAGCCGTGGCCGTCGATGCTCCGCACCATCTGGGGCGACGACCAGCGCTACATCGACACGTACTGGTCCCGCTTCGAGGGCAAGTACTTCGCCGGTGACGGCGCCAAGAAGGACGAGGACGGCGACATCTGGCTGCTCGGCCGGGTCGACGACGTCATGCTCGTCTCGGGCCACAACATCTCGACGACCGAGGTCGAGTCGGCCCTCGTCTCGCACCCGTCCGTGGCCGAGGCGGCCGTCGTCGGCGCCGCCGACGAGACGACCGGCCAGGCGATCGTCGCCTTCGTCATCCTGCGCGGCAGCGCCGAACAGGACGAGAACCTGGTCGCCGAGCTGCGCAACCACGTGGGCGCGACCCTCGGTCCGATCGCCAAGCCGAAGCGGATCCTGCCGGTGGCAGAGCTGCCGAAGACCCGCTCCGGCAAGATCATGCGCCGCCTGCTGCGCGACGTCGCGGAGAACCGCGAGCTGGGTGACGTCACGACCCTGACCGACTCCTCCGTGATGTCGCTCATCCAGAACCAGCTGCCGGCCACGCCCAGCGAGGACTGAGCCGCCACCGGTAGGTCGTGAACGCCCGTCCCGAGCCGCTCGGGACGGGCGTTCCCGTACCCCGGCCCACCTGCACACCCCGACGGGACGAAAGGCCCATATCTTTCTAAAGTGAATCTCGCCGGACACATCCCGGGCTCGTTAGGTAAAGTAAGGACCGCGTCAGGAACGCGACAGAAAGACCCAGGTGAGCCGGGAAGTCTGGTCGGCATGTGCTTCGCCCTGCCTGCCCGACGGAGGTCCCCCACGTGTCCGTGTCCCACGACCGCAAGTTCCTCGGCCGCCTCTCGCTGCCCGAGCGGCGGTACATCGCCGACGCCCTGCGCACCGAGACCGTCGGCGGCGTCCTGCTGCTCCTCGCCGCCGTCGCCGCCCTCGTCTGGGCGAACACGCTCGGCGGCAGTTACGAGGCCGTCCGGGACTTCCACATGGGCCCCGCCGCCCTCGGCCTCGACCTGTCCATCCAGCACTGGGCCGCCGACGGCCTCCTCGCGGTCTTCTTCTTCGTCGCGGGCATCGAGCTCAAGCGCGAACTCGTCGCGGGCGAGCTGCGCGATCCCAAGGCCGCGATGCTCCCCGTCGTCGCCGCGCTCTGCGGCATGGCCGCCCCCGCCCTCGTCTACACCCTGGTCAACACCCTCGGCGACGGCTCCCTGGACGGCTGGGCCGTGCCCACCGCCACCGACATCGCCTTCGCGCTCGCCGTCCTCGCCGTGATCGGCACCTCGCTGCCGTCCGCGTTGCGCGCCTTCCTGCTCACCCTCGCCGTCGTCGACGACCTGTTCGCGATCCTGATCATCGCGATCTTCTTCACCAGCGACCTGAACTTCGCCGCGCTCGGCGGCGCCGCCGCCGGACTCGTCGTCTTCTGGCTGCTGCTCCGCAAGGGCGTCCGCGGCTGGTACGTGTACGTGCCGCTGGCCCTGGTCGTCTGGGGCCTGATGTACAACAGCGGCGTCCACGCCACGATCGCCGGCGTCGCCATGGGCCTGATGCTCCGCTGCACCACCCGGGAGGGCGAGGAGCACTCCCCCGGCGAGCGCATCGAGCACCTGGTCCGGCCGCTCTCGGCCGGGTTCGCCGTGCCCCTCTTCGCGCTCTTCTCCGCCGGGGTGAGCGTCTCCGGCGGCGCGATCCACGACGTCTTCACCCAGCCGGTCACCCTCGGCGTGGTCCTCGGCCTCGTCGTCGGCAAGGCGATCGGCATCTTCGGCGGCACCTGGCTCGCCGCCCGCTTCACCCGCGCGGAGCTCAACCCGGACCTGGCCTGGCCCGACGTGTTCGCCGTCGCCACCCTCGCCGGGATCGGCTTCACCGTCTCGCTCCTCATCGGCGAACTCGCCTTCGCCGGGGACGCCGCCCTCACCGACGAGGTGAAGGCCGCCGTCCTGATCGGCTCGCTCGTCGCGGCCGTCCTCGCCTCCGTCCTGCTGAAGCTGCGGGTCCGGAAGTACCAGGCCCTCGTCTCCGAGGAGGAGCGCGACGACGACGGGGACGGGATCCCCGACATGTACGAACAGGACGACCCCGAGTACCACCTGAGGATGGCCGAGATCTACGAGCGGAAGGCGGCGGAACACCGGCAGCGCGCCCAACTGGCGGGGGCATCGCGCGACGGCGCCGACCGTCCGGCATGATCTGAGTCGGACCGTAGACAGAAGGAGAGGGAGCAGCGATGAGCGACCCGTACGACGGCACCGAGCGCAGCCTCGGTCAGCTGGTCGCCTCGGCGACCGCCGAGATGTCCGCGCTGGTGCACGACGAGATCGCCCTGGCCAAGGCCGAGATCCGACAGGACGTCAAGCGCGGCGCGATCGGCAGCGCGGCGGGCATCGCGGCCGCCGTGGTGCTGCTCTTCTCGCTGCCGATGCTGAGCTTCGCGCTCGCGTACGCCATCAACACCTGGACCGGCGGGCACAACGGTAACGGGGGCTGGAACCTCGTCTGGTGCTTCCTGCTGTCCTTCGCCTTCAACGTGCTGGTCGCGACGCTGCTCGGGCTGATCGCGTACGCCAAGTTCAAGAAGGTCAAGCCGCCGGAGAAGTCCATCGCCTCCGCCAAGAAGACGGCGGCGATCATGCAGAACGCGAAGCCGCACCCCCGTCCGGAGCCGCGCCCGGCACTGGACAAGGCCTCCGTTGTGGCACGCTCGTCCGTATGACCCTTCCCGAGAGCACCGGCGGCAACGGCGGGCCCGTACGGCTCGACGGGCCGTGGACGCACCGCGACGTCGCCGCCAACGGCGCCCGCTTCCACATCGCCGAGATGGGCGACGGCCCGCTGGTGCTGCTCCTGCACGGCTTCCCGCAGTTCTGGTGGACCTGGCGCCACCAGCTGCCCGCGCTCGCCGAGGCCGGGTTCCGGGCGGTCGCGATGGACCTGCGCGGGGTGGGCGGCAGCGACCGCACGCCACGGGGTTACGACCCCGCCAACCTGGCCCTCGACATCACCGGCGTCGTCCGCTCCCTGGGCGAACCGGACGCGGCGCTCGTCGGGCACGACCTGGGCGGCTACCTCGCCTGGACGGCCGCCGTCATGCGGCCGAAGCTGGTGCGCCGGCTCGCGGTCTCCTCGATGCCGCACCCGCGCCGCTGGCGCTCGGCGATGCTCTCCGACTTCTCCCAGTCGCGGGCCGGTTCGCACATCTGGGGCTTCCAGCGGCCGTGGCTGCCGGAGCGTCAGCTCGTCGCGGACGACGGTGCGCTCGTGGGCGAGCTGATCCGGGACTGGTCGGGCCCGAAGCCGGTCGACGAGGAGGCCGTCGAGGCGTACCGGCGGGCGATGTGCGTGCCGTCGACGGCGCACTGCTCGATCGAGCCGTACCGGTGGATGGTGCGGTCGCTGGCCCGCCCGGACGGCATCCAGTTCAACCGGCGCATGAAGCGGCCGGTCCGGGTGCCGACGCTCCATCTGCACGGCTCCCTGGACCCGGTGATGCGGACCCGCAGCGCGGCGGGGTCCGGGGAGTACGTGGAGGCGCCGTACCGCTGGCGGCTCTTCGACGGCCTGGGGCACTTCCCGCACGAGGAGGACCCGGTGGCCTTCACCACGGAACTCGTCAACTGGCTGAAGGACCCCGAGCCCGACCGCTGAGCCCCCGTCAGGGACGGCCTCGGCGCACAGGCGTCCGTCGAACGGCCATGTGCCTCGCGCATACTCCAATTGGCGGGCCCCGAGGCGGTTATCGACCTCGGCCCCCGGGCAGACGTCGAAGTATGGGCTGGACGCACGACTACGGTGACACGACAGCACGCGACCGCCGCTCGGCCACGGGGCCGGGCTCCCGGGAGAGGGGTGGCCCGGCGGACGCGGGCTACGCGGTACCAGGGGTGGGGATCTCGCGCATCCTGCGCCGCCGGGCCCGATGGGTCTCGGCCCGACTGCGGCACCCCAGAAACACCCCGTGAGCAGGCGCCCAGCGGAGCGGTGAGCGCCTCCTGAGCCCCTTCGGGCCCGTTTCCGGACAAGACCCTTCGGGGAGCTCCTTCGGGCCCGTTTCGGACAAGCCCCTTCGGGCTCGGCTCAGAGGGCGCAGGCCTGGGTGTCGACCTGCTGGTCGGCGGTCCGGCCCTGCTCGATGTCCTCGCGGATCTCGTCGACCGTCAGGGCGTATCCGGTGTTCGCGTCGTCGAGGGAGCGGGCGAAGATCACGCCGTACACCTCGCCGTCCTCGGTGAGGAGCGGGCCGCCGGAGTTGCCCTGGCGGACCGTCGCGTACAGCGAGTACACGTCCCTGCGCACCTCGTCGCGGTGGTAGATGTCGGGGCCCTTGGCGCTGATGCGGCCCCGCACACGGGCCGACCGCACGTCGTACGAGCCGTTCTCCGGGAAGCCGGCGACGATCGCGTCGTCGCCGCTGCGGGCGTCCTCGTCGGTGAAGGCCAGCGGCGTGGCCCGGAGGCCCGGCACGTCCAGGACGGCGATGTCGCGCCGCCAGTCGTAGAGCACGACCTTGGCGTCGTAGAGCTTGCCCTCGCCGCCTATCTGGACGGTCGGCTCGTCGACGCCGCCGACGACGTGGGCGTTGGTCATGACGCGGCGGTCGGCGAAGACGAAGCCGGTGCCCTCGAGGACCTTGCCGCAGCTCTGCGCGGTGCCGACGACCTTCACGATGGAGCGCTGCGCGCGGGCGGCGACGGGGCTGTGGGCGAGCGCCGGGTCGGGCGGGGTGACCGGGGTGATCGGCTCGTTCGCGAAGGGGCTGAAGACCTGGGGGAAGCCGCTGCGGGCCAGGGTGGAGCTGAAGTCGTCGAACCAGCCCGAGGCCTGATCCGGCATCACCTGCTCCACGCCGAGCAGCACCTTGGAGTTCCGCACCTCCTTGCCCAGGGTGGGCAGCGAGGTGCGGGCGAGGGCGGAGCCGATCAGCCAGGCCACGAGCAGCATCGCGACGACGTTGACCAGGGCGCCGCCGGTGGCGTCCAGGGCGCGGGCCGGCGACCAGGTGATGTGGCGGCGCAGCTTGTTGCCGAGGTGGGTGGTGAAGGCCTGGCCGACGGAGGCGCAGACGATGACCGCCATCACGAAGACGACGGTGGCCGTCGTCGACACCTCGCTGTGGTCGGTCAGCTGGTCCCAGAGGATCGGGAGCAGCAGGACGGCGACGAGGCCGCCGCCGAGGAAGCCGATGACCGAGAGGATGCCGACGACGAATCCCTGGCGGTAACCGATGATCGCGAACCACACGGCGGCGAGCAGCAACAAGATGTCCAGCACGTTCACCGTCAATAGCCTCGCAGATTCGTTTCCGGTCGCCCGGGGTCGGTCGGCCCACGGCCGGTCCGCCCGGAGGTCAGCCTGTCATGAGCGCCAGTCGAGCGGGACCTGCCTGGACCGGTCCCAGGGGAGCTCCCAGCCGGCGTAGTGCAGCAGCCGGTCGATGACGCCGGCCGTGAAACCCCAGACCAGAGCGGATGCGACGAGGAATCCGGGGCCCTTGTGGCCGCTCGGGTGCACGGTGGTCGCGCGGTTCGCGGGGTCCGTGAGATCCGCCACGGGGACGGTGAAGACGCGGGCGGTCTCCCCGGGGTCGACGACGCCGACCGGGCTGGGGTCGCGCCACCAGCCGAGGACGGGGGTGACGACGAAGCCGCTGACCGGGATGTAGAGCCGGGGGAGGACGCCGAAGAGCTGGACGCCCGCCGGGTCGAGGCCGGTCTCCTCCTGGGCCTCGCGCAGGGCGGCGCGCAGCAGGCCGCCGTCCGCCGGGTCGCCGTCCTCGGGGTCGAGGGCGCCGCCGGGGAAGGAGGGCTGTCCGGCGTGCGAGCGGAGGCTGCCGGAGCGCTCCATGAGCAGCAGCTCGGGTCCGCGCTCGCCCTCGCCGAAGAGGACGAGGACGGCGGACTGGCGGCCGGCGCCGCTTTCGGGCGGCAGGAAGCGGCTCAGCTGCTCGGGCCGGACCGTGCGGGCGGCCCGGTCGACCGGTTCGAGCCAGTCGGGCAGCCCGTCCCGGCTGAGCAGCCCGGCCGTGCCGGGTCCGTGGATCTCTTCGTCAGTGCGCGTCACTGGGCACCCCCGTGGTTCACAACGCGATCGGTGGACGGGTTCGTTCCCGGCGTTCCCCCCGCCCCGGCCGACCGGGGCGGGGGGAACGCGCCCGGGGCTCCCGGGGGCGGGTTCAGGCACCGCCGCCGAGCGGGGGCGCCGGGATGCCGGGGTAGTCGGGCGGCGGGTTCAGCCGCTGGCCGGGGAAGCCGCCCATCTCGTACTTGAGCAGCTTCCGCGCCTTCTCGGGATCGGTCTCGCCCTCTCCGTACGAGGGGCAGAGGTGGGTGATCGGGCAGGCGCCGCAGGCGGGCTTGCGGGCGTGGCAGATCCGGCGGCCGTGGAAGATCACCCGGTGCGAGAGCATCGTCCACTCGCTCTTGGGGAAGATCGTGGCGACCTCGGCCTCGATCTTCACCGGGTCGTCGGACTCGGTCCACCGCCAGCGCCGGGCGAGACGGATGAAGTGGGTGTCGACGGTGATGCCGGGGACCCCGAAGGCGTTGCCGAGGACGACGAAGGCGGTCTTGCGGCCGACGCCGGGGAGCTTGACGAGGTCCTCCAGGCGGCCGGGGACCTCTCCGCCGAAGTCGTCCCTGAGGGCGGCGGCGAGACCCATGATCGACTTCGTCTTGGCGCGGAAGAAGCCGGTCGGCCGGATCAGCTCCTCGACCTCCTCGGGCACGGCCGCCGCGAGGTCCTCGGGCGTGGGGTACTTCACGAAGAGGGCGGGGGTGGTCTGATTGACCCGCAGGTCGTTGGTCTGGGCCGAGAGGACCGTGGCGACGAGCAGCTCGAAGGGGTTGCGGAAGTCGAGCTCCGGGTGGGCGTACGGATAGACCTCGGCCAGCTCGCGGTTGATCTTCCGGGCGCGGCGGACCATGGCGAGCCGCGATTCGGGCTTCACGGGCTTCCGATTTGCACCTTTAGCCCGTTTCGACACGCCGCGTTCGCCCACAGCGGAATTACCTTCGGCCGACACTCTTTCAGCCCCCTTGGCCTGCGCTCTCACCGGCGAGTTGGACACCCGGCCAGCCTAGGCGCCGCCGCCGACATCCGCCCCGGGCACGGCCGATCGGAGCCCAATCGGGCCCCTGACGTACGGATGGGCGGCTCGGTACGTCAAACTTGTTGTGATTGATCGCACTGTTTTGTGCGTCCGGCATCATGGGACCCAGGTCCTTTGAGCAGGTCGACAGTAGGAGAGAACTCGTGGACGACGTTCTGCGGCGCGCCCCGCTCTTCGCGGCGCTCGATGACGAGCAGGCTGCCGAGCTGCGCGCCTCGATGAGTGAGGCGACGCTCGCCCGTGGCGACGCGCTCTTCCACGAGGGCGACCCCGGCGACCGCCTGTACGTGGTGACCGAGGGCAAGGTGAAGCTGCACCGCACCTCCCCCGACGGCCGCGAGAACATGCTGGCCGTCCTCGGCCCCGGCGAGCTCATCGGCGAGCTGTCCCTCTTCGACCCGGGCCCGCGCACCGCCACGGCGACCGCGCTGACCGAGGTCAAGCTGCTCGGCCTGGGCCACGGCGACCTCCAGCCCTGGCTGAACGCCCGCCCCGAGGTGGCCACCGCGCTGCTGCGCGCCGTCGCCCGCCGACTGCGCAAGACCAACGACCAGATGTCCGACCTGGTCTTCTCCGACGTCCCGGGCCGTGTCGCCCGCGCGCTCCTCGACCTGTCGCGCCGCTTCGGCGTGCAGTCGGAGGAGGGCATCCACGTCGTCCACGACCTCACCCAGGAGGAGCTGGCCCAGCTGGTCGGCGCCTCCCGCGAGACGGTCAACAAGGCGCTCGCCGACTTCGCCCAGCGCGGCTGGCTGCGCCTGGAGGCCCGCGCCGTGATCCTGCTGGACGTGGAGCGCCTCGCGAAGCGCTCGCGCTAGCACCCGGCACACGAGAAGGCCGCCCCGATCCGAGGACCGGGGCGGCCTTCCGCGTCCTGCGGGACGGTCAGCGCTTCGAGCCGTCCACGATCACCGGGGCGGAGCCGCCGGAGCCGCAGGGCACCGCGTAGACCGGGTTCTTCGCCGCGGCCTCCTTGTACGCGTCGATGCACTGGTTCATCAGGACCTTGTCCGTCAGCGACTCGTTGAGGATCTTGTTGGCGCGGGCGATGCCCTCCGCCTCGATGCGGCGCCGGTCGGCCTCGGCCTTGGCCGTACGGGCGGCCTCGGTGGCCCGCTCGGTGGCCTGCTGCTGCTGGATCTTGCGGTCGATCTGGCCCTGGAGGGCGTCCGAGGGCTTCACGTTGCGCAGGTTGACCGTGGTCACGTCGATGCCGCGCGGGGCCAGACGCTCCTTGATCAGGGCGCCGATCTCGGCGTTGATCTTCTCGCGGTCGGTGGCGTACCCCTGCTCGCTGGTGTAGTGGGCGAAGACGTTGCGGACGATCTCCCGGCTGTCCGGGTAGACCAGCCGCTGCTGGATGGCCTCCTCGCTGCCCGCGAGCTTGTAGAGCTCGACGGACTTGGCCTGGTCGACGGACCACTTCACCGTCACCTCGGCGTACATGACACCGCCCTGCGAGGAACGGACCTCGACCACGTCCTTGTCGGAGAGGTTGAGGTCGACCGGTCGGGTGGAGAAGGTCGTGACGTCCGTGAACGGCGACTTCAGGTGCATGCCCGAGGTCATCGGCGAACCCACCTTGCCGAAGGCGACCGGCACGCCGACCTCGTACGCGCTGATCACGTACGTCATGCTCGCGATCAGCGAGAAGAGGCCGGCCAGGACCGCGCCGAGGGCGCCGAACTTCAGCCCCTTGGAGTCGTTGGCACGGCCGACGAGAAAGAGCACGACTGCGGCTATGACCAGCAGGATGGCGATGACGAACACGGGCGGTCCCCCCGAAAGCTACGGCCGGATGTAAGCGGAGCGTAAGACACGCGGGAAAGCCGAAAGGTTCCGGGGCCGGTCTCACGGGGCGGGGGGGCGGTCGGATCGGACCGGGGCCGGGTCGGACCGAGGCCGGGTCGGACCGGGGCCGGGTCGGGTCCGACCGGGGCCGGGCCGGGGCGCGGTCGGGCCGAGCCGCGCCCCGGGCAGACCGGACCCGGAGGTCCTCCCTCAGACCAGGCCGCGGTCCCTCAGGTACTCCAGCTGCGCCCGTACGGACAGCTCGGCCGCCGGCCACAGCGAGCGGTCCACGTCCGCGTACACATGGGCGACGACCTCCGCCGCCGTCCGGTACCCCGCCTCGACCGCCGTCTCCACCTGGGCGAGCCGGCTCGCCCGGTGCGCCAGATAGAACTCCACGGCCCCCTGCGCGTCCTCCAGGACCGGCCCGTGTCCCGGCAGGACCGTGTGCACCCCGTCGTCGACGGTCAGGGAGCGCAGCCGCCGCAGCGAGTCCAGGTAGTCCCCGAGCCGCCCGTCCGGGTGCGCGACCATCGTCGTCCCGCGCCCCAGGATCGTGTCGCCCGTCAGCACCGCCCGGTCGGCCGGCAGGTGGAAGGAGAGCGAGTCCGAGGTGTGTCCGGGCGTCGGGACGACCCGCAGCTCCAGGCCGCCGACCGTCACCACGTCCCCGGCGCCGAGCCCCTCGTCGCCCAGCCGCAGCGCCGGATCGAGGGCCCGCACGGCCGTCCCGGTCAGCTCCGCGAACCGCCCGGCGCCCTCCGCGTGGTCCGGGTGGCCGTGGGTCAGCAGGGTCAGCGCGACCCGCTTGCCGAGCTTCTCGGCCGTGTCGATCACATGCCGCAGATGGCCCTCGTCGAGCGGCCCCGGGTCGACCACGACGGCGAGGTCCGAGCCCGGCTCGGAGAGCAGCCAGGTGTTGGTGCCGTCGAGGGTCATCGCGGACGGGTTGGGCGCCAGGACGTTCACGGCGCGGTCGGTCGCGGGCCCGGAGGCCACCAGTCCGCGCGGCTGGCCGGGCAGGGCGGCGGCGTCGCTCATCGCTCGCCTCCCGCGGGGATGACCTTGGTGAACTCCTCGTGCCCCGGCCAGCTCAGGACCAGCTCGTCGCCCTCCAGGCGCGCCTGTGCGAGGACGGGGGCCATGTCCTGCGCCTCCGCCGCCACCAGCGCCTCGGCGGCCGTCCCGTACGGCTCCAGGGTGCGCAGGGTCGAGATCGTCGGCGGCATCATCGTCAGCTCGCCCCGGTCGTAGCCGGCCGCGGCGTCCGCCGGGCGGATCCAGACCGTGCGGTCCGCCTCCCCCGACACGTCCCGGGTGCGCTGCCCGGCCGGGAGGGCCGCCACGAAGAACCAGGTGTCGTACCGGCGCTCCTCGAACTCCGGGGTGATCCAGCGGGCCCAGGCGCCCAGCAGGTCCGAGCGCAGGACGAGCCCGCGCCGGTCCAGGAAGTCGGCGAAGGACAGCTCCCGGGCGACGAGCGCCTCCCGGTCCCGCTCCCACTCCTCGCCGGTCGTGTCGCCGACGACGCCGTCCGTGGTCTCCCCGGCGAGCAGCACGCCCGCCTCCTCGAAGGTCTCGCGCACGGCGGCACAGACCACGGCCTGGGCCTGCGCCGGATCGTCGAGGCCGAGCCGGGCCGCCCACGTGTCCAGGGACGGACCCGCCCAGCGCACCGGCTGCTCGTCGCGCGGGTCGACGCCGCCGCCGGGATAGGCGTACGCACCGCCGGCGAAGGCCATCGAGGTGCGGCGGCGCAGCATGTGTACGTCGGGCCCGGAGACGCCGTCCCGCAGGAGCAGGACCGTGGCGGCGCGCCGGGGCGTCACGGGGGTGAGCTCACCGGCGGCGAGGGCGCGGATGCGGTCGGGCCACTCCGCCGGGTACCACTGACCGTTCGACTGCTTCGACTGACCATTCGACATGGCCGGATGCTATGCGCAAGCATCGGAATGCACGAGAGCCGGTTTCCCCGGGCTGTGGAAAACCGGCTCCCTGTCGTACGGGGTCGTACGGGCTCTCGTCGAGCCGTACGGATCGGCGGTCAGGCCTCGACGAGCTCGACCTGGACCTCGACCTCGACCGGCGCGTCGAGCGGCAGCACGGCCACGCCGACGGCGCTGCGCGCGTGCACGCCCTTCTCGCCGAGGATCTCGCCGAGCAGCTCGCTGGCGCCGTTGACGACGGCGGGCTGGCCGGTGAAGTCGGCGGCGGAGGCGACGAAGCCGACGACCTTCACGACGCGCTTGACGCGGTCGAGGTCACCGGCGACCGACTTCACGGCCGCGAGCGCGTTGAGCGCGCAGGTGGCGGCGAGCTTCTTGGCCTCCTCGGGCGTGACCTCGGCGCCGACCTTGCCGGTCACCGGAAGCTTGCCCGCCACCATCGGGAGCTGGCCCGAGGTGTAGACGTACACGCCGGACTGCACGGCCGGCTGGTAGGAGGCGAGCGGCGGCACGACCTCGGGCAGGGTCAGGCCCAGCTCGGCGATCCGCGCCTCGACGGCCCCGCTCACGACTTGGCCCGCTTCAGGTAGGCCACGAGCTGCTCGGGGTTGTTCGGCCCGGGCACGACCTGGACGAGCTCCCAGCCGTCCTCGCCCCAGGTGTCCAGAATCTGCTTGGTCGCGTGCACCAGAAGCGGCACCGTGACGTACTCCCACTTGGTCATGGGGCCGACTGTATCCGCTGCCGGGCGGCTGCCCGCCGAGGTGGCCCCCGAAGCCTCCCCTAGGGAGCTTCTCCGGGGCGGCCTGCTGATTGCGCCCGGCCGCCAGTGGTTAGGCTCGACAGCGTGAGCAGGCTCCAGGTCGTCAGCGGCAAGGGCGGTACCGGTAAGACGACGGTCGCCGCCGCCCTCGCCCTCGCCCTCGCGACGGAGGGGAAGCGGACCCTCCTCGTCGAGGTCGAAGGCAGACAGGGCATCGCACAGCTCTTCGAGACGGAAGCCCTTCCGTACGAGGAGCGCAAGATCGCCGTCGCCCCCGGCGGCGGAGAGGTGTACGCGCTGGCGATCGACGCCGAGCGCGCGCTCCTCGACTACCTCCAGATGTTCTACAAACTGGGCGGGGCGGGGCGGGCCCTGAAGAAGCTCGGCGCGATCGACTTCGCGACGACGATAGCGCCGGGCGTCCGGGACGTGCTCCTGACCGGCAAGGCGTGCGAGGCGGTCAGGCGGCGCGAGAAGGACGGCCGCCCCACCTACGACCACGTCGTCATGGACGCGCCGCCCACCGGCCGCATCACCCGCTTCCTCAACGTGAACGACGAGGTCGCGGGCCTGGCCAGGATCGGCCCGATACACAACCAGGCGCAGGCCGTCATGCGGGTCCTGAAGTCCCCCGAGACGGCGGTGCACCTGGTGACGCTCCTGGAGGAGATGCCGGTCCAGGAGACCGCCGACGGCATCGCGGAGCTGAGGGCCGCCGACCTTCCGGTGGGGCGGGTCGTGGTGAACATGGTCCGCCCGCACGTCCTCGACGGGGCGGCGGTACGGGCGGCCTCGGGCGACCACCGGGACGCGATCGCGCGCACCCTGGCGTCCGTCGGCGTCACGGGCGGCACGCGGCTGGTCGAGCCGCTCCTCGACCAGGCGGCCGAGCACGCGCGGCGGGTGGAGCTGGAACGGACGCAGCGCGCCGTCCTGGACGGCGTCGGCGTCCCCTCGTACGAACTGCCCTTCCTCGGGGACGGGGCGGACATCGCCGGGCTCTACCGGCTGGCGAAGGAACTGCGGAAGCAAGGGGTGGGCGCGTGACGGAGAAGGCGGACGCCGCGACGACCCCCGAAGCGGCCACCACCGGGGCCGGAACGGGGGGCGAGGCCGGAGCCGGAGCCGTACCGGACAGCGCGGGCGGGCTCGATCGCGTGCCCCTCCTGGAGCTCGATCCGCTCCTCGACGACCGGGGGACCCGGATCATCGTGTGCTGCGGCGCGGGCGGGGTCGGCAAGACGACCACGGCGGCGGCCCTCGGCGTGCGGGCGGCGGAGCGCGGCCGGCGGGTCGTGGTCCTCACCATCGACCCGGCTCGCCGGCTCGCCCAGTCCATGGGCATCGACTCCCTCGACAACACGCCCCGCAAGGTCGACGGGATCAAGGGGTCCGACGGCGGCGAACTGCACGCCATGATGCTCGACATGAAGCGGACCTTCGACGAGATCGTCGAGGCTCACGCGGAGCCCGAGCGGGCGCGGGCGATCCTGGAGAACCCCTTCTACCAGTCCCTGTCGGCCGGGTTCGCCGGTACGCAGGAGTACATGGCGATGGAGAAGCTGGGTCAGCTCCGGGCCCGCGACGAGTGGGACCTGATCGTCGTGGACACCCCGCCGTCCCGGTCCGCGCTGGACTTCCTCGACGCGCCGAAGCGGCTCGGGTCCTTCCTCGACGGGAAGTTCATCAAGCTGCTCATGGCCCCGGCGAAGGTCGGCGGCCGGGCCGGGATGAAGTTCCTCAACGTCGGCATGTCGATGATGACGGGGACCCTGGGGAAGCTGCTGGGGGGTCAGTTCCTGAAGGACGTCCAGACGTTCGTGGCGGCGATGGACACGATGTTCGGCGGTTTCCGGACCCGCGCGGACGCCACGTACAAGCTTCTCCAGGCGCCGGGCACGGCCTTCCTCGTGGTCGCCACGCCGGAGCGGGACGCGCTGCGCGAGGCCGCGTACTTCGTGGAGCGGCTGGCCGCCGAGCAGATGCCGCTGGCCGGCCTCGTCCTCAACCGCGTCCACGGCAGCGGCGCCGCCCGGCTGTCGGCCGAGCGGGCGCGGGCCGCCGCGGAAAATCTTGACGAGGGGCGCATTGTGGATCAGGGGGGCGGGAAGGCTGGACTGCGTGGCTCCCCGGCCACCACGCCCGAGTTCGAGACCGAGCCCGAGCCGAACGATCTCGCCACCGCCGCCGCACATCCCGTACCCGAGGCTGCCCCCACAGCCGAACCGGCACAGGAAACCGACGTGGACGTACGTCATCTCACCGCAGGACTTCTGCGCCTGCACGCAGAGCGCATGCGGGTGCTCGCGCGCGAGCAGCGCACGCGCGACCGCTTCACCGCGCTCCACCCGGAGGTGGCGGTGACCGAAGTGGCCGCCCTGCCCGGCGATGTGCACGACCTCGCCGGGCTGCGGGCCATCGGTGACCGGCTCACGGCGGGGCGGATGCCCTCGGCCTGAGCCGTCTCGCGTACGAGTACCCGTGTCCGTACTCGTACCCGCGTCTCGTACGGGTCGCGGGGTCAGCCGACCGCGGCGTACGCCTCGTACGTCGCGTCGTCCTCGATCGCCACGGGCAGCAGGCCCGCTCCCCGCTCGTACTCCGTCCGCGCGGTCTCCAGGAGCCGGCGCCACGAGGTGACGGTCGGCCTGCGGCGCAGCAGGGCGCGGCGCTCGCGCTCCGTCATGCCGCCCCACACGCCGAACTCCACGCGGTTGTCGAGGGCGTCGGCGAGGCACTCGGTCCGCACCGGGCATCCGGTGCACACCGCCTTCGCCCTGTTCTGCGCCGCTCCCTGCACGAAAAGTTCATCCGGATCGGTAGTGCGGCAGGCCGCCTGCGCACTCCAGTCAGCTACCCAGCCCATACCGGCGCCGTCCTCTCCCGAATCGAGGCTCCCCCACGGCGGTAGCGGCATATTCACCGCTGCCAGTTGGGACGTTACGGAAGGTGGGCACAGCGCAACACCCCCTTCGGGCCCAATCTTGAATGGTCCGAACGGACTATGCGTGCGCGTCAGATCACCCAGAGGAGTGATCGAAGGGCATGCGTGTGATAACGGGCATATCGCAGGGATATGCCCTTCCCCGGCGGGGTCGTTCCGGGACACCGCATGACACATGAGCAGGAATCGGACATGAGGCTTCCCGTGTTTCGGGGTCACGGGAATTCATGCCGATGTCACACCCGGGTCTTGATGCGAGACCACACTGCTGTGACAGTTGGGAGCAGCTTAGGCCAAGGCATATACGTGTGTCCGGCGAATGAGAACGTAGACACCTCACGTTGCTATGCCGTCAAGCCGGAGGGCTCACGCCCTCGAACATCGAGTGCCGCGGAAGGGCGTCTCCTCGTACGGATAGCCT